>DASUGZ010000188.1:0-16666 GCA_036273755.1 Pseudolabrys sp.
AACGACACCGTGTCGCCGTGGTGGCAACATTTGCCGTTGGAACTTGTTCCGTCAGATCATGTAGGATTCGCCGGGAGCATCCATGACGCCGCCTGAACGTTTGCGTGCCGATCGTCTGCTGGTCGAGCGCGGCCTGTTCGACAGCCGCGCCAAGGCGCAAGCGGCGATCGAAGCCGGCCTGGTGAGCGCCAACAACGCGGTCGTGCGCAAGGCCTCGGAAGAAATCGCGGTCGATGCCGCGCTGCGCGCAAGCCCCGCGCACCCTTACGTGTCGCGCGGCGGCCTGAAGCTCGCCGCGGCGCTCGATCATTTCGGCTTCGATCCGCGCGATCGCGTTTGTCTCGATGTCGGCGCTTCGACCGGTGGCTTCACGCAGGTCCTGCTGGAACGCGGCGCCAAGCTCGTTTATGCCATCGATGTTGGCCACGGCCAAATCCACGACAGCTTGCGTACACGGCCCGACGTCGTGTCGCTTGAAGATACCGACATCCGCGCCTGCACGCCGGCAACATTTCGCGTCACGCCAAATTTTGTGACCGTCGATGTCAGCTTCATCTCGCTGAAATTGGCGCTGCCGCCGGCCCTCAAGTTGGTGGGGCACCGCACGCAACTTGTCGCGCTGATCAAACCGCAATTCGAAGCCGGGCCGACGCTGGTGAAGAAGGGTATCGTGCGCGACGCCGCCGTGCACGCCGCGGTCTGCGCCGATATTTCGGCTGCGATTACGGCGCTCGGCTGGCGCGTACTCGGCGTCGTCCCCTCGCCGATCGCAGGCGGCGACGGCAATGCTGAGTTCCTGCTCGGAGCGGCGCGTGACTGAGCAACTGACCATTGCCCGCCTCGGCCACCGCGGCGACGGCGTCGCCGACACGCCCGAAGGGCCCGTCTATGTGCCCTACACACTGCCCGGCGAAACGGTGAAGGTCGATCCGGTTGCGGGCCACCCCGACCGTCGTCATCTCGATCATGTCGACAGAGCGAGCCATGAGCGCATTGCGCCGATCTGCAAGCATTTCACTCGGTGCGGCGGCTGCGCCATGCAACACTGGTCACTCGCCGAATACCACCTGTGGAAACGCGGGCTGGTGGCGGAGGCGCTGGCGCAGGCCGGCGTCATCGCACCGGTCGCCGACATCGTCGACGCGCACGGACAAGGCCGCCGCCGCGCCGTGCTGCACGCGCGACGCGGCGCGCGCGGTCTGCTCGAGGTCGGCTTCACCGCACCCCGCGCGCATGACATCGTCGCTATCGACCGCTGCCCAATTCTCGCATTCGGCCTGAGCGGCGCCATCCCCGCGGCCTGGGCGATCGCCGAAATCTTGAAGCCCGCCAACAAGCCTCTCGACATTCAAGTGACGGCGACCGATTCCGGCATGGACGTCGACGTGCGCGGATCCGGCCCGCTCAATCCATCGCGCACCACGGCGCTTGCCGGCCTCGCGGAAAAGCACAGGCTCGCGCGCATCACCCGGCACGGTGAATTGGTGGCGCAGGCCGCGCCGCCGCTGTTGCAGGTCGGCCGCGCCGCAGTGCTGTTGCCGCCCGCCGCGTTCCTGCAGGCGACCGCCGCAGGCGAAGCAACGCTGGCGCGGCTGGTGCTCGAACACGTCAATGGGGCAAAGCGTGTCGCCGATCTTTTCTGCGGCATCGGCACCTTTGCCCTGCGGCTCGCCGAGCGCGCGCGGGTGAGCGCCTTCGACAGCGACTCCGGCGCTGTGAAGGCGCTGCAACAGGCCGCAGCGAAGACCACCGGCCTCAAGCCGGTCGAAGCGCAGGCGCGCGATCTATTTCGCCGTCCATTCATGGCCGCCGATCTCAAGGGTTTCGATGCGGTGGTATTCGATCCGCCGCGTCAAGGCGCCGAGGCACAGGCGCGCGAACTCGCAAAGAGCACCGTGCCGACCGTTGTAGCGGTGTCGTGCGACGCAGCCACCTTTGCGCGCGACGCCGGTATTCTGGTGAGCGGCGGCTATAAACTTGTCGGCGTCACGCCGGTCGACCAATTCCGCTATTCATTCCATGTCGAGATCGTTGCGAAGTTCGAGCGCTGATGTTCAGCGGAAATCGTAGCCGCCCCAGCGCTCCTGCCACATCTTCTCGCCGATGGTGCAGGAAATGCGCGGCGCCTGCGACGACGCCGGAATGACGCGCGGTTCCGGCTCGCGGCCAGAGATTTCCAGCACCAGCTTGTTGCGCGTCGCTTCGATAAACTGGCTGCGCTCGCGGATCGGCAGGACGAAAGCCCCGGGGCCGCCGATGACACAGTCCTCGTAGTAAACGTCGAGGTTGTCGATATCCATCGAGCCGCGCGTCGCCCGCTTGAGCATGATCGGCAGCCCGTTGATGGTGATGCCGGCGGCGAGCACCTCCTCGCGCGTCGGCACGATCAACGCGCCAGCATTGTTGGTGCCGTCGCCGGACACGTCGATTACCCGGCGGAGGCCTCGGTAGCCGCTGTTATCGAACAGCGGCTTGGCAAAAAGCAACCCGCCGGAAATCGAGGTGCGCGAGGCGCGCCGGTACGGCGCCCGCGCAATCTCGGCGGCGACGGCGTCCGCCGATTCCGGGCCCTCGATGAGCCGCCACGGCATGATGATCTTCTGGTCGAACTGGCCGGCCCATTCGAAATAAGTAACGGCGATCTTGCCGTTTGCGCCTTCGCGCAGCGCCTGGAGAAATTCACGCGAGGTGAGCGCCTGCACGTAACCTTCGCGCTGCAGCGCCTGCTCGTCGGGGTCCATGGAAAACGAAACGTCGACCGCGATCACCAACTCGACGTCGACCGCAATGGCGTTCGCGCTCTTGTCGGCGAAGCGCGGGATGCCCGCCGCCGTGACGCCGGCCGCCATCAGGCCAACGGCTGCAAGCGTAGCGATCACAATAGGACCGCGCGGCATGAAACGTCCTTTCGCCCCGACGGAAATCTTGCCACAAGTTTACGGGCGAGAAAATGGCAGGGCCGGCCGGATCGCTCCGGCCGGCCCTACCCTATTTGCGATGCGGACTAACTCGCGTTGATGTGCTTGGCGCGCATCGCGCGCAGCGCCGTGATCGCGAGCAGCGCAGTGATAATATCGAGCGCCGCTACGATCAGGAACACCGCAGTCCAGCTTCCGGTCATCTGCTTGATGTAAGCCGCGGCCGGGCCGCCGAGGATCGAGCCGACCCCCTGCGCGATATAGAGGAAGCCGTAATTCGTGGCCGCGTATTTCGGACCGAACGTGTCGGTCAGCGTCGATGGGAACAGCGAGAAAATCTCGCCCCAGCCGAAGAACACCAGGCCGGTCAGCACCACGAACAGTGCCGGCTGGTCGATGAACGCGAACAGCACCAGGATTGCGGCGCATTCCAGCGAGAACGCAACGAACATCGTCATCTCGCGGCCGATACGGTCGGAGACCCAGCCAAAAAACGGCCGCGTCAACCCGTTGGTGAAGCGCGACAAAGTCAGCGACAGCGGCAGCGCCGCCATGCCGATCACCAGCACGTCCGCAACTTTGAATTCCTTGGCGAACGGCCCGACGTTCGACACGACCATCAGGCCCGAGGTGGACATCATGCTCATCATGATGAACAGCAGCCAGAAGATCGGGCTACGCAGCATCTCCTGCGGCGTGTAGCTGCGCTTGGACTGCATGGTCGTTGCGGTTGCGGGCGAATAGCCTTCCGGCAGCCAGCCTTCCGGCGGGACACGCATCCATTGCGCCGCAATGATCCCGATCAAGCCCAGGACGATGCCGAACACGACCAGCGTGTGCGCATAGCCGGACGACTTGATCATGCTGTCGATCGGGAAGCTGGTGAAGATCGCGCCGAAGCCATAGCCGGCGGCGGCAAGACCGGTGGCTAGCCCGCGCCGATCGGGGAACCAGCGCATCATCAGGCCGATGATGCCGACATAGATGATGCCGGTGCCGAAGCCGCAGACGATCCCATAGGTGAAATAGAGCGCCCAGATATTGCTGACATAGGCCGACAGCACCCAGCCGCCGCCCGACATCGCCGCGCCGACCGAGATCAAGAGGCGCGGACCGAAGCGGTCGACGAGATAGGCTTGCAGGGGCGAGCACCAGGTCTGCAGGATGATCAGCAACGAGAACGTCCACTGCAATTCCGCAAGCGTCGTTCCCAATTTCTGGTTCAGCGGCCCGGTAAACAGCGTCCACACATATTGCGGGCTGGAGATCGCCATCATTGCGATCAAGCCGAGCACCAATTGAGTCCAGCGATTCCAGTACCACGCGGTCGTACCCGCGGCCGTCGTAATTGTCGTCATGACGTTGTACCCCTCCAGCTCATGCCAGTACCCGGGTCGAGTATTCGCGGCTTTGCCGCTGACCGCAATGGGATGGGTGGACAAAATCGTCCGAGGCGGGCAGCCCGCGCTAACTTTCGAGCGTCTCGGTACCGACGATCTCGATGCCGAAGCCGCTCAACCCCACGTAGGTACGCTTGCTGGAGGACAGCAGCTTGATCGAGGAAATGCCGATGTCTTTGAGAATTTGCGCGCCCAAGCCTATCTCGCGCCATTGCTTGGAGCGCGCCGCCTCGGTGCCGCTGGCATCACCCTGCGGAATTTCCGCGACCGGCACGCCGGCGGTGCCATCGCGCAGATAGACGATGACGCCGCGTCCTTCCTTTTTGAAGCGCATGAGCGCGTCGTGGATCGGCTTGGCGCCCCCGAACACATCGCCGATCACGTCGGCGCGGTGCAGACGCGCCGGCACCGCGCGGCCGTCGCCGATGTCGCCATACACAAACGCCATGTGGTGCACGCGGTCGAACGGCGTCACATAGGCGTAACCTTTGAGCGGGCCTATCTCGGAAGCGACGTGGAATTCGGCGGCACGCTCGACCAGCTTGTCGCGATGCTGCCGGTAGGCGATCAATTCGGCGATCGACACCTG
This sequence comes from Pseudolabrys sp., assembly GCA_036273755.1. GTDB lineage: Bacteria > Pseudomonadota > Alphaproteobacteria > Rhizobiales > Xanthobacteraceae > Pseudolabrys. Next base: position 4,908 of record DASUGZ010000188.1, read on the forward strand.
CGCGAATTTGTGTTTCTGCGCGAAGGCCGTTACTTGCGGCCCCCGCATCACAGTACCGTCATCGTTGGTGAGTTCGGACAGCACGCCGACCGGCGGCAGGCCGGCGAGCCGGCACAAATCGACGCAAGCCTCGGTGTGACCCGAGCGCATCAGCACGCCGCCTTGGCGCGCCAGCAGCGGGAACACGTGACCGGGCCGCACGAAATCGGCGGCGCCGCTGTTGTCATTGGCGAGCGCGCGCACCGTGTTGGTGCGCTCCTCCGCCGAGATGCCGGTGGTCAGCCCGTGCCGCACGTCGACCGAAACGGTGAAAGCGGTGCCGAGCGGCGCGTCGTTTTCCGCCACCATCGGGTCGAGGTGCAGGCGCCGCGCCAGTTCGGCGCCGAGCGGCGCGCAAACGATACCCGACGTATTGCGGATGATGAACGCCATCTTCTCCGGCGTACACAGCGAAGCAGCGACGAACAGGTCGCCCTCGTTTTCGCGGTCGTCGTCGTCGGTGACCACCACGATCTCGCCTGTGGCGAAGGCCCTGATGGCGGCGTCGACCTTGCTGTGGCTATCGGACACGTGTCTGCCTCAAGCGGGCTTGAACGGCCACGCGGTCCCCTCGCCCACCTGGCCGCGATGCATCAGATAGTGATCGGCCAGCACGCATGCCACCATGGCCTCGCCGATCGGCACTGCGCGGATGCCGACGCACGGGTCGTGGCGGCCCTTGGTAACGATGTCGGTGTCGTTGCCGTAACGGTCGACGGTCTTGCGCGGGGCAAGGATCGACGAGGTCGGCTTAACGGCGAAACGCGCGACGATCGCCTGACCCGACGAAATTCCGCCGAGAATACCGCCGGCGTGGTTCGACAGGAACACCGGCTTGCGATCATTGCCCATGCGCATCTCGTCGGCGTTATCCTCGCCGTTCATCGCCGCGGTCGCAAAGCCGTCGCCGATCTCGACGCCCTTGACGGCGTTGATGCCCATCAGCGCGCCGGCGAGATCGCCATCCAGCTTGGCATAGACCGGCGCGCCGAGACCCGCCGGCACACCCTCGGCAACGACCTCGATCACCGCGCCGCAGGATGAGCCCGACTTGCGCACGCCGTCGAGGTACTCCTCGAAAAACTTGGCCTGCTTGGCGTCCGGGCACAAGAACGGATTTTTGGCAACCTCATTCCAGTCCCAGCGCGCGCGGTCGATCTTGTGCGGACCCATCTGGATGAGCGCGCCGCGCACAGTGAGGCCGGGCACGACCTTGCGCGCCACCGCGCCGGCTGCGACGCGCGCCGCCGTTTCGCGCGCCGAGGCGCGCCCGCCGCCGCGATAATCGGTGATGCCGTATTTGACGTCGTAAGTGTAACCGGCATGGCCTGGCCGGTATTTGTCCTTGATGTCGGTATAGTCCTTCGAGCGCTGGTCGACGTTCGCGATCATCAGCATGATCGGCGTGCCGGTGGTGACTTGAACGCCGTCATCGCCGGCGAAGACGCCGGACATGATCTTCACCGCGTCCGGCTCCTGGCGCTGCGTGGTGAAGCGCGATTGCCCCGGCCGGCGTTTGTCGAGATAGACCTGGATGTCGGCTTCGGTCAGCGGGATCCGCGGCGGGCAGCCGTCGACCACGCAGCCGATTGCGGCCCCATGGCTTTCGCCGAATGAGGTGAACCGGAACATATGGCCGAAGGTATTGAACGACATGACAATTCCGTACCGCGGGCCATGGCGGTGGTCAAATGGGCCGCCGCCACAGGCTTAACTTGGCGCCCGCGCCCTTAGCCGCGGCTTTGGCGTTCCGCGATCGCCGCGCCGAAAGCCTGAAAGATCGCGCGGTTGACGGGATTTCGCTGCGCTTCGTACTCGGCATGCCATTGCGCGCCCAAGGCAAAACCCCGCGCGTCGGCGATACGGATCGCCTCGATGGTACCGTCTTCCGCGATGCCCTCGACCACGATGCGCTGGCCCGGCTCGAGGATGCCTTGGCCATGCAGCGAATTGACGCGAATGGTTTCCTGGCCCAGCAGCGTCGCAAACACCCCGCCCGGCGTGAGGCGCACGTCGTGCCGCTCGCCGTAAATCACCTCCTGATCGGGGTGAATTTCACCCGTCGGCAGCCGTGGCATGCGGTGATTCATGCGCCCCGGCAATTCCCTAATCTCTGGATGCAGCGAACCGCCGAAAGCGACGTTCATCTCCTGGAAGCCGCGACACAGGCCCAGCAGCGGCACACCGCGCTCGACGCAGACCTTGACCAGTTGCAGCGCCAGCGCGTCGCGGCGCTGATCGTAAGGCTCATAGCTCGGATGTTCTTCGGCGCCGAAATGCGTCGGATGCACATTGGCGCGGGCGCCGGTCAGCAGCACGCCGTCCACCGTTTCCAGTAGAGCGTCGATATCGGTCATGGCCGGGTCGCCGGCAAAGATCAGCGGCAGCGCACCGACGACCTCGGCCACTGCCATCAGGTTTCGCTCGCCGACGCGCTGGGCGGGAAACCGATTTTCAGCAAGGTGCGCGCTACCGATCACACCGACCACGGGCCGTTTCATCGCCTGCATTCCCAAGGTCATCCCGGCGCGCCGACGCACGCCCTCGGCATCACGAATAGCGCGTCAGCGCTTCGCCCTCAAACACATACACCATGCCCTGCTCGATATCGAGCAGCGGCGCCGCGGCCGGCTTGGCGATGCCGAGATCGGCGATGAGCCCGCGCGCGGTGCCGCCGTGGGCGGTCACCACCGTGTCCTTGGCAAGGCCCGCATACCAAACGCGCATACGCGCGGCCACCATCTCGTAGCTTTCGCCACCCGGCGGCAGGAAATGCCATTTGTCGTGCTCGCGTTGTGCGATGCGGGCGGGATCGCGCTCGTGCAGTTGCGCGATGGTGAAGCCTTCCCAGGCACCGAAGGCAATTTCCGCGAGCCGCTCGTCGCTCCGGTAGCCGTCCGCCGGCAGCCCGAGCCCGACGCGCACCAAGCGCATGGTTTCGCTGGCGCGCTTGAGCGGGCTCGACACGTAATCGAGAGTCCCTGGGTCGCGCTTGTCGCGGGCAAACAGGTCGCGAAGCACCTCGCCGCAATGGCACGCCTGCGCGCGCCCGCGCGCATTGAGTTCGATGTCGCGGCGGCCTTGCAGGCGGCCGGCGACGTTCCAGTCGGTCTCGCCGTGGCGGATGTAATAGACGGTGGGCGGCGGCAAACGAACCTCGGAGTGACGCCCGGCGATAAAAGACCGATCCTAGTCTTCCTGTTTGACGTTGACCGCCATGTCGGGCGCATCGGGATTTTTGATGCCGACGATGTGATAGCCGGCATCGACGTGCTGGATCTCGCCGGTCACGCCGCTCGATAGATCGGAGAGAAAAAACACGCCGGCTTTGCCGACATCTTCCAGCGTCACATTGCGCCGCATCGGCGTGTTGTACTCATTCCACTTCAGGATATAGCGGAAATCGCCGATGCCGGAGGCGGCCAGCGTCTTGATCGGCCCCGACGAGATGGCGTTGACCCGGATGTTCTTGACGCCGAGATCGGCGGCGAGATAGCGCACCGAGGATTCCAGCGCGGCCTTGGCGAGGCCCATCACGTTGTAATGCGGCATCCATTTTTCCGCGCCGTAATATGTCAGCGTGAGCATCGAGCCGCCGTTCGTCATCAGCTTCTCGGCGCGCTGCGCGACGGCGGTGAACGAGTAGCAGCTCACCAGCATCGTCTGCGTAAAGTTGTCCGCCGTGGTGTCGACGTAGCGGCCGACGAGCTGGTCCTTGTCGGAAAAGGCGATGGCGTGCAGCACGAAATCGAGCGAACCCCAGGCCGATTTCACGTTGGCGAAGACCGCATCGAGCGAGGCTGTGTCCGTGACATCACAATGCCCGACGACCAGACCGTCCACCTCCTCCGCCAGCGGCTCGACGCGCCTCTTCAGCGCTTCGCCCTGGTATGTAAAGGCGAGGTCGGCGCCATGCTCGCGGCAGGTGCGGGCAATACCCCACGCAATCGAACGGTTGTTGGCCACGCCCATGATCAGGCCGCGCTTGCCGCGCATCAGATTGGAGGTTTCCGGCATTGGCTATCTCGTCGGCCCGGCGGGCGCCCGTCCCGTTCGTATGGCATAGGGCCATCAGCCCAGCAAGCAAGGTCCGCTTTGCCTGCCCGGCACCTGGATTTCAATTCATTTTGCGGAATATGTTTGTGGCGGCGGGGTTTTTCCGGGTGAATGCCACGCCGAAAGGCGTACGGATCCGGCAGAGGAACCCGATTGGCCACGTTCGGACAACAGGTCGAGGCGACGATCCCGGCGTTACGGCGTTATGCGCGGGCACTGACGCGCGATTCCGACATCGCCGACGACCTAGTGCAGGACACGCTGGTGCGGGCGCTGCGGTCCGAGCATTTGTTTCATGGCGGCGAGATGCGCAGTTGGCTTTATACCATTCTGACCAATCTCAACCGCAACCGGCTGCGCTCATTGGCGCGGCGGCCGGCGTTGTCGCCGCTCGAGGACAACGACGCGCCCGATCTGGCGGGACCCGAAGCCGGCGCCCGCGATATCGAGCGGGCATTGGCGACTTTGGTGGAGGACCAGCGCAACGCGTTGTTGCTGGTGGTGCTGGAAGGCCTCACCTACCGCGAAGTCGCGGAGGTGCAGGGGGTGCCGATCGGCACCGTGATGTCGCGTCTGGCGCGCGCACGCGCTCAGATCAAAACCTTTTTAGACGGCGGGCGCCCGGCGCTACGCCGCGTGAAATGAGAGAGAAGGTGGAGCAATGATCGATCGCGATGCACCCGTGACCGAGGAGGAACTGCACGCTTATGTCGACGGCGAATTGCCGGCCGACCGCCAGGACGCCGTCACCGCCTGGCTGAGCGCACATCCGGAACAGGCCGCGCTGGTCGTCGCCTGGCGGGCGCAAGCCGACGCGATTCGCGCGCGCTATGGCGCGGCCGCCAGCGAGCCGGTGCCGGACCGTCTCAAGCTCGACCGTGTGATGCAGCTCGGCCGGGCGGGCGTCAGCGGTTCATGGAAAGCCATGGCTGCCGCGGCCGCCGTCGTCGCATTCCTTGCCGGCGGCACGGCCGGCTGGGTCGCACATGGCGCGACAACGGGTGCCTCGAGCAGCTTCGAAACCATTACCGCCGACGCACTGGAGGCTTACCGGCTCTACGTGGTCGAGGTGCGCCATCCGGTCGAGGTGCCGGGCAACGAGCGTCCGCACATGACACAGTGGCTGACCAAGCGGCTCGGCTATCAGCAGCACATTCCCGACCTGGAATCGCTCGGCCTGAAGCTGATCGGCGGCCGGCTGTTGCCGGGACCGACCGGCGCCGCCGCGGCCTTCTACATGTATGAGGGCGCCTCGGGCGAGCGCTTCACCATTTATTCGGCGCCGGCGACCTCGCCGGAAACCGCGCTGCGCTACAAGGAAGGCGATCGCTTTTCCGCGTTCTATTGGGTCGACGACAAGCACGCTTATGTGGTGAGCGGACCGGCCGATCACGAACGCCTGCGGCAGGTTACGCGCGCGGCATGGGAGCAGATCGACCGCGGCGCCGGGCGCAAGTCCTGATCGCTCAGTCCAGATCCTTGCGCGGATCGTAGGGCTTGCTGTCGCGCCACTGACGCATGAGTTCCTTGAACGCGTCGTCGGTCTTGTCCGGCAGCACGACCCGCACGGTGGCGAGCAGATCGCCGACGCCGCTCTTCGATTTCAGCCCTTTGCCCTTGAGGCGGAACGTTCGGCCGGAATTGGTGCCGGGCGGTATCGCCAGTTCCACCGCGCCGTCGAGCGTCGGCACCCGCACTTTGCCACCGAGCGCCGCCTCGTAGAGCGTGATCGGCAGGTCGAGCCGCAGGTCGGCGCCGTCCGGCTTGAATAAAGGATGCGGCGCGACGTGCACCGTAATGAGCGCATCGCCGGCCTTGCCGCCGGCGATCGGCCAGCCCTGCCCTTTCAAGCGGATCGATTGGCCGTCGGTAAGCCCTGCCGGGATTTTCACCTCGACGTCCTTGCCAGTCGGCAGATGCACGCGCGTCTTGGTGCCCTTGGCAGCATCTGCCAGCCCGATGGTCATCTCGGCGTGCAGGTCCTGCCCGGTGGACGGCTCGGCGAAATCTTCCGCGCCAAATTGCCGGCCGAAGCCGCGGCCACCGCCGCGCGCGGTACCACCGAACATGTTGCGCAGGACGTCCTCGAAGCCGCCACCGCCGCCCGCCCCGCCGCCGCGCTGAAAACCGTCGGGGCCGAAGCTGAAACTTTCGAAATGCGAGCCTGGCCCGAAGCCGGCGCCGCCGCCCGGATGCGCGCCTTCGAAACCCTGGAAGCGCGGCTTGCCCTCGGCGTCGATCTCGCCGTTGTCGAAGGCCTTGCGCTTCTTGTCGTCGCCGACGATTTCGTAGGCGGCGTTGAGCTCGGAGAACCGCGAGGCGGCCTTGGGGTCGTGCTTGTTGGCGTCGGGATGCAGCTTCTTGGCGAGCTTGCGGAAGGCGCTTTTGACCTCCGCTTCGCTCGCACCCTTCGATACCCCCAGAACCTCGTAGGGGTCGCGCATCCGTCCAAACTCCCGTGAAATGCCCCTGCTCGCCGGTCGTTTGCCGGCGACTCGGGCTTAATGTGGGGTTCAAACGGCCCGGATGCAATTCCTCTGCCGGGACGGGCGAGGCCCTACGACCGCTTCCAGGGCCTGAGCGCGCGAACTTCCCAACTGCCTTTGTCCTGCTTGCAGGCCTCGCCCTGCATCCAGGCCTGCGACGCGCCTTGTACGTAGCTCGCCAGAAAATCGCGGCAGGTCAGACCATCTTGGGTATAGGCCGAGGCGATCGGCGTCACGGTACCGCGCGCGCCGGTGCGCGGATTTTCCCAAGGCGCGCTCGAATCCTTGCCGCCGCTGGCGAGCACATCGGACGCTGCGGCGCGCGCATAGGCGAGATCGCCGTCGGGCGGCAACTGAGCGACGCCTTTGGCGCCGGGCGGCGGTGTGATCGAACCGGTGGTTTCGGATTTTTCCGAGCCGCCGAACAGCGGATCGAGCGCCGACATCGAAATGCTGCAGCCGCCGCCGGCGAGCGCCAGCGTCAACGCCCCGGCAAACGGCGCGGCGCGCCATAGGCGGGCGCGGCCGCTTCCACTATAAAGGCGGCTGGCGAAACAGCGAGTTAGGGCACCGGCCACTCAGGCACTCCGGACGGCAATGGCGGACACGGCTCCAATAGAACACCCAAGCTGGTTAACGAGTGGTGATTTCACCGCCGCGGACGAGCCGTTGCGGCTTTTCGCCGCCTGGCTCACCGAGGCGACGGCCTCGGAACCACGCGATCCGACGGCCATGACGCTGGCGACCGTCGACGCCGGCGGGCTGCCAGATGCCCGCATGGTCCTGCTCAAGGGCGTCGATGATCGTGGATTCGTGTTCTACACCAACGTTGACAGCCAAAAGGGGCGGGAGTTGGACGTCCACCCGCAAGCCTGTCTGGTGTTCCATTGGAAATCGCTGAACCGGCAAGTGCGCGTGCGCGGAACCGTGGAGCGCGTGACCGACGCCGAAGCCGATACCTATTTCGCCACCCGGCCGAAGCAGGCGCAGATCGGCGCCTGGGCGAGCAAGCAGTCGCAGCCTTTGGAAAGCCGGCTTGCCTTCGAGAAGGCGGTCGCCATCTACGCCACCAAATTCGCCATCGGCGCGGTGCCGCGGCCGCCGAACTGGTCGGGCTACCGCGTCATTCCGCTGAAGATCGAATTCTGGCACGACCGGCCGTTCCGCCTGCACGACCGCGTCGAGTTCGTGCGCGCCGGACTCGGCGCGCCATGGAACAAGACGCGGCTTTATCCGTGAGCTAGAAAGGCTTCATGCCGAACACGCCATCGAACCAGCCGCGCCGCACGCTGCTGCTCACCGGAGCGAGCCGCGGCATCGGCCACGCCACCGTCAAACGCTTTTCGGCGGCGGGCTGGCGCGTGATCACCTGCTCGCGCCATCCGTTTCCGGAGAATTGTCCGTGGGACGCCGGACCCGAGGATCACATCCAGGTCGATCTCGCCGATGAAGGCAATACCGAAGCGGCAATCTCCGAGATCAAGAAGCGGCTCGACACACACGAACTCCACGCGCTGGTCAACAACGCCGCGATCTCACCCAAGGCGGAAGGCAGCACGCGGATGGGATCGATCGACACGACGATCGAAACCTGGAGGCAGGTGTTCCGCGTCAACTTCTTCGCGCCGATCATGCTAGCGCGTGGACTGGTCGATGAGTTGAAAGCGGCCAAGGGATCGGTGGTCAACGTCACCTCGATCGCGGGCTCGCGCGTGCACCCGTTCGCCGGCGCCGCCTACGCCACCTCGAAAGCGGCATTGGCGTCGCTCACGCGCGAAATGGCGTCGGACTTCGGCCGGCTCGGCATCCGCGTCAACGCCATCGCGCCGGGCGAGATCGACACCGCCATCCTGTCGCCGGGCACCGACAAGATCGTCGAGCAGATTCCGATGCAGCGGCTCGGTACGACCGACGAGGTCGCCAAGATCATTTACGTGCTGTGCACGGAGACCTCGTCCTACGTGAACGGCGCCGAGATCCACATCAACGGCGGCCAGCACGTGTGAGGCCGCGCCGTCTCTATTCGCGCGCCAGCCGCGCGATGTCCGGATCGACCCGGACCGTGGACTTGAGCAGCTTGAAAATATTCTTCCACGTCGCCGCCTGCGCGTCGTCCGCGCTGGTCGGATAATAGACCCAGACGAAGATACGCACGCCTTGCGTCCCGCCCGCGGACGTATCCGGCTCGCGGCCGGAAATCGTTTCGCTGGCGGCGATACTTCTGTTCCACATCTCGTCGAGATTGGAAAAAAACACGAATGTCGAGTCGGGGCGGCCGATGGTGCCGAAATAGCCGGTGATCGGAAATTTCGAAAACCGGATCAGCAATGGCGGCGATTTCGAGAGCCTGCCTTCGTCGATCTGCTTCAACAGGTCGGCGAAGGCTTCGCGGTTTTCTTCCGGCTGATTTCTGCTCAGGATGGCGCCGATCGTTTCGGTGGCGCGCACGACGCCCGGGCTGAAAATCCAGGTGAACACTTGCGTCGATGCGCTGTTCGCCAGCGCGCAAGGGCCGCCCGGCTTGCTCGACATCGAGCATTGATTCTTGACCAGGTACTCGCGCGCCCGCGGTTCCGAGTTGTCGGAAGGCAGGCTGTAGCCGTAGCCGAGAAAGTTCTCTTTGCTGATGCTGAACGCCCGGCCCAGAATGTCGGACACCTTGGGAATTTCGAGAAGACGATCGGCCAGCCGCATTTCGGCGCGGTAGCGTTCCGCGGCCGAGGCGTCCGAGCGCAGCGAAAGGTCGGCCGAGCCTGCGTTCTGCAATGCAAAGGCAAGGCAATGGAACTTGGGCGATTCGTATCTGTCGAGCAGCCGCCGCTCGAGCCGTTGGCGCGCCTCGAAGGGCAGCGCGTCCAGACGGGTCAGGCAGCGTTGCAGCGTGTCGGCGATCTTTTCCTGCCACGCGATCTCCGGCGGCTTCGGCATCCATTTGTTGTGCAGCGAGTAGAGGCCGAACAGAGTGACCAGCACGATGCCGAGCATCAGGCCGAAGGAACTCAACAGCTCCAAAACGTGGTTGGTTTTTTCGGGCACCGGCCGGCCGCGCCGCCAGCGCATGATGACCACGTCCATCAGAATGAAAATGATCGAGGCGACGCCTGCGACAAAAGGTCCGCGCTCGATGATGAAATCGAGGAACGCCGAAAAGCCGCTGGCATGCGGCATGCTCTCGAAGATGGATTGCCCCAAATCCATGGCAGCGCCGAACAGTCCCCCGACAAACGCGCGATCCTATCGCGGTGAAATCGGGATTGCGAGGTGCCGCCCTCGCCGCGCCGCCGCGGACATGCAGCATCGCCCGTATTCTTTGTGCGGCCCCGGGTAGGCCGTCTTCCAAACCGCCCGCCCCCGGAAAAGTACCGAGGGCGCGCGGGACGCCAGGGCCCTGACGGACCCGCGGACCTCGACGCCTCGCGACATCGAGGCTTGTCGAAGTCCGTAAAACCGCAAGTCCGCCAAACCCAAGGCGTCCCGCGCGCGGTGTTTATAGGCTTGCTCCACGCGATCCCCGGTGGGCAAACATTTTTACCCACCGCTAGAGGGCTTTCGCCGGCGCCGGGAGGGCTGAACTCCCCTTTTGGGCGGAGTTCGCCCCTGCGGACACCGGTTATGCCCAAGTGACCACCTGCCGGGTGGCCGGGCCTCGCGCGGCTTGGACCGCCGGGACTTTACACCGCATCTCCGATGCAAAGAAATTCCCCGGCCACCGCTCCCCGCCCCGCGTCTGGAGACGCTGATCAGACACCCCTCGGTCACGAGGGGCGGGATAATATGAATATAATCCTTTAAAGGAATTAAGTCAAGACCGCTTCACAGGGAATATTGCGGCGGCGCAAACGGCACCTCAATGCGCAAAGACAGAGGCCATCAACTGAGGCGGTCTCCGCGAATTTACACAATCTATATTTCGCTTCTCGCCCCAGATCGGCAAAGGTCATGACTTCAATCGGGGGGGTGGGCCATGGATTTTGGATTTGGCATTGGGCTAATCGCAGTTGCACTCGTCATGATCTGGTTTGGTCGCCCTAAAAGCGGCGAGGAATGCCGGCCGTGGTTGCGTCACTACTTGGTGGGCCAACTCTATGTCATGACCGCGATGTCCCTCGGCGTATTCGGCACAAGTCTGCTGCTGAATTATTGGCCGGCATAACGAGCCATAGCCGTGAAAAGCTTCAACTCATCGGCGCCTCCGCGGTTTTCTGGCGACAGGCGGCCTCTTGGTCTTTTATGAGTGGATTCGAGTCGAAGCAGGCAGGCCGATCTTGAACGGCAGCCAGGCGGTACAGCTTTACTACATCAACTATTTAACGATGTTTGTATTGGCCGTTGTTGCCGCGGCCAAAGCGATCGTTGGTTGACGTCTTGCGTCAAATCCACTCGCGGATGTGCCTTACTTCGATCGCATGTCGGGCACTCGAAGGTGAAGATGTCGCGGGTCTGGCTCTCCGCCTCTATCCCGAACAGGCGCATTTCGATTTTGCACTTGGGACAGAGCAGCAGCGGTTCAACCATGGCCGTATCGCTCATGCCTTCACCTTCGGCCAAGCGTTCGGCAATGGCAACGGCAATGCAAGAGCGGCCGCAACCGCCGCGGGCGCGGCCAGCATCGGTCAGGCGTGGCGATGGTGAGGCTTGGCGGGCACGCTCGGCACGTCGGCCGGCGCGCCCGGCTGCTCAGTAGTCGCTGTCGGCCGGCTGAAAGCGCTCGTCGGTGACGTTGCGCAGTTCGCCCTGGTGGCGCACCGCGGCAGCCACAGCCGAAATTCCGATTTTGCCGTAGCGATCGTCGAGATTCTTGTACTGGCGCTGGGAGTCTTGGCGCTGCTCCGTCGCCCGGGGGGCATTCATCGTATTCTCCAGTCCATCCTTGGGAAGCCGGCGAACGAGCCGGCTGCGACCAGTATTTAGTCGTTGAGTGGGGCAGAATTGGGCGGCAAATCGTGTCCCTTTGTGACTTTTGCGCACCACAATGGCTGCCGCCTTGATCTCGGTGATAGTGGCGGCGGGATGGTAAACCTTCTCTTAACGCCTTGCCGGCAAAGTCATTTTCGCGCTTCGCCGCAGGGTTGCGGGGGCTTTTCCCGGGAACCCGGCGTCAAGTGCGGCATTCGTGCAACAGATGGCGACAAGACTGCTGTGGACGGTCTGGAAATCATGGCAATCGTCCGGATTTTT
>DASUGZ010000189.1:0-34465 GCA_036273755.1 Pseudolabrys sp.
GTCTCATCAGTGCGAAGTGCTGCGGATCCGCCTCCACCGCGCAAAGGCGGATATCCGTGATCTGCTTCGATCGCGCCGCAGCGGCGCCCGCAACGATCCAGGGGCCGAGGCCGGCGCCGAGTTCCATGGCCACGTAGCGGCTCTTGGCCGACCGGACGCTTTTCAGCAAGCCGATCCATTCAATGGTTTCGGCGTGGTAGTCGCCAGGAACTGGTATGCCGAGCACCTGACCATCGAGATCGCGCGCGCTCGTCCATAACGAGCTTGTGCGCATACGGCTGCCAAGAAAGTCGACAACGAAGCCGGGCTCCGGCTGCGCCATCGGATTCTGAAACGCCGTGAGCAACGCCAGATCGGAGCTCGAGTATCCATTATAGCCAGCAAGACTTTCCAACTCGGATTGCTGGCTACGCCCAAGCTTGTCGCGATACTCGTCAGTCGCCATGATGCCGAGACGCGCGGCATCAAGATTGCGGCTCTTGGCCGCTACGCTACTCCAAAATTCTAACCCTTTCGGGTCGGCATCTCTACCTAGAAGCTTTGTATAAAGTTGCCGGACGCCAGCTACGTAATCCAAGTTGTCGTTTCCTCTCAACCTAGTGCGCGGGGATTCGTATAATCCGTATCGGTCCATCCGTGTAGGTGGTGACATATGGAAAATCGGTTGAGTTGTTTCCTATGATTATTCCTGCCGTGACGTCTCGCGGTATTGCAGCCTTACGAAGTGTTTCATTGGGCGCAAGCTCAATTCGCGAACCAGGTTTGTCGACATGGAAATGCGTGTGCCACGCCGAGGCGACCCCCTGTCCTGCAACGAAATAGTTGGGTGGCGGCTGGCCCCAGATATCGCGCGCCAAGATGCCGGCCTTCGCATACGGATATTGATATTGATATTCCGCCATGCTTCTCACATCGCGGTTCAATAGTACCGACGTTGCGACTGCCACGAGCGGCACTTGGATGAATAAAAACAGTTTTGCCGCTGCCCGCGAATTGAAGGCCCAAAAACCAATAAGTGCGATGTTCACGCTCGCAAAGACATAAAGATATTTATTCGACCAAAACAATCCGTGCACTTCGGGATTGTCCACCAGACCTTGAGTAAAGTGGCTGGGCAAATAGAAAACCGAGAGCAGTGCAAGAAGCAAGACAACGCCGCCCGCCAACACTCTGCCAGCGAGCTTTGGTTGATCGCGACGCGTCAGCTCGGCCACAGCGGCGAGATAAAAGAGGAAAATAAAAAAGTCGTAGTATCGGGTGTGAAGCCTCACCAGAGTTTCCGCAGCGCCGTCAAGAACTGTGGCCGTAAACACCGACACGATGCCGATCATGACAATGAAGAATATTGCGGCAAAATTGACCAGTCGCGACGCCAGAGGACCTTCAGCCGATGCACGAAACGCCCGCGTCAGCAGAATGCAGAACGGTACGCCGGCGACGAGCGACATCGCCACGACGTGATTGACGGCTGGCGTCGCCGCCATCATCACGACATGGACGTAGTCGATTAAGCTGTGATTTTCCGCAAGCCCACCATAAGTGGAACCAAGGATACTCAGGCCACGCGTGCCGGCAAATAAGGCTCCGAACGACAGCCGCAGCACCAAAAATGATCCAATAAACGCCGCTGCGTTCATGGCGACGACTTTCACGCTCGATTTTCGCGCAAATAGAAGCTCAAATACAATCGCGCCCAAATACACAATCCCGAAAAAAGCGCCGTGCGGTTTGATCATGCTAAGAAGAGCGATTCCCAGTCCTGCTGCGACAGTATCGCGAAGCACCCAGTCAGACCGACGCGAAAGATAAAAATACAGCAGCAACCATGCCGCTGCGGCATACATCGTTTCCGGCATAAACATCGAGGAAAAGACATTGAAGGGACTTGCGAGAAACCCGACCATGATCAGAAAGGAGAAAAACCAGCCAACGAACAGGCGGCCTGTCAGAAATACAAAGGTCGCTGCCAGGAGCAGAAACAGAACATTGATCAGCTTGACGCACGCATAAAATTCTCTACCGCAATAGTTTGTCGAGCTATAAACGAAGTAATATAGATAATTTGGAATCCAATCTTGAGAATAGGGAATCTGCCGGGACATCATGCTGTATGCGAATTCATCACCGGCTGGTATGGGCCCAACCGGAATATTCCGGAACAGAAGAAGAATCGCCGCAACAAACAGCGTTGCGATCAGAATGTAATTCTGCCGTGCGATGACTGTAACCTCACCGGTTTTCTCGCAAAAAGTCATCGCAGCACCTGGATACGTAAGCTTCGCAAGCAACGTTCAAGCGGATAGCAGCCCAAGCGTCTACATGTCTCGCGCGGAACGGGCCAGTCAATAAAATGAGGCTGCCTTCGCAGTTCGGGGTCTCGCGCTTTGGCTACTTGTCAGCTGGCCCCTGGCTCGCCGACTAGGCAGCACGTTCGTGTTATTGCTGAACTTGCCTGGATAAATTGTAAGCGGCGGCCATACTTGTCAAGGAATGCGGACGGCAGCCGACCGTCTTGAGAACTGTCGCGTCAACACAGGTGACCTGATCTCCAAATCGCTCTTCAAGAAACGTCCTCACGGGCACATATGTAATGCCGTCGGCCGTGACCTCTCCCGCGTGGTAATGAAAGCCACCGCGCGCCGCGGCGACTTTCAGCGTTACCAAGTGATGTTTCAGCCACACTAAGAAATTGCGCAGTGTTTCGTCGTCGTCGGCAGCGGGCGCATCGCGAAGCGTTAAATTGCCGGCATCGCGATCAATTCGATACTGACATTTAGCCGTTTCTGTCCAAACCTGAATCGGCTTGATTAGATCGGCCGACGATGGTGCAAACCACCCGCGCAGCATTGGTGGAAGGCCACTAACTGCCAATAACAAGCTGAGCGGGGCATGTCGCATTCGATAGACAGAGGCGAACAGCTGGCTTCGGTCCCCTTCGAGCCGTTCTATGGTGAGGGCATTGAAATGCCGCAGGCCATCCGTGCGTTCGACGCGTACGAGACGGCCAAGACCCCAAGTATAGAGCATGTACGGCGCATGATCACTAAATCGTACCGCTGAAATTTCGGAGCATGCCGCCAGGATGCACCGAAGGGTCCCTACCACGCCTGCAGCAAGAATAAGCTTGCGTCCTTTGACGGTTTCGCCATTCGAAAGTCTCACGCAAACATTGCTGCGCTCGACAGTCCAAGATACTGCCCGGCTGGCGATCGTTTCCAGGTTGAGGGAGGTAACGAGATCCTGAAACTTCTTGCGCATGGCAAGCAAACCGCTGTTCGGTTCAACGTCTGTCCCGATCAGGAGCCGCGGCGTGCGAAACGAATAGCCGTCGATGATTGTTGCATCGTCCGCCCGCTCGCATTCCGAGACAGGCGCGGGGCTTAAGCGGAACATCGCTTCGACCTGCTTACAAGCCTGCGCGTAGTCGCTATAGCGATCGAAAATATCGTCGGGCCAGCTATCATTCGCAGAATACCGGACAAACTGCTGACCCCAATAGTTCGCGAGGCCGCCCACCGAAGCCGTGCTGAAAAGTCCCGGACCGTTTGCGCTTGAGTTCGGCAAAAAATCCGTCAGGCCGGGCTCCTCCCGGTATTCAAATGCAACGGAACTGACCTTTGGATGCGGTTTGGCGCCCTTTTGTGGAGGTGACGATGCGGCTCCGGTTATGATCGCCAGACGCAGGCCAGGCGGCATTGCGCTCAAAGCTGCGATCGCCGCCGGCCCCGCGCCAACGAGGATCGCATCAAAGCTACTGCTCATCGCGGCCTGACGTTCGAATTGTGTTGAGCGTCGAGGGAGTTGTTGGCGTCCGCGCCGGAAAGTACGATCTGCGTTATCGACGCAATCACACCAGGAAAGTTTCCATTAACAACCGGCGTTTTGAACGGCACAACCATCATCGTCTCCGCATAACGATAATCTGATGAAGTGACCAGTAACGCGCCAGCGAACGTCCCATCGATTCCAAACCCACTAGGACAGGCTCTGATGCAGAAGGAAGCAACTGTCGGAAATTGAGTCCCCCGGAACACAAATAACGCAGAGCGTTCAAACAATACCCTCGATAAGTTATCTCAATACGGTCACCGTATCTTGCATTAAACTGATTCAGGTCTCGCTCAAAGACAATATGCGCTAGCGCTTGATTCGCGCCCGAGAGTGGTCCTCGAATATTGGCTGTTTTCCAGTTTGGGGCCGCAGCGTCAAAAATTTCATCGGAATGAAGATAGCGATGCAACAATGCCGATCCCAATCCGCCATGCGGCTCAATCAAGATGCATCCGCCGCCAGGACGCACGACACGGCAAAGCTCCGCAAAGAAGAGATCCGGATCCGGCAGGTGGTGGAAGACATTGATTGCATAAATGCATCGGACAGATGCCTCCGGCAAGGCCATATTTTGCGCATCAAGCACGAGATCGATATTCAGTCCTTTTCTGATGTCGGACGTGACAAGCCCGGGACGCATGCTTTTAAAAAAGCCAGCACCTGTTCCGAGCTCGATCTCGGTGCCAGGCGACGCCAAGAAGCGATCGCAAAGCGTCCCCATATCACGATAGAAGGTTTCAAATGCCGACCTCAAAAGTGTCTTTTCCCTCAAAATCGCTGCGTGGACCTCTAGAAATTTTTCATCGTCGACGTCGAGGCCGCGAACACTCGGTTCGTACAGCCACCACCGCAATTGATCCATCAGGCCCATCTGTGATCACCGTGGATCGGTCGGCGTATGTTGCGCGTCTTGATTGGCCAAGAAGCCTACAAGGCTATCTGCTTTTATCGGCAAAGTTATTCGCAGCAGCTCCGCGAACCTGATCGCGCGAACCAACAGCGGCGAAGGCACCGGAAGGATCCATGGTCGGCGCCCGACCTGGGCGGCAGCCTCCAACACCAAATGACGCAGGCTTGTCAACTCGGGCTCGAAAAGATTTGCCTCCCTCGGAGGGGCGGGATCGATGAGAAGCTGCAACGTCCACTCACATAGTTCTTCAATGCTAATGACAGGAACTCTGCCCTGCCCCCCATCGGGCAGCGGTATTATTGGAAAAGTTTGTGCCCATTTCCGGATTCGGCCATAGATGCCCTGTTTTCCGACAACCAGGCCTGGCCGAACAAACACCACGTCCCCCTGACCCGCAAAGCCGCGTTCGATTGCCAGCTTCGTCTTCCCATAAAGCGAAGCGGCGTGTTCGCCAGCCGAGTATGAGGAGAAAAACAACTGTCTGAGTACGCCGCCGGCCCTCAGCTGGTTCGCGGCAGAGAGTGTCGATTCAATCGTTCGACGCGATCCCGCCTCACCGTCAAAATCATGTGCGAGATGAATCGCGCGGCCAACCTTCACGCAGGCGGCCGCGGGCACCGGCTGGCCGAACGCCCATTGGAAGGTTTGTCTCGCACCGTCGATAAGCCCGCCGCTACGCGACAACGCAACAACTTCATAATCTTTGGCAGCAGCGGCGAGAACTAAATGTCTACCGATGAATCCTGCGGCGCCAGTCACAAGTATGCGCACCTTGGCCATCCTGCTCAAATCGCCAATACTGCAACATGATCGACGGTCAGTACCATTAATTGCACGGTCATGCCTAGCTGTCGTCTGAATGCCATCGCTTCGGCGGAGATATTGTTCGATGACGAACCGCGAGGCAAAAGCCAATAGAGCCCCAGCAACCTCGAGGAAGACGACTTGAATGAATTGTCCAATGCGATGATGCTGGCCTCGATTAGGCGTTGCATAACTTCACGCGGCAGCTGATTTCAGGATTGTTGCTTATCGACGTCGTCAACGAGCCGTCGCACAGTCGATACAAACCGTCCAACTTTGTAACGTTCCGCGGCGATGCCGGCGGCATTACCGAGTTGGATACGCCGATCGATGTTCCTGTCGCCGAGTAAGCCCATCGTTTGTTCAACGAGTTGCTCCGTCGTGTCGTATAGAAATCCGTCAACTCCGTTAGAGATTATCTCGCGTGGGCCTCCGCCATTAAACGCGAATGGAACGCACGCCGCCGACATTGCCTCGACAATACTGATACCAAAATGTTCAGCTTTCTCCGGCTCACGCTCAATGTTGCTGTGGAGTCCTGTCGCGTGCCAGTAGACGGCGGCGTCCCGGTATAGCTCCGCGAGCGCCCGCGTGGTGGGATTGATATGAAACTTGACCGGCAGTCGGTGCGCCATTTGCTTCAGGTCGTCGATAAAGGCCATGTGGAGCGGCTCCGGCATCGACGACCCGGCGAGGTGGAATTCAACGTCGCCGTCAAAATTCTTGATGACGCTGCGAAATGCCGCGATCATCAGATCTTGACGCTTACTGTGTCCGCCGACGAAGAAACGTCCTACCGTTAGAATGATATTCTTCTTACGACTGGCATCTCCCTGAACGTGAGGTACCGGTGGGTACATGACATCGACGGGAATTGACGGAAGCTGATGTTCCTTCAACAAGCGCAGAACATGTTTCTTGGTGTAGTCTGAATAAACATTGACCCCGCGGTATCCGGCCAACGTATCGCGGCGGCGTTCAAGTTCGCCTGCGTCGAGCCCAAATGGAAATTGACACAGGTACCAGCTGTTTGTGGCGTATGCGGGGACCGGAGGAACAATGTGATTGCCGAGCGTAAACATGAAATCTGGACGAGGATTGCGGACAAGCGTTTCATAAGTCATCAAGTCGCACTGTGATAGATCGACGCCAAACTCGCGTCCAAGATTCCGCAATCGAAGATGGCTGTAGGGATGGGGCGTTACGATTGATACTTGTCGCTTGTTCGAAAGCGCCGCAGCCAGCGTCAAAATATATCGTTCGCCTCCCCCGGGGGTGAGAGCGAACGACGTGTAGACCGCCACTCTTTCTCGTTGAATGTCTTCGAGCGGCAACACCGCGTCATTTCGCGGGCGAGGGCCGCACGTCTTAGGTTGTGATATTGCGTCCTCGGACCGCGTCTTCAGATAGACTTGCCAGCGGTCTACGAACTTGTCGCGATTGAGATCGCCCAATGCCTTGCGACGATCTTGTGCGGCCTTGCTGTCGTTCGCCGAGGAGCCTTCTATGTGAATGACTTTGGCCGCAGGGCAGTATCGAGTTCTTCGCCCCATGGCGAGCAATTTAAAACATAAATCGATATCTTCATAATATGCTGGCTCGTAGGCCAGATCGAAACCGCCTGCGTTGATAAATAATCGCTTTTCGACGAGCATCGTCGCGGCAGAAATATAGTCGACGAATTTCGCTACGTTGAACTCGGAATCCGCTGGGTTTAGGTGACGGCCCAGGCGTGTAGGATAGCCGTTCTCGTCGACGGTGCATCCCGCCTCTTGCAGCGTATTGTCCGGAAAAAGAAACATCGGACCAACGGCGCCGACGGCAGGAACATCCTCGATCGCTTCGACCAACGTCCGCAACCAGCCCGGCTGCACAAATGCGTCATTGTTGACGAAGCAAAGGTATTTTCCCCGGGCGTGCTCGGCGGCAATGTTGTTTGCTTCGCCGAAAAAACGGTTGATGCCAAGTTCGACCAGTCGTGCGCCACTTCCGAGACTTCTGAGCGGCACGATGTCTCGCGGGTCGCTGCCGTTGTCCACGATTATAATTTCGTAGAAAACCCCTTCGGTATTCGCCCAGATTTGCCGCACACATTCGAGAGTCAGCTGTGTTGCATTCCAATTGATAATTAGGATCGAGACCTCGGGGCTTTCGTCCGAACACCAGCGCTGTGCATTCGCAAGCGCCTTCGGTACGTCTGCCGGTGCAATGCCTGGCGGGCGCGACGGCGCTTCGCGGTTGTGTTCGGACCTGTCGTCCGGGACATTCCGCCTCAAAACCAGAAGTCGACGTCTGAAACCGCCAAGGCCTTCATTCTGGAGCACGTGTAGGCATTTCAATGCGAGCGGGGCGAACCCGCCTGACTGGCGGACCATTTGAGTGGTGATCCGGAGTGCTTTGGCAAACTGGGCCTTCGTCATTCCGATCATCATACGGCTGGTAACACGCGGTTCCCCGCGTACTTTTCGACCAAATCAACCGCTCGTCGACTCATATTCGCTCCTACAACCGAAGAAAAATATGCCCCTTGGACAAAAAAAGAGCAAACCAGCTCACGTTTTGGGGGGTGACGCTATCAACAAGCCTCTACGCAGTGCCCACCTTGGTCGATCAACATGGACTTCCACTTAAATAACAATGCGCGGACCGTGCTTTGACCTAGATCGTGTCCGCGGTCATCTCTGCTGCGGAGTCGGCGAGAATGGGTCCGCGCCATCGCGGAACTATTGTCAATCGAACGGCATCGCAAAATCCGACGAGAGGAGTTGCAATCCTCGTCATCGACGGCAGCCAGAGATAGCGCGGCCGCATGGCCACATCGAGCCGAAGCGGTCGGCGGGCTGCACTGAAAACTGTAGACGTGAGGGACCGGAGCCCGGGTTCACCCGGCGGACATTCGTGTGCCGCGGGGCATCGATGGTAGCGGGGGAGGGACTCGAACCCCCGACCTCCGGATTATGATTCCGCTGCTCTAACCAGCTGAGCTACCCCGCCATTCCGAGACAATATCTGCCGGAATGGGGCGGATATAGGGAGGGTCGCGAAAGCCTGTCAAGCAACCCGGTTCCAGAGGCAATCATTTCGGCTGAATGTTGCGGTCTCCACCCGGGCTGCCCGGTGGCGGAATGACCGGCATCGAGCCGCCGGGCGGCGTCGGCGCCTTGATTGCTGGGTCGACATATGGCGGCGGACAAAGGACGCCACCCGATTGCGCAAGCCGGTCGCTGAGATTTCGGCCATCCGTTTTCCCGGTTGGCACCCCGCCCTGCCCGACCGTGGCAGGATTGTCAGCGCAAGCGTTGGCATCGACCCGGTCCCCCTTGGGCACCACTGGTTGCGCGGTTTTGGGCGGCGTCTGTGCCGTCACCGCGCCCGGCAGCGATAGCGCGGCAATGAGCACAGCGAACCTAAGAATGCGGATATCTCGGCCCATAGCATTCCTCCTCGCGCCCGGAGTCGCGGCGTAAACTGACAACAAATGGACTTCGAAACAGGTTCCGTTGAAGCGTCTCAGGCCGCGCTGCGGCCTTCGCTGTCGATCAGCCGTTCAAAGCGGATCAACGAGAAATGCCCGAGCGGCGGCATCGGGCGTCGCTCGATTACGCGAACCCCGCCGTGTTTCCTGGCCCAATCGGATAGTGTTTGAAAGCGGAACTCCGGCCGCCAACCGAGCCGGCGGGCGATGGGCGCAAAGCATTTCTCGAACAAGGCACGCGGCCCCGATTCGGCGCCGATGTGGTTGATCAGAACGATTTCACCGCCCGGCCTGATGACGCGCGCAAATTCGTCGAGCGTCGCTTCGGGATGCGGCACCGCGGTGATCACGTATTGCGCGACGACGACGTCGAACGATTCGTCCGGTAGCGCCAGATGCGCGGCATCCATGACCGCCAGAGCCTCGACATTGGTCAGCTTTTGCCCGGAAACACGGCCCTGCGCCTTGCGCAGCATTGGCGCCGAGATGTCGATGCCAACCAAGCGGGTGGAGCGCGCATAGTCTGGCAATGAGATGCCGGTCCCCACGCCGACCTCGAGAATGCGGCCGCCGATCCGTTCCGCCGCGGCAATGGCCGCGCGTCTACCGCGTTCGAACACGGCGCCAAAAACCAGGTCGTAAATGGGCGCCCAGCGCGCATAGGCGCGCTCGATGCTGGCCTTGTCGAAGTCGTCCCCCATGCCGCGATCTTATTCGCGCGCCGCATTCGCCGCCATCGGTTCGAGGGGGCGGTCGTCGGCAATCGCAGGTGCCGCGCTCTTGATGAAGCCGCCTCCGAGTACGCGGGCCTGGCCGACGCCGGCATCGTAAAAGACGCAGGCTTGACCGGGCGACACGCCGTCCTCGCCGTTGGCCAGTTCGACTTCGTAGCCGCCGTTCGCCGCCATGAGCCAGCCTGCCTGCGGCGGCCGTGTCGAGCGCACCTTGACGAAGACCTCGCGCCGGTCGTCGGCAAGTGCCTGTTCGAGGTTGCCCTCGCCGATCCAATTGACGTCGCGCAGCACAATGCGGCTGGTCCGCAGTGCCGCGCGCGGCCCAACCACGACTTGGCCGCGCTCGGCGTCGAGCCGTACCACGTAAAGCGGTGCGCCTGTCGCCACGCCAAGGCCGCGCCGTTGACCGATGGTAAAATGAATGATTCCGGAATGTGTGCCCAACACGCGGCCGTGGAGATCGACGATCTCGCCAGATTCCGCTGCGCCGGGTTTCAGTCGCTCGATCACATCGGCATAGTGTCCGCTCGGCACGAAGCAGATGTCCTGACTGTCTTGCTTGTCTGCCACGGCGAGGCCGAATTGGCGCGCCAACTCGCGCGTTTCCCCTTTGCTCCGTTCGCCCAGCGGAAAGCGCAGCACATCGAGTTGCTCGCGCGTGGTGCCAAACAGGAAATAGCTCTGATCGCGCTCTTCCTCGCGTGCGCGGAACAGCCCCCGCCCGCCCCAGGGCAGTGGCCGCGAGGCGACATAGTGGCCGGTAGCCAACACGTCGGCGCCGAGTTCGCGCGCGGTGAGCAACAGATCGTGAAACTTGATCGACATATTGCATTCGACGCAAGGCACGGGCGTCTCGCCGGCGATATAGCTTTCGGCGAAACGATCGATGACCGCCGCTTTGAAGCGGCGTTCGTAGTCGAGCACATAGTGCGGAATTCCGATGCGCTCGGCGACACTGCGCGCGTCGTAGATGTCCTGGCCCGCGCAGCAGGCGCCCTTGCGGTGGTTGGCGGCGCCATGATCATAGAGTTGCAGCGTGACACCGACGACGTCATAGCCTTCGGCCTTAAGCAGCGCGGCGGTCACCGAGGAATCGACGCCGCCCGACATCGCGACGACGACACGGGTGTCCTGCGGCTGACGATTGAGGTCAAGGCTGTTGGGCATGGTTTATCTCTTACTATAGGTGGCGACGTTTGGCGCGCAATTCGAGCCGCGCCCGCGGCAAATATTGCCGCGCCGAGTGCACCCGCTGCCGGGCGACACCCTTCCCGCGTGGCGCCTTCCGTTCAACTAAGCTATTGATCAAAAAGTAAGTTCCTGAGAGTCCGACGCTGGCCCGCCGATTGCACATCGGACGTCGGATATCCGGAGACTCCCCGTGCCCCAAGTTGCGTCTGACGCCACATCAGCTGTTTTTAGGCCCGCCCCGCCGACCGCCATGCGGCCGGTGCTGAGTTCCGATGGCGCGCCCGATCTGCCCTTTGAGAGCCTGCTCGATACAGGCACGCAAGCCGCCCCCCCGCCGCCGCCGCCGCAGGCTCCGCAATCAGCGCAGTCGACACAAGCCCCGCAAGCGCCGCCGGCTGACCCCGACCGGACCGCCGACGAGGGTACTGGCAACAGCAACGCCAAGGCCGACAGCAACGCTGACGGCAAGGCTCCGGACGAGACCACAGACAAACCAGACGGCAAGACCATCGGTAAGACTGCCGGCAAAGCCGACGACAAAACGACCGGCAAGACCGCAACTCCGCCCCAGCCAATGGCAGCGATGCCGCCGGTGACCCCCGACGAAAACGCCAATACCGCCGTCCCGGTCACAGCCGCCAAAGCGGCCGACGACACCAAACCCACGCAGGTTCCGGTGCAAACAGTCGTGCAACCTGTCGAGCAAATCACCAACGCGACGGATGTGACCGATGCGGTCGCCGCGACCGCAGCGGCCGTCACGCCAATGACGTCCGGCGACACCAAGGTGAAGACCGACGCCAAGCTCGGCGACACGATCAAGGACACCAACACGACCAACGTCACCAAGACGACCGACGACACAAAGGACCCTGACGCCAAGACGGCCGGCGACGTCAAACCGGCCGACGGCCTGGTGCCGGTCGTCGCCGCGGCCGATCAGACAATTGCTCCGGTTCAGACGCCGGCGCCTGCCGCGGTCGCTGCGCCAGCCCCCACCGCCGCCGTGACCTCGGTCACCACCGAAATTTCCCAGGCGGCGCCGCTCGCCAAGGAAACCGTGCCCGTTGGACCCAAAACCGTCACCGCGTCGCAGGCCAAAAGTAGCGAATTTGCCGCTTTGCAGGATGGCGCCGAGAAGCCCGCCGCTCACCCGCACGACGATGCTCCGCCAACGATGCAGCACGAGGCGCCAGACAAGCCCACGCCAATTGCCGCCAACGCCCAAACCGCGCTGCCAAAGACAACCGGCGATGCCGTTCAGCAATCCTCGCTGCCGACGCCGTCACCGGAGGTGACGCAAGCGGTCGCGCCACCACCGCCGCCGTTGACGCCGGCATCGCCGGCACCGCTGCCCGCGCAGACCCCGCCGGTGCCAATTGCCGGTGTCGCCATCGAAATCGCGACCCAGGCGCAGGCGGGCAAGAACCATTTCGAGATTCGCCTCGATCCGCCCGAACTCGGCCGTATCGAAGTCCGGCTCGACGTCGACCGCGACGGCCATGTGACGTCGCGTCTGATCGCCGACCGGTCCGACACGCTCAACCTCTTGCGCAATGACGCCTCGGGTCTGCAACGCGCGCTTCAGGATGCCGGCTTGAAAACCAGCGACAACGGCCTGCAATTCTCGCTGCGCGACCAGGGCATGGGCCGTCAGCAGAACCCCGCACCGGCCACACCGAGCACGACTCAGATCGTCGTGCAGGACAGCATGCTACCGGCAGGCGATATCAGCCAACATAACTACAGCCGTCTTGCCGGTTTGCGCGGCGGCGTCGACATTCGTGTCTGAGGATAGACCATGACAACGATCAATCCAGCGGTCACTGCGGCGAGCAACCCCACGGGTTCCGTCTCCGGCGCACTCGACAACACCGAGATCGCGAGCAATTTCACGACCTTTCTCCAGTTGCTGACGACGCAACTGAAGAACCAGGATCCGCTCAGCCCGATGGACACCAACCAGTTCACCCAACAACTGGTCGAATTCGCCGGTGTCGAGCAACAGATGAAAACCAACGATACCTTGAGCACTTTGGTGTCGCTGCAACAAAGCGCGCAGACCTCGCAGGCACTATCGCTGGTCGGGGCCAATGTGGTGGTCAACGGCAACACCGCGCAACTCGTCAACAACAAGGCGAGTTGGGCGCTCAATGCGACGCAGCCGGCAACCGCGAAAATCACGATCACGGCGCCGTCCGGCGCCACCGTCTATACCGGGACGACGGCGGTTAGTGCGGGCAGCCAGATCTACACCTGGAACGGGGTCGGCAACGACGGCAATACCTGGCCGGCCGGCAACTACACACTTACCGCCACCGCGGTCACCGCCAGCGGGCAGGCAACGACGGTCACGACTCAGGTCGCCGGGCCGGTCAGTTCGGTCGATCTCACCCAGACGCCGCCAGTGCTGACGATCGGCGGCCAGAATTACACGATTAACGACATCCAGCGCATCCTCGCGCCGGCAAACTGACCGGGCGTGGCGCGTCGAAAGTTCCATTGAGCGGAGATCGGCGTGCCGTGGCCGACAGACTCGCCGGCCAATCCGTAACCAAATGGTTAGCGGAAACGGGGCAAACATTTCCTGTTCTGCACCCCATGCTTAGGCAAATTTTAAGCCGCGGCTTGTAGCTTCCAACCAGTAAATGTCCGTGAAGTAGAGTCTTGTGAGTACACCAATGACCGAGCCCCACCGCCCGAGGGTCAAATATGTCATCGGGCCCGATGGCAGTCCGCTAACGATTGCGGATTTGCCGCCGCCGTCAACGAAGCGCTGGGTCATCCGCCGCAAGGCTGAGGTGGTCGCCGCAGTGCGCGGCGGGCTCCTGTCACTGGAAGAGGCCTGCGCGCGCTACACGCTGACGGTCGAAGAATTCCTGTCCTGGCAATATTCCATCGATCAGCACGGGCTTGCCGGCCTGCGTACCACGCGCATCCAGCAGTACCGCCAGTAGCTCCATCATCGCTGTTAAAACGTCAACCGCCGGCCCCGGGGCCGGCGTTTGGCGTTTATGGGCGCCGCCCAAGCGAGATTTCCATCGCAGAAATCCTACAGCGAATTGAGTTGGGGCGAATTAACCGGACGCTAACCATAAACTGGGCAAATCTTGCCGGGTAGGGCGCGTAACGCGTCGCGATTTGGGGCTGAACCCGGTGCAAGGCTTCTTCAACTTCCTGAGGTCGCTTGGTGCGGCGCGGATGGCGGCGATGGCCGCGGTCACGCTCGCGCTGATCGGATTCTTTGCGTTTCTGATGATCCGCATGACGACGCCGCAAATGGTGCCGTTGTTCACCGACCTGTCGATGGAAGATTCCTCCGCGATCATCAAAGATCTCGAGCGGCAAGCGATCCCCTACCAGATCAAGAACGACGGCACCATTGTCATGGTCGCCAAGGACAAGGTGGCGCGGCTGCGCATGAAGCTCGCCGAAAGCGGCCTGCCCAAGGGCGGTGGCGTCGGCTACGAGATTTTCGACAAGTCCGACACGCTCGGCTCCACGACCTTCGTGCAAAACATCAATCATCTGCGCGCCTTGGAGGGCGAGCTCTCCCGCACCATTGGCAGTCTCGATCGCGTGCAGGCCGCACGCGTGCATCTGGTCTTGCCCGACCGGCCGCTATTCTCGCGCGACAAGACCGACGCCTCGGCATCGATCGTACTCAAGGTGCGCGGCACACTGGAGCCGCAACAGGTGCGTGCCATCCGCCACCTGGTTGCAACCGCGGTCAGCGGGCTCAAACCCGAGCGCATCTCGGTGGTCGACGAAACCGGCAAGTTGCTTGCCGACGGCGCTACCCCGAACGATCCGCTGGCGGGGGCCGGCGCTGACGAACGCAAGACCGCTTACGAACGGCGATTGCGCGACCAGGTCGCGGCGATCGTCTCCTCGGTCGTCGGGCCCGACCATGCGCGGGTAGAGATCACCGCCGATTTCGACCTCAACCGCATCACCCAGACCACCGACAAATTCGATCCTGACGGCCGCGTGTTGCGCTCAAGCCAGACCCGCGAGGAAACGTCGACCCAAAGCGACGAAAAAGGCGGCCCCGTTTCAGTCGCCAACGAACTGCCCGGCGCGGCCAAGCCGCCCGCCGCACCTGCAGCGCCCGCCACCGGCGACCAGAGCCGGAAGACCGAGGAAATCGTCAACTACGAAATCTCGCGCACCACGAAGACCGAAATTACCGAGGCCGGCCGCGTCAACCGCATTTCCGCCGCCGTCCTTGTCGACGGCATTTACACGAAAAACGACAAGGGCGAGGCCACCTATCAACCGCGGCCGAAGGAAGAGCTCGACCGCATCGCGGCGTTGGTGCGTTCGGCAATCGGCTTCGACGCCAAACGCGGCGACCAGGTGGAAGTGGTCAATCTGCGCTTTGCCGAAACGACGCCGGTGCCGATCAACGAGCCGACCGGTTGGATGAGCTATCTTCAATTCACCAAAGACGACATCATGCGCTTTGCCGAGCAAGGCGTGATGGCCCTGCTCGGCCTGGTTGTCCTGTTCTTCGTGGTGCGTCCATTGGTGCGGCGGATCGTTACCGACGATTCGATCAGCGGCAACGCCACCGTCGCCGTCGCCAGCGCCGCCGGCACAATGGGCGTCGCCACAGCTGTTGGAATGCCGACAATCGTCGGCGTGGCATCGCCAGCGCCCACGGGCACGCACAGCATCGTCCACAATGGCGGGGGCTCCGCCCCTAGCATCTCGATCGTCGGCGCCGAAGAACAGGTCGCCATCTCCAACCGCACCGCCGCCATGATCGACATCGCTCAAGTGCAAGGCCAGGTGCACGCCCAGTCGGTGCAAAAGGTCGGCGAGCTCGCAGACCAGAATCCGCACGAGGCGGTCTCGATCATCCGCAGTTGGCTCCACGAAGAGCCTCACGTCCGGTAAGCCATGACCACAGCAAACCTTCAGGAAAAGCAAGACGGCCGCCAGGATATCAATGGGCTTATGGCTACGTTGAACAGCCGCCCGCAGGTCAATAAGGGGCGCCGCAAACTGAACGGCCCCGAAAAAGCGGCGGTGCTGATGTTGGCGCTCGGCGCGCGCTATGGCGCCAAGCTCTTCAGTTTGCTCGACGACGACGAATTGCGCGAAATCTCCACCGTGATGGCCTCGCTCGGCACCGTGGAAGCCGAATCTGTCGAGGAACTGCTGCTGCAATTCGTCTCGCAGATGTCGGCGGCCGGCGGATTGCTCGGCAGCTACGACATCGCCGAAGGCCTGTTGAAGAAATATCTGCCGCCCGAACGGGTCGGCAGCATCATGGACGATATCCGCGGCCCTGCCGGCCGCAACATGTGGGAAAAGCTCGCCCACGTGCATGAAGACGTGCTGGCGAACTACCTCAAGAACGAATACCCGCAGACCGTGGCGGTGGTGATGTCCAAGCTGCGCGCAGAGCACGCCGCCCGCGTGCTCGCGATTCTGCCGCAGGAGTTCTCTCTCGACGTCGTCAACCGCATGCTCAAGATGGAAGCAATTCAGAAGGAAGTGGTCGACCGGGTGGAAGAGACGTTGCGCACCGAATTCATGTCCAACCTGTCGCAGACCCGCCGGCGCGACGCGCACGAGGCGATGGCGGAGGTCTTCAACAATTTCGACCGGCAAACCGAATCGCGTTTCCTGGGCGCCCTCGAAGCCGACAATCCCGACGCCTGCGAGCGCATCAAGGCGCTGATGTTCACGTTTGACGACTTGGTCAAGCTCGACGCGGGATCGGCGCAGACGCTGATGCGCAAGTTCGAAAAAGACAAGCTGGCGATCGCGCTCAAGGGCGCCTCCGAAACCGTGCGCGAGTTTTTCTTCAAGAACATGTCGACCCGCGGCGCCAAGATGCTGGTCGACGATATGCAAGCGATGGGCCCAGTGCGGCTGCGCGACGTCGACGAGGCGCAGACGCTCCTGGTCAACATCGCCAAGGATCTGGCGGCCAAGGGCGAAATCCTGATCGCCAAGAGCCGCGGCGACGACGAATTGATCTACTGACGCGTGCCAACGAGACGGTAAATGACAGCGACGGCCAAATACCTGTTCGACGAGGATTTCTCCACCGGCCAGAAGCCGACGATCACGTTGGTCGAGGCCGAGCGCCGGCGCGCGGACGCCGAATCGCAGGCTTACCGCAACGGCTTTTCCGCGGGGCTCGCGCAGACGCAAAACGACGGCGCTCAGCGCACTGCCGTGGCGCTCGGCGTCATCGCCGACGCGATGGATCGCGTCAATAAGGGGCTTCTCGGCATAGAGGCGCGGCTTGAAACCGAAGCTGTGCAGGTTTCGATCGCCGTCGCGGGCAAGCTCGCCCCCGAATTGATCGCGCGCGAGCCGCTCGCCGAAATATCGGCGCTGGCGACCGACTGCTTCAGCCAGCTGGTAAAAGCGCCGCACGTCGTCGTGCATGTCGGCGCAGAGATCTACGAAGCGGCCAAAGCCAAACTCGATGAGATCGCCGGCGCACACGGTTTCGAGGGCCGGCTGGTGGTGATGTCCGATTCCGCGATAGCGGCCGGTGACTGTCGAATCGAATGGGCCGACGGCGGCGTCTGCCGTGACCGTGCCGCGACGCTGGCTACCATCGACGAATTGGTCGACCGCTATGTCGCGGCTCGCGACGGCATGGCCAAATAGGAATTCCGGAGACCTGCGACATGAGCGATACCGACAGCAAAATCCCGCTTCCCGATCTCGAAGCCGGCGGCCAGATGCCAACCGTCGACGACGCCGGCACGCTGGCTCCGGGTGACGAGAACATCACCCGCGGCGCGGCCGACCTGGAAGCCCTGTTCGATGTGCCGGTGCGGGTGTCGGCCGTGCTCGGGCGTGCGCGCATGCCGGTCGGCGACCTGCTCAGGCTCGGACCCGGCGCCGTGCTCGAACTCGACCGTAAGGTCGGCGAGGCCATCGATATTTACGTCAACGACCGCTTGGTCGCACGCGGCGAAGTTGTCTTGGTCGAAGACAAGCTGGGCGTGACCATGACCGAAATCATCAAAACCGACCAGAACTAGACTGCGGATTGGGTCGTGCGATTGAACGCTGAAGGAACACTGCCATGCGACTGCTGATCGTCGGCACACTCGGAGGCCAGCTTATCACCGCGAGCAAAATCGCGATGGATAAGGGCGCATCCGTCACCCACGCCGAAAACAATGAGCAGGCCCTCGCCGTGCTGCGCGGCGGCCGCGGCGCCGATCTCTTGATGGTGGACGTCAGCCTCGACGTCCGCGACCTGGTGACCCGACTCGATGCCGAGCGCATCCATATTCCAGTCGTTGCCTGCGGTATCACCAATGATGCCCGCGCCGCGGTCGATGCCATCCATGCCGGCGCTAAAGAATACATCCCATTGCCGCCCGACCCGGAATTGATCGCGGCGGTGCTCGCCGCCGTCACCGACGACACCCGCGAGATGATCTACCGCGACGAGGCGATGGCGAGCGTGGTCAAGCTCGCCCAGCAGATCGCCGGTTCCGACGCGTCCGTCCTGATCACCGGCGAAAGCGGCACCGGCAAGGAAGTGCTGGCGCGCTACGTGCACGCGCGCTCGCAACGCGCGAAGAAGCCGTTCATCACCGTCAATTGCGCGGCGATCCCGGAAAATCTTTTGGAATCCGAGCTGTTCGGCCACGAGAAGGGCGCCTTCACCGGCGCGCTTGCCCGGCGCATCGGCAAGTTCGAGGAAGCGAACGGCGGCACGCTGCTGCTCGACGAGATCTCCGAAATGGACGTGCGCCTACAGGCGAAGCTGTTGCGCGCCATTCAGGAACGCCTGATCGACCGCGTCGGCGGCGGCAAGCCGGTGGCGGTCGATATCCGTATCGTCGCCACCTCCAACCGCAATCTGACCGACGCGGTGCGCGAGGGAAAATTCCGCGAAGACCTCTGGTTCCGCCTCAACGTGGTGAACCTGAAAATCCCGCCGTTGCGCGAGCGCCCGTCCGACATCATCGAGCTGGCGCAATATTTCGTCAAGAAATACTCCGAGGCGAACGGCTTGGCCGCCCGGCCGCTGTCTGCGGACGCGCGCCGGGCGCTTTCCATCAACCGCTGGCCGGGCAACGTGCGCGAATTGGAAAACACGCTGCACCGTGCGGTACTGCTGTCGAGCGGACCGGAAATCGGCGTCGACGGCATCCTGTCGCCGGACGGCACGCCATTCAGCCAAGCGCGCGGCTCCTCCGCCGTCGCTCACGCGACCATGGCGGCCGAGCAGGTGACACGCAGCCTCGTCGGCCGCACCGTCGCCGAGGTCGAGCGCGACCTGATCCTTGAGACCCTCAAGCATTGCCTTGGCAATCGCACCCACGCGGCCAACATCCTCGGCATTTCGATTCGCACCCTGCGCAACAAGCTCAACGAATATGCGTCCGGCGGCGCGCCGATCCCGCCGGCGGGCGGCGGCGAGTTGCGCGGCGCGGCTTAAGCGAACGCAGACGCAACAGATGAAAAAGCCCGGCTCAACCGCCGGGCTTTTTGTTCATAACCGATCGAAATACAGCGACGCCGAACGCCGTTAGCGGCGGCTCCCGCCGGTTACTGGCTCTTATCCTTTTCCCGATCGGTATCGAGTTCGACGGCTTTGGCCATCAACTCATGACTCAGGGCCTCAAGCCGCTCGATCAGGCCGCGCCCTTCGCGCGCGAGCCTGGTACAGCGGTCGGCCGTCTCGACGAGATATTCCTCAGTCTTCAGCATAGTGGCTCCAATGATGTTGGCGGGCATATGCATACAAAATGCGACAATTCAAGGTTGTTTCTTAAAGCGCCATGCATCGCTGGTCTGCGCGTGATAATCGTTGGTATCCCAACGAGATAGGACGCAGCGGATGACCACAATTTACAAGATTCTACCGGCGACGCTGTGGCGCGGCGCCGCGAGCCAAGGCGTATTCCGCGGTTCAGCGATCGATCTGCGTGACGGCTTCATCCACTTCTCCACCGCGCAGCAAGTGGCCGAGACGGCGGCGAAGCATTTCGCCGGCGAGATGGACCTCATTCTGCTGCACGTCGACACAACGCGCCTTGGCGACCGTTTGAAATGGGAGCCCTCGCGCGGCGGCGCGCTGTTTCCGCATCTTTACGGCGCGCTCGACCTGGCCGCGGTGACCCGTGTCGATCAGCTGCCTTTGTCCGCCGACGGCCGCCATCAATTCCCGGAGTTCGACCCCTGAGGCGATGCACTGCGGAACCAAAGTGCACTGCACAAAGTTAGTGTGGCGCGTCCGCAAAGGGGGTCGCAATGTCCATGTCGAACCAGAATTGGGGTGGCCTCTACCCTTCCATATTCCGCCATTCCGCCGAGCCGGCGCGGCGGGTGCCGACGACGCTGCGCCCGAGCGGCGCGGTGCGCTATCGCTGCCCGGTCAGCGGCAGCTTCGTGCTCGTCACCGAGCCGGCGATGCTTGCCCGCATCGCCGAGCGCGACACCCGCTTGCGCTGCCCGGATTGCGGCGAAATGCACCTTCTGGCCCAAGACACGCCTGCCCCCGCGATTGTCCACCGAGCTGGCAAGCTTTAGAGTCGGTCCCATAGAAGCGGGGCGATCGCCGTCCCGGCCTTTCGGGGGGACCCATGCGTCATCTGTTCGCCGCCAGCGCTGCCGCGTTGCTACTGAGCGCCGTGACTGCCTTTGCCGATCCGGTCGGCAGCTATTCCGTCGTCGGCCACAATCCCGGCGGCGGCAGCGAATATCACGGCACGGTCACGGTGGAAAAAACCGGGCAGACCTACCGTGTGATCTGGGTCGTCGCCGGCACGCGCTATATCGGCACCGGCATCGGCACCAAGGACTTCATCGCGGTCTCCTACAAAGCCGGCAACGACAGCGGCTTGGCGCTCTATGGCGCCGAGGGCGAGGACTGGCATGGCGTGTGGACCTATTCCAACGGCCGCCAGATCGGCACAGAGGTCTGGCAGCGCGAATAGTCTCCAGCCGGCTCGATGGACCTCGACGCCAACCGCAAGCTGATCGCCGCAGCCCCGGGCGCATTTCCGGGCGGCGACAGCCCGCGTCTAAACCATTGAATTTTCGGATGTTAACTCCCCGCTAACCATAAACTGGGCAAATATTGCCGGGGCAACAGCGACTTCCTCGGCATGAGCGACATCACCGCCACACCGGCACCTGCGACCGGCGCCATCAAGCTGCCCGGTCTCGGCGAGATCGGCGCCTTCATGAAGCGCGGCGACATCGCGCTCGCCGTCGGCGTGCTGACGATCCTGGTCGTCCTCATTCTGCCGCTGCCGCCGCTCCTGCTCGACGTGGCGCTGGCGACGTCGATCATTATTTCCGTGTTGATCCTGATGACGTCGCTGTTCATCCAGGCGCCGCTCGAATTCTCGTCGTTCCCGACCGTGCTGCTGATCGCCACCATGCTGCGGCTGGCGCTTAACCTGGCCTCGACGCGCCTGATCCTGGCCCACGGTCATGAAGGCACCGATGCCGCCGGTCACGTCATCGAGGCGTTCGGCAATTTCGTGATGAACGGCAATTTCGTGATCGGCATCATCGTGTTCACGATCCTGGTGATCGTGAACTTCGTGGTGATCACCAAGGGCTCCGGCCGCATCGCCGAAGTCGCCGCGCGCTTCCACCTGGACGCCATGCCGGGCAAACAGATGGCGATCGACGCCGATCTGTCCGCCGGCTTGATCGACGAGAAGGAAGCGCGCCGCCGCCGCCAGAAGCTCGAGGACGAAGGCGGCTTCTTCGGCGCCATGGACGGCGCCTCGAAATTCGTGCGCGGCGACGCCATCGCGGGCCTGCTGGTGGTATTCATCAACGTCATCGGCGGCATGATCATCGGCATCGCTCAGCAGGGCCTGAGTTTTTCCGACGCGGCGCATTCCTACACGATCCTCACCGTCGGCGACGGGCTGGTCACGCAGATCCCGGCACTGATCGTCTCGACGGCCGCCGGCCTGTTGGTGTCGAAGGCCGGCATCCTGGGCTCGGCCGACAAGGCGCTGCTTAAGCAGCTCTCCGGCTATCCCAAGGCGCTCGGCATGTCGGCCGCCGTGATGCTGGTGATGGCGCTGTTGCCCGGCATCCCGATGTTGCCGTTCCTGGCGCTCGGCGGAGGCGCCGGCGCGCTCGCCTTCATCATGGACAAGCGCACCAAGGCGGCCGCCGCGAGCGAAGCGCAAAAGGCGCAGGCCGAGGCCAAGGGCGAAGCCAAGGAAGAGCCGATTTCCGCGTCGCTGAAGATCGACGACCTCAAGGTCGAGATCGGCTACGCGCTGCTGCCGATGGTCAATTCGCCGGACGGCAGCGACCGGCTGACCGAACAGATCAAGGCGCTGCGCCGCTCGCTCGCCGTCGAGATGGGCTTCGTGATGCCGGCGGTGCGCATCCTCGACAATGTCCAGTTCGACGCCAACACCTACATCATCAAGATCAAGGAAGTCGACGCCGGTTCCGGCAAGGTATGGCCCGGTCAATATATGGTCATGGACCCCGCCGGCGGTCAGGTGAAGCTCGCCGGCACCCACACCACCGAGCCGACTTTCGGCCTGCCGGCCACCTGGGTCGACGCCGCGAGCAAAGAAGAAGCGACGATGAAAGGCTATACCGTGGTCGATGCCGCGACCGTGTTGTCCACGCACCTGACCGAACTGCTCAAGAGCAACATGGCGGAGCTTTTGTCTTACGGCGAAGTGCAAAAGTTGCTCAAGGAATT
The DNA here is from genome assembly GCA_036273755.1 of Pseudolabrys sp. Classification (GTDB taxonomy): domain Bacteria; phylum Pseudomonadota; class Alphaproteobacteria; order Rhizobiales; family Xanthobacteraceae; genus Pseudolabrys. The sequence continues at coordinate 22,635 of DASUGZ010000189.1, forward strand.
GCCGAAGGAACAGGCTGAACTGCTGAAGGATCTGGTGCCCGCGCAGATCAGCGTCTCCGGTATCCAGCGCGTGCTGCAAATTCTTTTGGCCGAGCGTGTGTCGATTCGCGACCTCGCCACCATTCTGGAAGGCATCGCCGACGGCATCGGCGCCTCGCGCAACCCGGTCCTGCTGGCCGAGCACGTGCGGGCGCGGCTGTCGCGGCAAATCTGCGCGCAGCACAACAGCCCCACCGGCTATCTGCCCCTGGTCGCATTGTCGGCGCAGTGGGAGCAGGCCTTCGCCGAATCCATGGTCGGCCAGGGCGACGAGCGGCAGATGGCGATGCAGCCGTCAAAGCTCTCGGAATTCATCACCTTGGTGCGCGAGAAGTTCGAGGACGCGGCGCGCGAAGGCGAAGCGCCGGTGCTCGTCACCTCGGCCGGCATCCGCCCATTCGTGCGCGGCATCGTCGAGCGCTTCCGCGCGCAGACGCCGGTGATGTCGCAGAGCGAAATTCACCCGCGGGCGCGGCTGAAGACGGTGGGCAGTATCTAGACCTACTCCGCCGCCTCGACCGGTATCTCGTCATGCGCATGCGTGCGGGCGCGGATGTCGTCGTCGCGCTTCTTGCGCTTGAGCGCGGCCTCGCCGCCGGTGGTGGCGTGATAGATCTCCAGGGTCTCGAATTCATCCGCCTTGGGCGGGGCGATGGCCAGATCGGAATAGGTCCAGCGGTCGGGCGCGTTGAGCGCCTTTTTCAGCAGCGCCTTGCAGCGCAGATAGACGCGCGCATAGTTGAAGGCCTTCACCACCATGCCGCCCCAGTAGCGCGGATAGAAGAGCAATGGGTTCTCGCGCTTCAAGCTGGAACGGCGGTCACGCCGGTACTTGAGGCGGAACGCGCCGCTCTCGAGCGGGTGCACGCCCTCGTACAGAATGGTCAGGTAGAACCACAGGATGGTCGACAGGGTGGTGCCGGGACGACCGATCGGGCAGGCGCAAGTGCGCCGCAGGATCGTGTAGATGTGCTCCGGCGTGTAGAACGACTTCCACGCCGCGCGATAGGCGTCCTCCCAATCGGCATCCGACATTTTTCCGTGATGCGCGACACGGTGATTGAGGTCGTATTTGTTCATGTCCGGGTCCATCCAGACGCCCTTGGCGGACAGCCCCTTGTGGTCCTCCGAACCCGGCAGCGGCGTCAGGAAGAAGAATTCCAGAATGTCGATCGGCAATTCGCGCTTGATGATCTCGATATCGCGCAGGATCGATTCCTTGGTGTCGGCGGGGAAGCCGAGAATATAGCCGGCATAAGTAATGGCGCCGTTGTTGCGCCACATCTGCAGCATTTCACGATATTCAGTAATTTTGTTCTGCCGCTTCTTGGCGGCAATCAGATTGTCCGGGTTAATGTTCTCCAGCCCGATGAAGGCTCGCCGCACGCCGGCCTTGGTCGCCTTCTCGATGAAGCCCGGGATCTTGTGGCACAGCGTGTCGACCTGAATCGTAAAGCCGATATTCATGCCCTCGCCGTGCCGCATCTGGATCAGCCGGTCGAACAGCGACTCCCACTGGCTGTTGCGGGCGAAATTGTCGTCGGTGATGAAGAAGCGCTTGATGCCTTCGGCGTAGTTCTCGCGCACGATCTTTTCCAGATCGTCGGCCGAGCGGATGCGGCTCTTGCGGCCCTGCACATTGATGATGGTGCAGAACGAACACTGATAGGGACAGCCGCGGCCGAGGTCGATGCTCGACAAATTGCCGACGGTGCGCCTGACGTGCTTGCGCGGCAGATAGGGCGCAGGCTCGCCGGCGAGCTGCGGCAGCGCGTCCATGTAATTGTAGAGCGGCTTGAGCTTGCCGGCGCAAGCGTCGCGCAGCACCTCGTCGAGCCGGTGTTCCTCCGCCTCGCCGGCGAAGAACGAAACGCCCATCGCCTGCGCCGCTTTGATGTCGGCCGGCAGTTCCGGCAGCATCGAGATGCAGCCCGAAATATGAAAGCCGCCGATGCAGACCGGCAGGCCCGCATCGATGAACGGCCGCGCCAAGTCGACCGCGCGCGGGAACTGGTTAGACTGCACGCCGACCAAACCGATGAGGCAGCGGCCGCCCTCGCGCTTGATGAGACGGATAATCTCGTCCGGTTTCACGCGGCGGTTGGTCTCGTCATAGGTGTGCAGGCGGATGTCGACGCCGGCGCCGAGGACCTCGCGCCGCGTCGCGTCTTCCGCGAGCGCGTTCAGGCAGGCCAGCGTGTTGGAGGGGATCGCCGAGCGGAACCATTGAATCGGATAGCCGTCGTCGTCGTAATGCGTCGGCTTGATCATCACGAAGTGGAAGATCGCCGGCGAATGATCAGTATCGGCGGGCATCCCCACTCCCCTGCTGGCGCGCACGCCTGATGGCACCCGAACACGACGTCTTGGCGTAATATTTGCCCTTTATCGGCCGAAAAGTCGAGCTTTGGCTCAACTTCGCTTGCTGGTGGCGGAAACGCTTCCGAATGACCATATCTATGGCATCGATTGTTGTATTCGGCTCGCGCCGGTCATTGGAGACGAGGATGGATAAATTCGATTTTAACGCGCCGGCGGAGTTGTTCCCCTCGCGAAACCGCAAGATCGCCAGCAAGGTCAAATATCGCCGCTTCGATCGGGCAGCCGATGCCATCCGCTTTGCGGTCGAGGAACTGCCCCAACCCCAGTTGCTCGGCGCCTATATCGAGATCGACGAGGCGCGGCTCGGCCACCAGAGGATCCGGGAGCTTTACGACAGCCCCGCGTATCCCCTGAGCAAACGCGCCAGCTGAGCGGCGCACGTTTGACGCTCGCGCGCAATTAGCGTATTCGAGCGTGTGCAACCAGGTTTTCGGTTCTGCCTTGCAACGCTGCCCGTTTTTGGCGCTCATCAAGTCACCCCAAAAAACTCGGATGTCAAAGCGCACGAACGTAAGTAGTTCGTACGCCCCACTCGTGCAGCAACTTATGCAAGGAGGGCCTTATGGCCACAGGTACTGTCAAGTTCTTCAATACCCAGAAAGGCTTCGGTTTCATCACACCGAGCGACGGCTCGAAAGATGTGTTCGTGCATATCAGTGCGGTCGAGCGCGCCGGCATGAGCACGCTCAACGACGGCCAACGCCTTACCTATGAGATCGTAACCGAGCGCGGCAAGCAGGCGGCGTCCAATCTGCAAAACGCCTGACAAACGAATTCGTCCGTGACGAACGGCGAGCGCCCGGCCTTGCGCCGGGCGCTTTCATTCAAGCATCGCGGAGGACAAACATGGCGCACAAGTTTTCAACGGGCCAGAACGTCTATTACGAGCCGACCTTCGGCAACCCGGCCTCGCACGGCAAATACAAGATCGTCCGCCCGCTGCCGGTGGAGAACGACAATCGGCTGGCCTACCGGATCAAGAGCATTGCGGAATCCTTCGAGCGTATCGCCGAGGAACATCAGCTGACCCGGACGGATTGAGGCCAAACGGCCAAGTTCGGCCGCCCGCCGCCAAATTTCGGCCGTTTCGGCGTCCAAACGGCGGTTTTCACGACCGTTTCAACGTTCCGTGATGCGTTCTTGGGAACTGTGGCAGCGTACCCACGTTAGCAACCGAACGTTTTGAACCTTTTTCCGGGCCCGACAGACGAATGGCCGTGACCCTGGAGGCTGCCATGAACTGGTCGATGTACACCGCAGACCGCACCACCCACCTCAAGATCGTGGTGGTGGGCCTTGCCGCCGCATTGATGATCGCCGTGGTGGGCATTTCGGCGCATCAGTTCAACCTGGGCACCGACGTCCTGACCGCGCAGGCCCCGAGCGTGATCAAGGCCGGCGGGCCGGTGGTTTTCACCGACCGCGGCAGTTCGACTATCCGCTAGATTTTCGCGAACCTCCCAAACTCGTCGCGCCGCTTTTGCGGCGCGTATTTTTTTACGGGATCACCACCGACGGCAGCCAGAGCGACAGCGCCGGGATGTAGGTGACCAGCATCAGCACGATGAACATGACACCGTAGAACGGCCAGATCGTGCGCATGACCTGTTCGATGGTCACTTTGCCGACGGCGCAGCCGACGAACAGGATCGCGCCGACCGGCGGATGGCACAGACCGATGCCGAGGTTGAGCATCATGATCATGCCGAAGTGAACGGGATCGACGCCGAAGTTGATCATCACCGGCAGCAGGATCGGCGTGCAGATCAGAATCGACGGCGCCATGTCGACCAGGCAGCCGAGAATCAGCAGCATGATGTTGACGAGAAACAAGATGACGTACTTGTTGCTCGAAATCGTCAGGAAGAAAGCCGTGATCTTGGCCGGCATTTGCGTCAGCGCCATCACGTAGCCGACGCTCGAGGCGCAGGCGATCAGCGTCATCACCATCGCGACGGTGCGCAGCGTGCGGTGGACCAGTTTCGGCAGGTCGCGCCACTTGTAATCGCGGTAGATGAACATCGTGACGAAAAAAGCCCAGGCGCAGGCCACCGCGCCCGCCTCGATCGCGGTGAAGATGCCCCCGAGGATGCCGCCGATGATAATGACCAGGGTAATCAGGCCCCAAGCGGCTTCGACGCAGACTTTGATCGCGTCGCGCATGGGCATCGCGGTCCCGCGCGGATGTCCATCGCGATAGGCAATGACAAGGCAGAGCACGACGATGGAGAAGCCGAGCAGCAGCCCCGGAACGACGCCGGCCATGAACAGGGAGATGATCGAAATCGTGCCTCCGGTCGCCAGCGAATAGATGATCGCGTTGTGGCTCGGAGGCACGAGCAGCGCCTGCACCGAGCCCGTAATGGTCACATTGGTCGCATAGACTCGGGGAAAGCCGCTCTTCTCCATTTGCGGGATCATGACCGAGCCGATTGCCGAAACGTCGGCGACCGAGGAGCCCGATATGCCGCTGAGAAACGTCGTCGCCAGCACATTGACGACGGAAAGACCGCCGCGTACGCGCGTAAAGCCCACCAGCACGTCGGCGAAGGCGACCATCCGCCGCGCCATGCCGCCCTCGGCCATGATGGCTCCCGCCAGCACGAAGAACGGTATGGTCAGCATCGCCACCTTGGAAACACCGTCGGAAATCTTGAGCATGACCGCTTCGAGCGGCAGCCCGATCCACAAGGCGGCCGCGATCGCCGCAAGGCCAAGCGAATAGGCGATCGGCACGCCGATCAGGAAGCAGAAGAACATCGTCACAAGAAGGACGGTGATGTCCATCAGTGCACTTCCTGACTCGGCGAGAGGCCCGCCCGGTCGATCGGCGCCATTGCCTCATCCGGATGCTCGGCAAATTCATCGGCCGGCGGGCCGATGGTCAGCCGCTCGACGACGAACAGGAACAGCGCGGCGGCGCCGACCGGAATGGGTAGATAAGTGATGCCGACCGACAATTCCGGAAACTCATCGATCGAGTTGAGCCAGGTGGCCTCGACGAGTTTCGCGCCATAGATGACCATGAACACGGCCATGGTGCCCACCAGCACTTCGACGAGCAGATCGGCGAGCCGCCGCCACCATGGCGGCAGCAGGCTTACAAAAAACGAAACATTCATGTGCAGCTTGGCGCGGTAGCATGCCGCCGTGCCAATGAACGTCAGCACGATCGTCAGCAGCACCGCGGCGCGCTCGGGCCACGATGCCGCGCTGTTGAGCACGTAGCGCGTGAACACCGCCCACGGGATCACTGCGGAAATCAGCACCAGCGCGCCGCCGGCGACCCACACGCAAGCCCAGTAAAGCGCATTCATCGCTTTGCGATAAGCAGCCACTGCCGAAGCCTTTTGTTCGATTCAGTTCCGGCCCGCCCGCACCAGCGGGCGAGCCGGAATGTCAGAGCCGGGCTCGCGGACCCGGAATTTTCGGGCGATTACTTCACGTCCTGGATGCGCTTGACCATCGCGGCGTATTTGGGGCCGTATTTGTCCCACACCGGCTTCACAGCAGCTTGCATCTGCTTCTTGTCGGAATCCGACATCTTGACGATCTGGACGCCGCTCGCCTTGGCCTTGTCCATGGCTTGCTTCTCATAGATGTCCCACAGCTTGCGCTCTTCGAACTGCGCTTCCCTGGCGAACTTGAGCAGCAGCGCCTGGTCGTCCTTCGACATCGAGTCGAAGATCTTCTTCGACATCACGAGCATTTCCGGAACGATGAGGTGCTCGTCGATCGTGTAGAACTTGGCGACCTGGTAATGGTTGTCGAAGACGAAGCTCGGCGGGTTGTTCTCGGCGCCGTCGATGACGCCGGTCTGCAACGACGTGAAGACCTGGTCGTAACCCATCGCAACGCCGTTGGCGCCCATCGAATTCGCCATGTCGACGAACATCGGGTTGCCCATCACGCGCACCTTGAGGCCTTTGAGATCCGCCATCGTCTTGATCGGCTTCTTGGTGTCGTAGAAGCTGCGCGCGCCGGCATCCATCCAGCAGAGACCGACCAGTCCCTTGCCACTGGCGGTGACCTTGTCGAGCAATTCCTTGCCGATCGCGCCGTCCATGACCTTCTGGGCATGTTCGGTGTTGCGGAACACGTAAGGCAGATTGAATACGTTAAGGTCGTCGACCACGGGCCCGAGCGCGCCGACCGAAACGCGCGCGAAAGCGATGGCGCCGACCTGCGCCTGTTCGATCGCTTCCTTCTCACCGCCGAGCTGCATCGCCGGATACATCGCGACCGTGATCCTGCCCTTGGTGGCGTCGGCGAGCTTCTTGCCGAGGCTCTCGACGGCGGCAACGGTCGGATAGCCTTCCGGATGGACGTCCGAGGCTTTGAGAACCAGTTTCTGTTGCGCGAAAACCGGAGCGGCGAACGCGGTCGCGGCGGCGAGCGCGCCGGCGGCGATCATGACACGAATGGGCTTCAAGATTTCCTCCCGAGGTTCGTTATTGCGGCAGCGATGACGCTTGGCGAGCACGGCTCATTGATCGAGGCGGCCGTGCATGATATTCATCATGTCATATGATGACCTTGGGCGGTACCGCGGTGTCAAGCCTTTGAACAAGCGTTCGTCGAAAAATATTGCCCTGCTGCAACCGCTCCAAGCCCCGCGCGGGCTGACCGACGAATTGGTCGCCCGCCTGACCGCCAGCATCGTCAGCGGCAAATTGCCGCCGGGCTCGCAACTGCCGACCGAGCAGGAAATGATCGCCGCGACCGGGGTGAGCCGCACCGTGGTGCGCGAGGCGGTCGCTGCCTTGAAGGCCGACCGTCTGGTGACGACGCGCCAGGGCGTCGGCGCCTTTGTCGCGGAACAGGTGCGGCGGCCGTTTCGCGTCGATTTCGACGAGCACTCGACGCTGCGCGAAGTGCTCAGCGTCATGGAATTGCGCACCGGGGTCGAGGTCGAAGCCGCGGGCCTTGCCGCCGAACGTGCCTCGGAGTCGCAGGCAAAGAAAATCGCCGAGCGATACGCTGCGATCGACGCCGCCATCGGCCGCGGCGAGAACGCGGTCGATCAGGATTTCGCCTTCCATTGCGAGATCGCCGACGCGACCGGCAATCCGCAGTTCCGGCGGTTCCTCGAATACCTTGGCCGCTTCATCATTCCGCGCCGCACGGTGTGGGGCCGTTCGACGCCATCCGCCAAGAGCAACTACTCCAATATCTTCCAGCAGGAGCACGAACAGATCCTCAACGCGATCCGCGAGCGCGCGGTAACGCAAGCGCGCGCCGCCATGCAGCGGCATCTCGAGCATAGCCGTCGCCGCTATGAGAAAATCGCGGGCGAAGCCGGCGTCAAATAGTCTTCAGCCGGACGATTCCCCGGCGTTTACACGAGAGAGCAATGCAGAAAATTCTGGTGACCGGAGCCGCGGGCGATGTCGGCACGCGCCTGCGCAAGCTGATGAAAGGCCTCTATCCCAGCATCCGCTGGAGCGATATCCGCAAACCGGGCGACCTTGCCGCCGACGAGGATTTCGTCGTCGCCGATTTGGCCGACCTCGATGCGGTGAAAACGATCGTCGACGGCGTCGACGGCATCGTCCATCTCGGCGGCTACTCGATCGAAGGGCCGTGGCAGACGATTCTGAATTCCAACATCATCGGCTGCTACAATCTGTTCGAGGCCGCCTACCGCGCCGGCGTCAAGCGCGTGGTGTTCGCCTCCTCCAACCACGCCATGGGCTTCTATCCGCGGACGCAGACAATCGGCGTCAACGTCACCGTGCGCCCGGACAGCCGCTACGGCATCAGCAAGGCGTTCGGCGAAGCCGTTGGAGCATTCTATGCGGAGAAACACGGCTTGCGCGTCACGTGTCTGCGCATCGGCAATGTCGGCGACGCGCCACTCGACCAGCGCCGCCTCGCGATCTGGCTCAAGCCGGAGGATCTGGTGCAGTTGATCCGTATCGGGCTCGAGCATCGGGATATCCATTTCGAGATCTTCTACGGCGCCTCCGACAACGCCGACGCCTGGTGGGACAACAGCAACGCGAAACGCTTCGGCTACAAGCCGACCGGCAAGGCCGATGATTACCGCGAGCAGGCGCTCGCCGCGCAAGCGAAGCTGCCGCCCGATCTGGTCGGCGACCGCTATCAAGGCGGGACCTTTTGCAGCAACGAGTACGACCGGCGCGACTGAGCGCCATTGAAACGCCACGACCGGCGGCGATAGCCGAATCGACGAAGCCCCGCTAAGAGCCGGTCATGCCGCGCCCTGCCCTTTGCCTTGCTGCCATTGCCTTGGCCGCCGCGCTCACCGCCGTGCCGGCGCAGGCGCAGGGCGTGCCGGCCGGCGTTTTGTCCGACTATCAAGCCAGGCTCGCCGAATACCTGCAGGCGCGGCAGGCCTACGACGCCGAGGCCGAAGCCTATTGGAACGCGGTCAGCGAAAAGCGCCGCCTGCGCAACGCCAAAAGGCGCGATCGCCAACCGATCGAGCTTGCCGACTACGTGCTGAACCAGCCGCCGCTCTATAGCGGGCCGCGCCGGCCGATCGATCCGCAAGCGCCCGGCGCACCGCCGAGCGAGCGAGCGCCGATCCCGGTGGTCGCCGATTTCCTGCTGGCCGCCGCCGAGCAATACAATTTTGTGCCGCAGCAGCCGGCGTCCGATCTCGACTTCAAGCGCGCCTATGCCGGTACCGCACGGGCAGCGGGATTAACGCGCGAACAGATCGTCGGCGTCTATGCCTTCGAGACCGGCGGGCACGGCGCCTACAACACGCAGGCCGGGCTCGAGCCGCCGGGGCCGGGCAAACGCGCGATCTCGCCGGCGCTCGGCTACAACCAGTTGCTCTCAACCAATTCGGTGTCGATCCTGGCCGAGCACGGCCCCCGCGTGCTGGCGGCGCTGCGGCAGAAGGCGAAAGGACTCAGCGGAAGCGACAAGGCGGCGATGGAGCGCAAGATCGAAGCGCTCAAGCGCATGATCGCATTCAGCCGCAGTGTGCCGAACCGCTGGAGCGAGCACGACCGCCTGGCCAAGACCACCATGGGCGGCTTGGGGATTCACGCCGCCATCCTCGACGTCGACATCGGCCCGCTCCTGCAAGTGCAGAAGTTGCTCGACTCGGTGCTGTTCGCGCGCGCCAAAGGCTACGCGGCGCCGCTCAGCGCGGCCGAATTGGAATTGATGAATCTCACCGGCGATGGCAACGGCTTCGACATGGTGACCATGCCGCCGGCGTTTCGCCAGCAGGTGCCGACGGCAAACTTCTTCCAGCGTCAGGGCTATGAGCGCAATCCGGTGGCGCGCCGCACCAAGGTCGTGGCCGGGCTGATCGCCGAGATCCAGGGCCACATCAATCGCAATTCCGCGACGCCCGGCGCGCGCGATCTGGCGGCGGCGTTCTGAATCGTCAGCGAGGATTGCGCTGTCGCGCCGTTACGCGCTGGCGCCGCCGGTCGAGAAGCGCAACGCCGCGATGCCGTCGAGCTCGGTCTGCTCGCGCGCGGCCTCCTCGGCCTTCTCGCGCGCGTGGTCGCGCTCGTCGAGCATCTCGACCTTCTTGAGCTCCTCGAAGGCCTCGCCCAGCACGGCCTTGGCGTCGTCGAGCTGGGTCTTGAGCTCGCCGGCCGAGCGCTTGAGGTTCTCGCGCCGGACGATCGCGGCCTTGGCATAGGTCGGATAGGCGAAATGCGCGGGGTCGTTGATGCCGGCGCGTTCCTGCTCGGTCTTGATCTCGCGGTCGAGCTCGGTCGCGATGCGATCGAACTCGGCGATCATGGCCTCGATTTGCGCGACCTTGCGCCGTTTCTCGTCGACCTGGAATTTCTTCAGGCGGATGAGGGTTTCACGTGACTTCATCGACTACATACTCCCCCGAAGCCCCGAATAAACGCCCTTTGCGCAGCCATACGCCCGCGCAACCGGACGCCCCGGACCATTCAGCGCCGGTAACAGTGGAGCAATAACGTTATTAATCGGTTTCCAACGCCCGGTTTTGTGGGGATTTCTGCGCCGAATTCGCGCCGGAATCTTGGAAAAACAGGGTCAAGCGGCCTCGGGCTGCGTCCCCTGCAGGATTTGTTCGAGCCGCTGGTAGCCCTCCGCCATACTCGTTGATTCTTCCTTAAGCTGGCTCAGGAAGGCCTCCAGCGGCTTGTGCAGGGTAATCGCCTCGTCGACCTCGGCGCTCGAGCCGGGCCGGTAGGCGCCGAGCCGGATCAACTCCTCCATGTCCGAATAGGTCGCCATCACCTGCTTGGCCCGGTTGATGGCCGGCAGATAGGCCGGATCGGCGGCCCGCGGCATCGTGCGCGAGATCGACTTCAGGATGTTGATCGCCGGATAGCGCCCGCGCTCGGCAATGGCGCGCTCCATGACGATGTGCCCGTCGAGGATGCCACGCACGGCGTCGGCCACCGGCTCGTTGTGGTCGTCGCCGTCGACCAGAACGCTGAATATGCCGGTAATGGTGCCCTGCTCCGTGCCGGGCCCGGCGCGTTCCAGCAACCGCGGCAGCTCTGTGAAAACGGTTGGCGTATAGCCCTTGGCGGTCGGTGGCTCGCCGGCGGACAGCCCGATTTCCCGCTGCGCCATGGCGAAACGGGTGACCGAATCCATCAGCACCAGCACGTCCTTGTTCAGGTCGCGGAAATACTCGGCAACCGCCAGCGTCAGATAGGCAGCCTGGCGGCGCATCAGCGCCGGTTCATCGGACGTCGACACCACCACCACCGAGCGCGCAAGGCCTGCCGGACCCAGATCGTCCTGCAAGAATTCCTGCACCTCGCGGCCGCGCTCGCCGACCAGCCCGATCACGGAAATATCGGCCGACACGTTGCGCGCCAGCATCGACAGCAGCACCGATTTGCCGACACCCGAGCCAGAGAAGATGCCCATGCGCTGGCCGCGGCACACGGTGAGGAAGGTATTGAGCGCGCGCACGCCGAGATCGAGCGGGGCGCCGACCCGCATGCGGGCATGGGCCGGCGGCGGCGAGGAGCGGAATGGGTATGGCGCGGGACCCGACGGCAATGGCCCGAGGCCGTCGATCGGCTCGCCCATGGCGTTGACGACGCGGCCGAGCCAGCGCTCGGACGGCCGCACCATGCCGGCGCCGGTCGCGACCACCGCGCGGCAGCCGCGCCGCACGCCATCGAGCGCGGCATAGGGCATGGCCAGCGCCCGGCCGCCGGAAAAGCCCACCACCTCGCAAGGGATCGGCGGGCCGTCGCCGGTTTCCAACGCCAGCCGCGCGCCGACTGACATGGCATGGATCGGCCCGGCCACCTCCACCATCAGCCCGCGCACGCCAACGACGCGGCCATAGATCTCGGCGCTGTCGAGGTCGGCGATCTGCTCGGCCAGTGCCTTCATAGGCGGGCCCCCAAACGTGCAGCGAGCCCTCTCCGACAAGGAGGAAGGTAAGAAAAAAGGCAGCGCGGAGGGGTAGC
>DASUGZ010000190.1:0-6265 GCA_036273755.1 Pseudolabrys sp.
GGGCGGGGCGATTACCCACCCCTGTGAATGCAATTTCCAGGATTTGCGGCAGCGGCATCGTCATTCGCAACGAAAAACGGCGGACCCGCTTACCGGGCGCCGGCAGCGGCGGCCGCAGTGCGCACCTTTTCGGCTTTGGCCTTCGTTTCGCCGGGGGTGCCGGCCACGGCGACTTCTGAACGCTGGCGCGGCAAAGCTTCCGGGTGTTCGCGCTGCAGGAAGTCGATGAGCTTCTCGCGCACCTCGCAGCGCAGGTTGAAGGTCTGTCCCGCCGAGCGCGCGCTCATCAGGCAGCGCAGCTCGACGGTGTTCTCGCGGCAGTCGGTTACCTGGAGGCCAACCACCTGGCCGTCCCAGTGCTTCGAGGCCTTGACGAATTCCTCCAGCTTCCCGCGCAAGGCTTTCACCGGCGCGCGATAGTCGAGATAAAGCATGACGTTGCCGATGAGCGAGGAACTCTCGCGCGTCCAGTTCTGAAACGGCTTTTCGATGAAATAGGACAGCGGCACGACCATGCGCCGCAAATCCCACAGCCGCACGACGATATAAGTCGAGGTGATCTCCTCGATGGTGCCGAATTCCTTTTCGACGATCACGGCGTCGTCGATGCGGATCGGCTGCGTCATCGCGATCTGAACGCCGGCGATCAGATTGCTCAGCACCGGGCGTGCGGCAAGGCCGGCGACGATGCCAGCGACGCCGGCGGAGGCGAACAGGCTTACGCCGTATTGGCGTACCGCATCGAAGGTCATCAGCGCCGCGCCGATCGTGAACAGGATTACCAACGCGTCGAGGGTGCGCAGCAGCACGCGCACCTGCGTGATGTGCTTGCGGGCGAGCAGGTTGTCTTCGACGTCGATCCGAAATCGCAGCAGATAAAGATCGGCAGCGATATTGAACCCGGCGATCGCAGCCCAGCCGATGAGGCAAATCAGCGCGATCGCCATCACCCGCGCCATCACCACCGCGCTGTCGTGATCGACCCGCGTCAGCGGAATGGCAACGAAAACCGCTAGCACAAGCAGCGCCATCAGCGTGAGGCCGCGCAAGCGGCCGAAGATCGAGGCCACGACCGGGACGCGTTTTGCCAGCAGGTTGCGCACCAGTCGCCGGACGAGGCGATGCAGCGCGAAAGCGATGATGACGGCAAGGACGAGAACGCTTGCCGTGATCGCCCAATCGGGCAGCCACGCAAACCAGTCTAGGATTGTGCTTATCGCGTCGTGGATCGAAATCATGCCGCTCTAAAAAGGATGAATGCCTTCGCGGTATGCGTATGGCAGTTCAACAAGGCCGCGCCCTGGACAGGCGGGCGCCGAGGTGGCAGAACGCCGCATATTCGAACCCTTTCAACGCGCGGCAGCGATGAAAAGTTTCCTGCTCAAATTGTTCACCTGGTGGAATTCGCAGACCTTCGGCACCCAGTTCTGGACCTGGATGTACGGCGAGAGGGTCGGCGAGGACGAGTTCGGCAACGTTTACTATCGTACGCGCGGCGGCAAGATCGACCCGCGCATGCTCAGTTTCGAGCGGCGCTGGGTAATCTTCAGCGGCTATGCCGAAGCCTCGATGGTGCCGCCGTCCTGGCATGGCTGGCTGCACCATACGGTCGATACGCCGCCAACGCAGGAGACCTACAAGACGCGCGAGTGGGAAAAGCCGCATCGGCCAAATCTGACCGGCACCGCCGGGGCCTACCGACCGCCCGGTTCGACGCTTGCCGCCAATCGCCGGCCCAAGGCGACCGGCGACTACAAGCCCTGGAGCCCGTAAGCGGGGCTTAACCGCGCACCGCCCTTCCGCTGCCGCATTCGCCGTGTTAACCGGGCGAGGCTGCGGGTGACGGCGAATCCGCGCCGTTCCCCAACGGAATCGTCCGGTTTGATGGCGCGAACTTCGCTCACCGTATGCTCGCTTATCGTGGCGGTGTCGTTCGCAACGCCGGCCGCCGCGCAATCGATATTCAACGACTTTCCGCCGCGACCGCCGGCCGACGTTCCGAATGCGCCGCCGCCGCAACCGCCGCCTCCGCCACCGAATTATCCGCCGCCCGGTGGTTACCAGCGCGCCAATCCGCAGCGTCCGCCCGGCGCGGTGCGCTCCGATCAGCCGCCGCCACAGCCTTTGCCGGCGCCCATGAGCCTGCCGCCGGCGAACCGGCCGGGCGGTGGGTCTATTCAATCGCAACCGCTGGCGCCGCCGCCGGGCATGGCACCGCCGCCAAAAGAGGCGACCGCGCCGCCGGGCCAAGCGCCGCAAGGCGCCCCCGGCCAGGTGCAGACGCTGCCCGGCCTGCCGCCCGGCACGCGGCAGCCGCCGGGCACGCCGCCGCCACAACAAGGCAATGCCGCGCCGCAGCCTGGCGACGAAGTCGTGGTCGAACCGCCGCCGCAGCGCATCGCCAATCCGACCGCCGTATTCTCAGGTCTCGACAAGATCACCGGCCGCATCATCTCGTTCGACGTCGCCATCAACGAGACGGTGCAGTTCGGCGCGCTGCAGGTGACGCCGCGCGTGTGCTACTCGCGGCCGCCGACCGAGACCCCGAACACCGATGCCTTCGTCGAGGCCGACGAGGTGACGCTGCAGGGCGAGATCAAGCGCATCTTCACAGGCTGGATGTTTGCCGCAAGCCCCGGCCTGCACGCCATCGAGCATCCGATCTACGACGTGTGGCTGACCGACTGCAAAGGCGGCAAGAATCCGAACGTCGCCGAAGCTCCACCCGATCCTGCGCCGCCGCCGAAGCCCGCGGCGCGTCCAGCGCCGAAGCGCCCGGCGCCGCGTACGCAACAGCCCGGGTTCATTCGCTAGCGCAGCTGCGCCAGCGTCTCTTCGCCGCTTACCGGACGATCGACCGGCAACGCGGCGAAGTCGCCTTCGCCCGTCAGCGCCTCTTGCAACAGCCGGTGATAGCGGCGCTTCTGCACTTCGACCGCGCCGAACGTCTTCAGGTGTTCGGTGACGTATTGGGTGTCGAGCAGCCGGTAGCCCCCGGCGGTCAGGCGCGCTACGAGATGCACCAACGCGATCTTGGACGCGTCGCGCGCCCGGTGGAACATACTCTCGCCGAAAAAAGCGCGGCCCAGCGCGACGCCGTAGAGCCCGCCGACCAATGTGTCGCCGTCATAGACTTCGACGGAGTGGCAATGGCCGTGCTCGAACAGGCTGCGGTAGATCTTGCGGATGCGGTCGTTGATCCAGGTCCGCGCGCGGTCGGGCTTCGCCTCGGCGCAGCCCGCAATCACGGCGTCGAAATCGCGGTCGACCGAGACCGTGAAGGGCGTTGAGCGCACGGTGCGCTCGAGCCGCGCGGACAAATGGAACCCGTCGAGCGGAATGATGCCGCGCATGTCCGGCTCGATCCAATAGAGCGCCGGATCCTCCGCGCTCTCCGCCATCGGGAAGATGCCGCAAGCATAGGCCTTGAGCAGCACCTCGGGCGTGATGTCGATCAGCGTATTTTCACGATTGGCCATGCGGAACCGCCCGGCGGTGGAGGAATCATTCTAGGCACTTGGGCGCCTTGTGGGGAGCCCGCGATTTTTACCTCCTGTTCAGGATAACCTGCGCAAATTGGCGAAAGATTGAAACGCAATCGCCCTGCCTGCGTTTTCCTTGTGAGGACACGGCGAGGCCTGGAACTGCGGGGAAGTGACATCATGCCGGGGCGACGAACACATGTGCTTGTGGTGGAAGACGAGGTTTTGATCAGCAACCTCGTGACCGAAGTTCTGGCAGAGAGCGGTTTTGCCGTTCACGCGGTCGAAGCCGGCGAAGATGCTTTGCGCTACCTGAAATCGGGCGCCGAGGTGGACGTCTTGTTCACCGACATCAATCTGCTCGGTCCGATGGATGGGTCGATGCTGGCGCGCGAGGCGCGTGCGCAACGGCCGGAATTGCCGATTGTCTATTGCTCCGGCCGCTATTCGCCGTCCGCCTTGGCGCCGCCGGTGACGCGCTCGGTGTTCGTGAAGAAACCTTACAGTCCCGACGATCTGTGCCGCCTGCTGGAGCGGTTGACCGCGGGCGCGCAGCACTAGCGCGCAAATTCCAAGGCTGGCAGCGTCAGACTTACGGCTCCGTCCCGCCGCGGGCGAGGAACTGCTCGAGCCAGTGGATGTGATAATTGCCATCGATGAAGTCGGGCTCGGCGAGCAGCGCGCGGAACAGCGGCAGCGTGGTTTCGATGCCATCGATGACGACTTCGTCGAGGGCGCGCTTGAGCCGCATCAGCGCCTCGGTGCGGGTCTTGCCGTGCACGATCAGCTTGCCGACCAGCGAGTCGTAATGCGGCGGGATTGAGTAGCCTTCGTAGACCGCGGAATCGATGCGCACGCCGAGGCCGCCGGGCGCATGGTAGTGCATGATCTTGCCGGGCGATGGGCGAAACGACACCGGGTTCTCGGCATTGATGCGGCATTCGATGGCATGGCCGCGAAATTCGATGTCGCTCTGCCTGAGCGTGAACTCGTTGCCGGCGGCGGCGCGGATCTGCTCGAAGATGAGGTCGAGGTCGGTGATCATCTCGGTCACCGGATGTTCGACCTGGATGCGTGTGTTCATCTCGATGAAATAGAACTGCCCGTCCTCGTAAAGAAACTCGACGGTGCCGACGCCGAGATATTTGATGTCGCGCATCGCCTTGGCGACAGTCTCGCCGATGGCGTCGCGCGCCTTGACGTTGAGGGCGGGCGAAGGGCTTTCCTCCAGCACCTTCTGATGGCGGCGCTGCAGCGAGCATTCGCGCTCGCCGAGGTGGATGGCGTTGCCGTTGCCGTCGCCGAGCACCTGGATTTCGATGTGGCGCGGCTTCTCCAGATATTTTTCCAGATACACCGCATCGTCGCCGAACGCGGCCTTGGCTTCGGCGCGCGCGCTGGCCAGCGCGACCGGCAATTCGGCTGCCGTGCGCGCGACCTTCATGCCGCGTCCGCCGCCGCCGGCCGCCGCTTTGATCAGCACCGGGTAGCCGATGTCGCCGCCGATGCGCGCGTCTTGGGCATCGCTCTCGACACCGCCTTCAGAGCCCGGAACTACCGGAATGCCGAGCTTCTTGGCGGTGCGCTTGGCTTCGATCTTGTCGCCCATCAGGCGGATGTGCTCGGCCTTGGGCCCGATGAACTGCACGTTGTGTTCGCCGAGAATTTCGGCAAAGCGCGCGTTTTCGGAGAGGAAACCGTAGCCCGGATGCACCGCGTCGGCGCCTGTGATTTCGCAGGCCGACAGAATCGCCGGGATGTTGAGGTAGCTGTCTTTCGCCGCCGGCGGGCCGATACACACGCTCTCGTCGGCAAAGCGTACGTGCATGGCGTCGGTGTCGGCTGTGGAATGCACGGCGACCGTCAGGATGCCGAGCTCCTTGCAGGCTCGGATGATGCGCAGTGCGATCTCGCCGCGATTGGCGATGAGGATTTTATCGAACATCGGTTTCGCCCGGACGGTGCGCAGGCATTGGCGCCGTCATTCGATGATGACCAACGGCTGGCCGAACTCGACCGGCTGGCCGTCATCGAACAGGATCTGGATCACGGTGCCGCCGCGTGGGGCCGGGATCTGGTTCATGGTCTTCATTGCTTCGACGACAAGAAGCGTGTCGCCCGCCTTCACCTGGCTGCCGATCTCAACAAAGGGTTTGGCGCCGGGTTCGGGCGCGACATAAGCGGTGCCGACCATCGGCGAGGTCACCGCCCCCGGATGCTTCGAGGGATCGGCCGCCGCCGCCGGCTGCGCGGTGATGATCGGCGCGGCCGGCGCCGGACGTGAGGCGGCCGCGGCCGCGGCCGCGTAGCGCGCGACGCGCACGCGCTGGCCGTCTTGCTCGATCTCGATTTCGGTCAAGCCGGTTTCGTCCAAGAGCTTGGTCAGCTCCTGGATCAATTCGCGATCGACGATCGGGGCTTTCGGCGCTTTTGCCATCAACGCATTCCGTCTTATTTCTTGGCCTTGGCGCCGATCAGCGCGGCGATGCCGGTGATCGCGAGCGCATAGCCATTGATGCCGAAGCCGGCGATCACGGCTTTCGCCGCCTTGGAGACGTACGAGTTCTGCCGGAATTCCTCGCGCGCGTGGATATTGGTGATGTGGGTTTCGATGACCGGCATCTTCATCATCAGCAACGCGTCGAGGATCGCGATCGAGGTGGTGGTGTAGCCGGCCGGGTTGATGATGAGGCCGACGGCTTTCTTGGCCTGCGCCTCCTGAATCCAGTTGACCAGTTCGCCTTCGAGATTCGACTGGCGGAACACGACATCGAGCCCGAAGC
>DASUGZ010000191.1:0-2986 GCA_036273755.1 Pseudolabrys sp.
GGCGGATACCGGTCTCGCCTTCGTTCTTGTGATCGTGGGAGC
This sequence comes from Pseudolabrys sp., assembly GCA_036273755.1. Classification (GTDB taxonomy): domain Bacteria; phylum Pseudomonadota; class Alphaproteobacteria; order Rhizobiales; family Xanthobacteraceae; genus Pseudolabrys. The sequence continues at coordinate 43 of DASUGZ010000191.1, forward strand.
GGCTGCGGCACTCGCCGCCAACGCCCTGGGCATTGGCAGCGGCGCTCTGACAGGCCCGGGCTTTTATCCGTTCATTCTAAGCTGTCTGCTGATAGCCGTTGGAGCAGCGCTGCTGCTGCGAGCGGCACTGCTCAACAAGATGGGCGCGCCGCATTGGAGCCTGACAGGGGTTGCCGTCATCGCGGCCGTCCTGTTCGGCGCTGATTGGGCGTGGAGTCAATTGGGCCGCACGGTGGCGCTGCGGTTCGGGCCGGCCGAATTGCTCGCCATCACCGTCCTGAAGCTCGCGCTCATCGTCGCGCTGGCGCGGGCGTCGCGTCTGCGCGCTTTCGGTATGGTGCTGCTTGGCCTGCTGGTCGCGAGCGTCGGTGTCGATGTCGCAACCGGAGTAGAGCGCTTCGAATCGCTCGCCGACGGCATCTCGGCTGTCACGGTCCTGCTCGGTTTCGCCGTCGCCGACGGCGCGCTCGGTCTGGCCGCGCCGTCATTGCTGCTCGCGAGCTATGGGCGGAAGATCGGGCGCCCGCTCACCGCGCCGGTGTCGCCGTCGGTCGGCGTGCCGGTCCGCCTTGCCGGCGTGCTGCTGATCGCCGCCGCGCTTTCCGCGGCCTTCATACTCGACGGCACCGGATGGCCCGCGGGTCAGATTGTTGTCGTCGCGGTGTTCGGCATCGCCTGCCAGCTTCTGGGCTGGAACCGGCCGGTCCTGCTGGTGGCGTTGCTGCTCGGCCCCGCGCTCGAGGAAAACCTGCGCCGGACGCTGCTGATCTCGCGTGGCAGCGTCGGCAGCCTCTTCACGCGGCCGATCAGCGGTCCCATCATCGGGTGCGCCGTCGCGGTGCTCGTCGCCGCGATCGCGCTGTCGGCATGGCGTGTGTTTGCGGGGCGGAAAGCCGCGCTCTAGCGCGCGTCAGCCGCCGCCGAGGCCGCGCAGCTTCCAGGTTTCCAGAAGCTCCTCGGCCTGCGCCAGAGTCAGGCCTTCCTCGCGCTCGGGGTGCGACAGCTCTGCCGTGCGCGTCAGCGTGAAGCCGCGCGCGGTCTTGTCGACGGTGAATTCGAGCCTGTGCGCCAGCGCGCGCATGTCGGCTTCGCGGGTGTCGCGTGTTTCCGTTGCGTCGGCCATGGACTCTCCTGACCAGATAACCGATGGGCCGATCGCTCGGTTCCAAAATTCCGGGTTATCGATGTCGAGGAATTCGCGGGGATCGTGTAAGGTGGATATGTTGCGTTCAGCGAGCCATGGTCTTGCCGATGCCTTCCGTCGAATCGTTACGCCGGCCGACCGACGCGGAAATCGACGCCGTCGAGCAGCGGCTTGGCCGAAAATTTCACCCAGATTATCGCGCCTTTCTGCGTAACGGCGGCGATGTGGCCGATGCGCGATTTGAGCCGGCCGTCGTTCTTCCCGGCGCCGGGCATCTCGATCTTTTTGCCATGACGCAGCGTGCCTGGGCTGCAGGCGTGGCAAAGAATCTACTGCCGTTTATTGAAGACAACGGCGACTACCATTGCCTCACCGAAACAGGCGAAGTCGTTTACTGGAGCCATGACGGAGCGGCAGCGGAACGCTGGCCCGATCTGAAGACGTGGCGGGATGCCGTTTGCGTTCGCAGGCCGTAGGGCGGTCAGCCGAAGCCGTAACCCGCCGCGTGCATTGCCTGACAGTTGGCGGATTACGCTTCGCTACTCCGCCCTACGGGCTGAGGTCGCTTTGAGCCGCGCCTACTGCGCCGTCAACACGTCCTTGATGTCATCCTCCGCATCCTCATCGTCATCTGAACTGGAGACCGGTTGCCGCCGGGTGGCCTCGCGCGTGGCGCCTTTGCAGGCGGACAGCACCTCGTTGAGGATCTTGTCGTTGGGATCCCAGCGGAAATGAGCATGGTGATAGTCGTATGGCAGCCGCGACGCCTTGACCTCCAGCGTGCTCGAGCTGCGCAGATCGGCCTGAAAGGCTGCCGCCGCGGCCGGGTTGTCGATGACCAGCATGTTGCGATGCGCGCCGCGCACCCGCACGTCGCCGCGTTGCTCGGTCTTGGCGTCGAAACGGTAGGCGACCGCGATCGGGCCGCTCTGCAGGCCGACATCGTAGCTCACGCGCACGACCGGCTTGCGATAGCAACTGACGCGCAGCACGGCTTGGCGCGGCAGGAGGATCCGCGTGGTCTCGGCGCGGCCGAGCAGGATCGCGACCGGCCGCGTCTCGCTGGCTTTGCGCCAGCGATTGTCGAGCGGCGTGTCGAAAGCGGACGGCTGGGAAAGCTGGACGGTTTGCGACGGCACCGGCGGCCCGCAGGAGGCGAGCAACCCGGCGCTCAGCAGCACGGCAATGCGACACAAGGCAAGCATGCAAATATACCATTAACAACCTTCAGTTGACTTATAGTTCTCTTTTTGTTCTAGTTTGTCAACAGTGCTTGGGGGCCACAAAATGCCAAGCGAACCGCTGGTTTTCGCGTTTCACGCCGACAGGCTCTACACCTTCGAGCGGGCGGAGCGGCATTCGCCCTCGGCGTTCGGCGGACCGCTGCCCGCGCACATCTCAGGGCGGCCGTTCGGGCCGAGGCCGTTGCATCTCATTGCCCGTCTCGCCGGCCGGCACATTCCCGCGCTCAGCGACAACCAGCTGTTCGATCTGCCGCTGATCTACGGCCTCAATTACGACGGCTGCTGCCTGGACTATCGCGTCGAGTACGGCCACAAGGTCGAGCTCACCGCCATCGAGCCCGCGACGTCGTCGGACGACTGGCCCTACGCAAATTATCCGCCGCTTTTGCCTTATGTGCCGCTGCGGCTCGACGATACGCCGCGCGTGGAGAGGTACCGCGAGTTCGCCGAGCGCTTTCCCAATATGCCGGAAGAGCAGCCGGCCGAGCTCATCGTCGCCGTACCGCCGCCCGCGAGCCTCGGCGTCTCGTTCTGGGCCGCGGGCGACCCCGACGAC
>DASUGZ010000192.1:0-8000 GCA_036273755.1 Pseudolabrys sp.
GGTGACTTCGCTCGATGAATTCATTGGCGCCGATCTGGTGGTCGGCGCCGATGGTGTCAATTCGCTGGTGCGGCGCAGCTTCGTCGACGAATTCGGCGCCAGCGTTACATTTCTTGCCAATTACTTTGCCTGGTTCGGCACCGGCCAGCGCTACGACACACTGACGCAGACCTTCCGCCACACGCCGATCGGCGATTTCAACGCGCACCATTACCGCCACGCGCCGGGGCGCAGCACGTTCGTCGTCGAAACCGACGAGGCGAGCTTTACGCGCGCCGGTTTCGAGCGCATGGAAGAGGCGGAGACCCGCAGCCTGTGCCAGAAGATCTTCGGCGACGCGCTCGGTGGTCATCCGCTGATTTCCAACAATTCGCTCTGGCGGCGGTTTCCTGTGGTGCGCAACGTGCGCTGGCATCACGGCAAATACGTACTTGTTGGTGATGCGCTCCATACGGCGCATTTTTCAATCGGCTCCGGCACGCGGCTGGCGATGGAAGACGCCATCGCTCTCGATCGCGCTTTGGCCGCGCATGACGACGATGTGGCAGCTGCACTGCCGGCCTTCGAAGCGGCGCGGCGGCCGGTTGTGGACAAGCTCGTGACCGGTGCCAACGGCAGCGCCACTTGGTACGAGAGTTTTGCCGAACGGATGGAACTCGCGCCCGTCGACTTCGCCATGAGCTACATCACGCGCTCCGGGCGCGTCGATCTCGATCGATTGCGCAAGCTTTCGCCCAAATTCGTTGAACGCTACGAGCGCGAACGAAGCTAAGGTGCACCACGGCCATTCTGTTGGTTAACAATTATTAAAAGGTTGAGGCGTATTGCTTTTCTGGTCTGGGAGCATACGCGTTGATCGGTATTTTTGATCAGGATTGGCGGCCTTTCGCCATTGCTGGCAGCCTTCTGGCCGGCCTCGCGGCCGTTGGTCTTTTTGTTTGGCGTCGCCGCCGAAACGCCAATATCGCTGGCAATGACGGCGCTCTGCTGGCCATGGTTCTCAACAACATGATGCAAGGTGTCGTTTTGGTCGACGCCGCCGAGCGCCTCGTCGTCGTCAATGATCGTTACGTCGACATGTACGGCTTGTCGCGCGAAATTGTGAAGCCAGGCTGCACCCTCAGGGACCTGTTCAAGAACCGAATATCGACCGGCAGCCTCGACATCGATCCGGAAAAATATCGGAGCGAAATTCTGGATTCGGTGCGTCAGGGGCAGGCGATGAGCCGCGTCGTGAAAACGCCGGATGGACGCGCCATATCGGTCGTCAACCAGGCCATCAAAGGCGGCGGCCTTTGGATCGGGACGCATGTCGACATCACCGATCGTCTCAAGGCCGAGCGGGCAAGCACCGCGCTGTCGGAGCAGGAGCGCCGCCGCCTGGAGATCGAGTCGGAAATCCGCGCCTTTCGCGAAGGTGCAGCGACGGTGCTGCGCACGGTGAACGAAAGTACGGTGGCACTCAAGTCGATCGCGCTGGCGCTGGCGAGTTCCTCAGGTCGCACGTCGGAACGCACCGCCGGCGCCGTTGAAGCCTCAAACGAGGCGTCCGCCAACATGACGGCTTCGGCGAGCGCGGCCGAAGAACTGATTGCTTCGATCGCGGAAATCGGCCGGCAAGTCGGCCAGGCCGCGCAACTGGTCACGCATTCGGTCGAAGAGGCCCAAGCGACTAACCAACGAATGACTCGCCTGACCGACGTCGTTCAGGAAATCGGCGACGTCGTCAATCTGATCCGCAATATCGCCGGGCAAACCAATCTGCTCGCGCTCAATGCGACGATCGAGGCGGCCCGCGCTGGCGAGGCTGGCCGCGGCTTCGCCGTCGTTGCCTCCGAAGTCAAGTCGCTGGCAGTGCAGACCGCGAAAGCAACCGAGCAGATCGCGGTCCAAATCGAAGCGGTTCAGAATTCGACGCGCTTTGCGGTTGAGGCGATTCAACGTAACACCGAGCGCATGGGCGAGATCGACGGCTACACCTCGGCGGTGGCGCGATCGCTCGCGCAGCAGGACAGTGCGACCGCTGAAATCTCCCAAAACGTGGCGAGCGCAGCGGGCGGCGCCAAAGTCGTGGTCACCGTTCTCGATGAGGTGACGAGCGCGGTTGGCGACACGCGCGATGCGGCGGCTAAGGTCCTCGAAGCGTCCGAATCGGTGGAAACCGCCGCGGCTGGGCTCCGTCAGCGCATTGAAAGTTTTCTCGGCCGCGTTGCCGTGTGAACCTAAGGCCTAATCCTCGAACACCGCCACAGCCCGGATCGGCGAGCCGGTGCCGCCGCGCCATTTCAGCGGCAGGCCGATGAAGCGGAATTCGCCCTTGCCGAGCAGACTTTCGAGGTTGCACAGGCTCTCCATGTGGGTGATGCCGAGGTCGAGACAGGCCTTGTGCACCAGCGAGTTGACGTCGCCTTCCGGTCCCGGCCGCATCGAATCGATCCCGAAATGCACGATGCCCTGTTGGGCCAGCCATTCGGTCGCGGCGACGTTCACCCCCGGATTGTCGGTCGAATAGGCCTTGGTCGGGAATGTACGCTCGTGATGACCGGTGCACAGCAGCACCGTGCCCTTCTTCGGGATCGGCACGCCGGCTTTCTTGACCGCCGCTTGCAGGTCGGCGGGCGTGATTTCCGCCCGCGGCGCCACGTGGCGCAGGTCGATGCAGATGCCTTGCACGATGCAGTTTTCGAGCGGGTATTCGTTGATCGGCGTGCCGCTCTTGCCGAAATGGCGCGGCGCGTCGATATGCGTGCCGCCGTGGTCGGGCATTGAGAAGTACATGACGCTGTTGCCTTGCACGTTGCCGGAATCGGCGAAGGCCTCTTCGTGCGTCTTCCAGACGCCGTAGATGATCGGAGGCTGGCCCGGATAGCTTGGGGTGCGGTGATAGAGCTCGCGGCTCAGGTCAACGATGCGCATGTGGCGTCCTCTGTTTTATTTGGCGCGGCCGTGGCGAATATCCGGCTTTGCTACCCGTTCTTTCCCATCGCGCGCAGCGACGGCAGGCCGATGCCGGTCGCCTCGAAGCCGCCGTCGACGGCAAGCGTCTGCCCGGTGATATAGCTCGCCCGCTCGCTGCACAGAAAGAAGATCGCTTCGGCGAGTTCGGTTTCAAGTCCGTATCGGTTGAGCGGGATAGCGTCATGGTAGGCGGCGCGGATGTCCGGCGTATGCACCGCCTTCGCCATCGCGGTGTCGACCGGCCCTGGCGCCACAGCGTTGACGCGGATGTTCAGCGGCGCGAACTCGACCGCCTGCTGCTGCGTCAGATGGGCGAGACCGGCCTTGCTGGTGCCGTAGGCGGTGCGCAGCGTCGAGGCGCGCAGGCCCGAGATCGATGTGATGTTGACGATGGCGCCGCCGCCGGAGTCGCGCATCAGGGGCGCTGCGGCTTGCGCGCAAAGGAATGGCCCAGTGAGATTGACCGCCAGCACGCGCGACCAGTCCTCGATGGTGAGGTCGAGAATCGGCTTGAAGACGGCGATGCCGGCATTGTTGACCAGCGCGTCGAGCCGGCCGAATTGCGTCGCGGCAATCTCGAAGGCGCGCTCGACGGCGACCGCATCGGCGACGTCGCAGTGGATGGCGATGGTCGCCTCGGCCTTGTCCAGCGTGGTGGCGGTCAGTTTCAGATTGTCGCCGTCAATATCGAGCAGCGCAACGCGCCAGCCGTCGGCAAGGAAGCGTTTGGCGGTCGCAAGCCCGATGCCGCGCGCCGCGCCGGTGACCAGGGCAGCTTTCGTCGTCGAATCCATCGCTTCCCCCAAGGCCTGCAGTGCCGGCTCATCCCGTTTTCCAATGTTGTGCAATGGATTGCCGGCGGGGCGCAATGCCGCGCTTGCTTGCCAGCGTGCCGGTTTTGCGGAAGACTTGATAAAACGAATAAAACCGGGAGAACGCGCCATGGACATTGTCCCGCTCGGTCCGGGTTTTGCGGCCGAATTGCGCGGCGTCACGCTCGCCGACATCGCAAATGACGATACCGCTTATGCGGCGGCCCGCGCCGCGTTCGAGGAGCACTCGGTGCTGGTCTTGCGCGGCCAGCAGGTCACCGACGAGGGCCAGCTCGCCTTTTCGCGCCGCTTCGGGCCGCCGGAAACGACCAAAGTCGGCTCGCTCGGCACCGGCAGCCATTTCGTGATCCTGACGACGATCGGCCCGGACGGCAAAGTTGTGCCGCCCGACCACCGCTACGCCATGCGCAACAAGGCGAACCAGCTCTGGCACACCGACTCCTCATTCAAGCGCACGCCGGCGCTGACCTCGATCCTGTCGGCGCGCGTCATTCCGGCAAATGGCGGCGAAACCGAATTCGTCTCGACGCGGCTCGCCTTCGCGCGCCTCGATCCGGCGTTGCAGAAAAAGGTCGCCAATTCGTTCGCCTGGCACGACTACAACCACTCGCGCAGCCAGATCGCCGAAGGTCTCGCGACGCCGGAGGAGCGCGCGGCGCTGCCGCCGGTGTGCTGGCGCATGGTGTGGAAGAACCCGGTGAACGGGCAGGGCGCGCTCTATCTCGCCTCGCATGCCTATGCCGTCGAGGGCATGGCGGCTGCTGACGGCAAGACCCTCATCGAGGATTTGATGCAGGCAGCGACCGCGCCAGGCACAAGCTACATCCATACTTGGAAGGCTGGCGACGTGATGATGTGGGACAACCGCGCCAGCATGCACCGCGGCCGGCCGTGGCCCGCTCACGAAGCGCGGCTAATGGTGCGCACGACCGTCTCGGCGACCGCCGCGGACGGACTGGAATCGATGCGCCCGCCGGCGCAGCAGGCGGCGGAGTGAGCGTTACTCGATGCGCAGATGCGCGTCGTGCACCACCTTGCCCCACTTCTCGATCTCGCTCTTGATGCGCGCGCCGAATTCTTCCGGCTTGTCCGCCACCGGCACAAAACCGAGCTTGCGCAAATGCGCGGCGACATCCGGCTGCGCCACCGCCTTGGCGATCTCGCGGTTGAGCAAGTCGACGATCGCCTTCGGCGTCCCGGCCGGCGCCATCACGCCCGTGAGCGTGTCGGCCTCCTGGCCGGAATAGCCGGCTTCCTGCATCGTTGGCACGTCCGGCAATTCGTCGCTGCGCTTGGTCGCCAGAATGGCGAGCGCGCGCAGTTTGCCGCTCTGCACATTGGCAAGCGCCGGTGGCAGCGCGGTGAAGGCGATCGGCGTATGTCCCCCGATGGTCGAGGTAATTGCCGGCGCTGCGCCCGGATAGGGCACGTGGATAATCTCGAGGCCTAATTTCTGTTTGAACAATTCGCCCGACAAATGCGGCGTTGAGCCAATGCCCGGGCCGGCGAAGCTGTACTTGCCGGGATTGGCTTTGATCAGCGCGACCAGTTCCTTGACCGACTTCGCCTCGACCTTCGGATTGACCACCAGCACGTTGGGCGAATAGGCCACCATGGTGACCGGCGTGAAGTCCTTGATCGCGTCGTAAGGCACGTGAGCGTAGAGGCTCATGTTGACCATGAAGCCGGTGCTGATCACGGTGAGCGTGTAGCCATCGGGCGCGGCCTTGGCGACTTCGGCGCTGGCGATGTTGCTGCCGGCGCCCGGCTTGTCCTCGACGTAAAATTGTTGGCCGAGCGATGCGGACAATCTCTCCGCGACCAGGCGGGCGATGACGTCGGTCGGTCCGCCGGCGGCGAAGCCGACCACGATGCGCACCGGATGATCGGGATATTGGCCCGCGGCGCCGGCGCTGCCGGCAATGAGCAGCCCGGCGCAGACAGCAAACAGGCGCGTTATGATCGTCATGGCGTTCTCCCCGGCGGTTTGGGACCATCTTAGCCGTGCCAAACCGCAAGAGGAAACCCCCGGCGCCGGGATCTTGCGCGCCCCCGACTCGTGTAAACTGCGGCGCATGAACCTCCGCCTTTTGGCTCTGCTCGCCAGCCTTGTTATCGCCGCGCCCGCGCTGGCGCAGGACATCCGCGGCCTGGAAATCTGCACCGCCGAAAAAGCGATGGACCGCCGCACCGGTTGCCTGCAAAGCAATGTCGAATTTCTACAACAGGAGTTGGCGAAGCAGACGCGCGCGATGCAGGGAAAGCTCGCCGACGCCAATCGCGAGCTCGCCGCACAAAAGGTCGAGCTTGCGACGCTCAAAGCGGCGCTGGCCAGACTTCAGATGGAATTGGTGGATTTGAAAAAGCCCAAAACAGAAAGTAAGCCAGACAAGAAATGACGCGCGCTGTTTGCGCTCAGTCCTTTTCTTCCTTGAACGTGTCGCGATAGGGATGCGCCGGATAGACCCCGAGGATGGTCATCTCCTTGGAGAAGAAGGCGAGTTCCTCCAGGGCAAAGACCAGCGCGCGGTCGTCGGGGTGGCCTTCGACGTCGGCGTAGAACTGGGTGGCGAAGAAATTGCCGCCGACCATGTAGCTCTCGAGTTTGGTCATGTTCACGCCGTTGGTGGCGAAACCGCCGAGCGCCTTGTAGAGCGCCGCCGGCACGTTGCGCACGCGGAACACGAACGTGGTGACGACCTTGCCCTTGCCGGGCGCCGCCCACTTCTTCTCGCGCGATAGCACGATGAAGCGGGTTGTCGAATTGGATTCGTCCTCGACGTTCTCCTTCAGGATGTCGAGCCCGTAGATCTCGGCGGCAAGCCGCGAGGCGATCGCCGCCCGTGTGGGGTCTTTGCTCTCGGCAACTTCGCGCGCGGAGCCCGCGGTATCGGCCGCGACGATCGGCTTGAGCTTGAGGTCTCGAATAATTCTGCGGCATTGACCGAGCGCCATCACATGGCTTTCCACCGACTTGATGGTTTTCAGGCTGGCACCCTTCGGCGCCATCAATTGGTTGCGAATGGGCAAGAACCACTCGGCGATGATGTGCAGGTTCGCGGTCGGCATCAGGTGATGGATGTCGGCGACCCGGCCGGCGACCGAATTCTCGATTGGGATCATGCCGAGATCGACGTCGCCACTGCTCAGTGCCGAGAAACAATCCTCGAAGGTCGGGCAGGGCACCGGCTCGTGGTCGGGATAGGCCTCGCGGCAGGCAAGATGCGAGTTCGCCCCCGGTTCGCCTTGGAAGATGATCTTTTTCTTGGCCATTTTGCCCAGCCCGTCGCTTGCGCCGCGAGTTGGGTTGCAGACCTAGGGCCTTGAGTCAACGCCGGCAACCTGCCCTCCCAAAACGCCTCGAGCCATGCCGATTTTCCATTGACGGCGGAACCCGGTGGCGCTTGGCAAGTTGCCTTCGCGGGGCGGCGCTGACAGCCAAATCAAACATGCTGCATCGTCGCGAGTTACTGGCTGGCGTTGCGTGGTTCGCGCTTAGCGGCGTGTCGGCCCACGCCGGACTGATATCCGGTCATCTTCCCTGGGAGCCCAATGCCGGCAACCCGCCGCAGCCTGCCAAGCCGGGGCCGTGGCAGTTCTTCTCGCTCGACGAAGCCAAAGCCATCGAAGCCATCGCCGACCGTGTTATTCCGCCCGACCCGCGAACGCCGGGCGGCAAAGAGTCCGGCTGCGCCGTCTACCTCGATCGGCAGCTCGCGGGCCCGTACGGCCGGGACGATGGCCTCTACATGAGCGCGCCCTTCATGAAGGGCACCAAGCAGCAGGGGCCGCAATCGCAAAGCGTGCGGGCGAAGGCTTACCGCGACGGCCTCGCGGCGCTCGATAAATATTGCCAATCGAGTCATTCGGGAAAGCACTTCGCCGATTTAGCCGCGAATGAACAAGACGAAGTCCTGGCCGGACTTGAGAACGATAAGATCAAGCTCGATGGCGTTGACGGCAAGGGCTTCTTCACCCAGGCCATTGCAGACGTTCAGGCGGGGTTCTTCGCCGATCCGATCTACGGCGGAAATCGCGACATGGCCTCGTGGAAGATGATCGGATTCCCCGGCACACGTTACAACTATCTCGACTGGATCGATCGTCACAATGAGCGCTTTCCCCTGCCGCCGGTGAGTATGACCGGCCGCGCGGAATGGACGCCGAACGGTTGAGGCGGATCATGGCGCGCACCCTTCCCAAAAAAGA
>DASUGZ010000193.1:0-5196 GCA_036273755.1 Pseudolabrys sp.
AATGGATGCCTACAGGTTCGCCGCCACGCACCGCGACGAGGCGGTCAAGCTTGCGCGCGAGTTGACCCACGCCAAGCCGGACGACAAGCGCGCCGAGTTCATCGTCGATCAGGCGCTCAAGAACAAGCAGATCGATCCGACGCTCGCGGTGCCGGCGGACCGCATCGAATGGATGCAGCAGCTGTTCGTCAAAGCCGGCGTGCTCAAGCAGGCGGTGCCGGTTGACAAGCTGATCGACGCCAGTGCGCGCGATGAGGCGGCGAAGCTCGCCGGCAAATAGCGATCTTACAATTTGCCGTGCTCGCGCAAGACTTCGGCGGCGATACGGTGCGCCTCGTTGGCGGCCGGGATGCCGCAATAGAGCGCGAGCAGCAGCAGCACGTCCTGGATCTGCTCAGGGCTGCAGCCGTTCTTCACCGCGCCGTTCAGGTGCACGCGCAATTCGTTGGGATGGCCGGCGGCGGCCATCATGGCGACCATCACCAGCGATTTGGTGGCGGGCGGCAGCGCGGTGCGGCTCCAGACGTCGCCATAGGAATAGGCATTGATGATGTGCTGGAGCGGCTTGCCGAAGTCGCCGAAGGCGCTCATGCGCTTTTCCACCGCTTCGCGGCCGAACATGTCGATGCGCAGTTTGAGGCCGCGCGCGTGCTGATCGTTGTCGTCCATGGCCATTACCTATTGCTGGGGAATGTGGGCGGCTTCGCGCACCGCGTTCCAGCGTTGGTATTCGCTGGCGAGAAATTTGCCGTACTCATCGGGCGTCGAGCCTTGGACGACGACGCCGACGGTGGCCATGCGTTTTTTTACCGTCTCGTCGGCGAGACTGTCGTTGAGCGCCTTGTTGAGCTTGGCGATCACCGCCGGCGGCGTGCCGCGCGGTGCGAACAGCCCGTACCAGGTGGTGACGTCGAAGCCGGGCAACAGTCCTGAATCGGCGGCCGGCGGCACGTCCGGCACTGCAGGGAAGCGGTCCTTGCCGGTCACCGCCAGCGCCTTGAGCTGGCCGGACTGCACCTGGCCGATCAGCGCCGATACGGTGTCGAATAGAATGTCGGCGTGCTTGCCAAGTACGGCGTTGATCGCTTCCGGCGAGGTCTTGTACGGGACATGAAGCAGGTCGACGCCGGCAATCTGCTTGAACATCTCGCCGGCAAAATGCTGGGTGGCGCCGAAGCCCGGACTGGCGAACACGACCTTGCCGGGGTGCGCTTTGGCGTAGGCGATCAGCTCCTTGACGTCGTTGGCCGGGAAATCCGGGCGTGTCACGATCATCAGGCTCGCCGTCGCAACCTGGCCGACCGGCGCGAAGGCGGTGTTGGTGTCGTAGGGCATGGTCTTCTTGGTGGTTGCGGCGATGATCTGACCCGCGGTCATGATTCCGAGCGTGTATCCGTCGGGCGTCGCCTTGGCGACCAGGTCGTTGCCGAGGATGCCGCCGGCGCCAGGCTTGTTTTCGACCACGACCGGCTGGCCGAGCCGGCTCTGCATGGCGTCGGCGAGGATGCGGCCGATGATGTCGGAGCCGCCGCCCGGCCCGAAGGCAATGATGAAATGGATCGGCCGCTGCGGATAATCGTCGGCGCGGGCAAAGCCGCCGCCGAGCAGCAAGACGCAAGCGATGGCGTACAGAAGCTTCCTCATGACGTCCTCCCCGTGATGCCCCGGTTCGCTCAGGGTTTTGACCCCCGACGCCGGACTTCTTTGATAACCACGCTGTTGTCGAGATCGGCTTCGCCGGCGCGCACGCACGCTTCCAGAATATCGGCATGCACCTCGAGCAGCGACAGTTTTTGTCCGGCGGCTTTGGCCTGATCGAGCATCAGGTGCGCGTCCTTCAAGGTCTGCTTGGCGCGCCCCTCCGGCGAGAAATCGCCGCTGAGCATTTTCGGCCCCTTGGTCTCCATCACCTGCGAGTAGGAGGCCGAGCCTTTGGCGACCGGCAGGAAGTCCGCCGGGTCGAGCCCGAGCCGCTCGGCAAAGACGAGGCCTTCGGCAAGCGCCAGCCGGTTGAGGCCGAGGATCAGATTGACGGCAAGCTTGGCGCGGCCGCCGTCGCCGACCTTGCCGATGTGGAAGCTTCGCGCAAACAGAGCGTCGAACACGTCTTTCAGTTCCGCGGCAATCTTCGGGTCGCCACCGATCAGTGCGACACCGTCGCCGCGGCGCACCTGGTCGCTGGTGCCCGACACCGGTAAGTCGAGATAGCGGATGCCGCGGGGCGTGACACGTGCGGCAAGCGCCGCGACCTCGTCGGGATCGACTGTGCTCATGACCGCCACAATCTTGTTGGAACCGTTGCCGAGGGCCGGCAGCAGATGATTTTCGATGACGTCTTCGACCTGGGCGGTGTTGAACACGGAGACGAGAATCGCCCGCGCCGGTTCAGCGAGCGCCGCGACCTTATCGACCGCCTCGCCGCCGATCTCATTCAGCCGCGCGCGGCGGACGGGGTCGATGTCGTAGCCGATGACCGGAATTCCGGCGTCCAATAGCCGCTGGGCATAGACCTCGCCCATCAGGCCAAGGCCGACAATGGCAATGGGGTTTTTACGCATTGCGTTTCGCTGCACTCATTCTTTCGCCGCCTTGCCGTCGCCGAACAGCGCGATCAGCGCGCGCTTGATGGCGGCCTGGCGCGTCGGCGAGGCGATCTGCGCGCCCATCAGATCGGTGACGTAGAACACGTCGACCACGCGCTCGCCGAAGGTGGCGACGTGCGCCGACACGATGTTCAAATTGAGCTTGGACAGCGTCGTGGTCATCTCGTAAAGCAGGCCGGTGCGGTCGAGGCCGGTGATTTCCACCATTGTATAGCGGCGCGACCACTGATTGTTGATGGTGACAACGGGCTCCAGCGCGAAGGCCCTGATGCGGCCCTTGGGCGCGGCGCGCTTGTCCATCATGTCGGGCAGCCGCAATTCGCCGCGCAGCGCTTTCTCGATCGATTCGGCGACGCGGTTGGCGCGCCGCTCTTCGTCCTCGTCGCGCTCGAATTCGCGCGACAGCGAGATGGTGTCGAGCGCGCGTCCGTCGGTGGTGGTGTAGATCTGCGCATCGACGATGTTGGCGCCGGCCATGGCGCAGGCGCCGGCGATGATCGACAACAGCCACGGATGGTCGGGCGCGAGTACCGTCAATTCAGTCACCGCGCTGCCGCCGAAGCTGACCGAGGTCGCGAGCGACTTGCCGCCACGCTCGGCGTCGCGCACGAAGTTAGCGTGCTCGATCTTGTGCGGCAGGTCGACCTTGAGCCAGTAGGCCGGATAAAGCTTGCCGATATAGGCTTCCACCGTCTCCGGCGGCCAGTCCTTGAGCGCATTGCGGAATTCGGTCTGCGCGGCGGCGACGCGCTGGGCGCGGTTGACCTCGGAGAAGCCGCCGGTCAAGACGGGCTCGGTCTCGTAATAAAGCGTGCGCAAAAGTTGCGCTTTCCAACCGTTCCACACGCCGGGACCGACCGCGCGAATGTCGGCGGTGGTGATGATCGCCAACAATTTGAGCCGCTCGACCGATTGCGCCACGGCGGCAAAGTTTTCGATCGTCTTGCGGTCGGACAAATCGCGCGATTGCGCGACACTCGACATGACCAGATGATTCTCGATCAGCCAGGCAACGGTTTCGGTATCGGCGGCGGAGAAGCCGAGCCGCGGGCACAGCCGCCGCGCCACCCGCGCGCCGGCGATCGAATGATCCTCGAGGCGGCCCTTGGCGATGTCATGCAGGAACATCGTGACGTAGAGGATCGCACGGCCGCCGGACCGTAGCTTATGGATCAGGTCGCTGGCGAGCGCCATGTCGGTGCTGCCGCGTTCGATCTCCGCCAGCACGCCGATACAGCGCAGCAGGTGCTCGTCCACCGTATAGTGGTGGTACATGTTGAACTGCATCATCGCCACGACCTTGCCGAAGGCGGGGATGAAATGGCCGAGCACGCCGAATTCGTTCATCCGGCGCAGCACGGTTTCCGGATCGTTCTTGGAGGTCAGGATCTCCATGAACAGGCGATTGGCTTCCTCATCCTCGCGCAGGTTCGCGTCGATCAGCTTGACCGAGCGGGTGATCGCGCGCATGGCGTCGGGGTGGAAGGCGAGATTGTGCTTCTGCGCCAGATGGCAAATGCGGATCAGGTTGACCGGATCGCGCTCGAACACGTCGTCGGCAGCGAGCGTGATGCGGTTCTTGTCGACGATGAAATCGTCGCTCTCTGAAAGCTTGCGCCGCTTCACCGGCCGCAGCTTCGCCATCACGCGGCTGAGCACCGGCACGCTCTTGGCGTGACTGTCTTCCAGGTCGGCGCACAGGATCGCGGTCAGATCGCCGACGTCTTTGGCCACCAGGAAGTAGTGCTTCATGAAGCGCTCGACGTCCTGCTGGCCCGGGTGCTCGGTGTAGCCGAGCCGCACGGCGATCTCGCGCTGGATGTCGAATGACAACCGCTCCTCGGCGCGGCCGGTGAGGAAATGCATGTGGCAGCGCACCGACCAGAGGAAATCCTCGCAGCGCCGGAACAGCTGGTATTCTCGCCTGTCGAAGACGCCGCGCTCGATCAGTTCGTTCGGCTCGCGCACGCGGTAGACGTATTTGGCGATCCAGAACAAAGAATGGAGATCGCGCAGGCCGCCTTTGCCGTCCTTGACGTTGGGCTCGACCAGGTAGCGCGATTGCCCGGAGCGGCGCACGCGCTCTTCGCGTTCGGCAAGCTTGGCAGCGACGAATTCGGGCGCGGTGTTACGCACCACCTCGTCATCGAATCGCGTCACCAGTTCGTCGAACAATTTTTTGTCGCCGAGCAGGAAGCGCGCTTCGAGGATGGCGGTGCGGATGGTCATGTCCGCCTTGGATTGGCGGATGCATTCGTCGACCGAACGGGTGGCGTGGCCGACCTTCAGGCCGGTGTCCCACAGACAATAGAGGATCGCTTCCGCGACCGATTCGCCCCAGGCCGTCTGCTTGTAGGGCAACAGGAACAACAAATCGATATCGGAGCCGGGCGCCTGCAGGCCGCGGCCGTAGCCGCCGGTGGCGACGACGGCCATGCGCTCGGCCTCGGAAGGATTCTCCGAGGGGTAAAGGTGCTTGCGCACGAATTCGAACAGCAGGCGGATGACTTCGTCTTCCATCCGGCACAGCCGCTCGGCGCAGCGCCGGCCATGCCGGTCCTTGAGCAGCAGCTGCTCGGCCTTGACGCGGCCT
>DASUGZ010000194.1:0-3141 GCA_036273755.1 Pseudolabrys sp.
GGTGCCGTCTATGACGCGGCCCTGGACGTGACGGTTTGGCCGGATGCGTTGGGCAAAACCGCAAAATATCTGACGGGCGTCGGTGCGTTGCTGTTCACCAAAGACGCCACGACCAGAACCTTCTCGCTGCATCATGCGGACGCGCGCCTCGATCCGCAACAGGTTAAACTTTACGCAGATAAGTATTCCAAAATCGATCCATCGACGACCGCGCATTATTTCGCCGACATCGGCGAACCCATCTCGCTCACCGATGTCGGTCCGGTCGATGAATTTCGCGCGACCCGGATCTACCGCGAGTGGGTCGAGCCGCAGGGCCTGGTCGATTTCCTGACCGTCTCGCTCGACAAGAACGCCACGACGGTCGCGATGTACGGCCTGTTTCGCCACGAAAAGCAGGGCCTGGTCGACGATGTCACGCGGCAGCGCACGCGGCTGATTGCGCCGCACATCCGCAGGGCCGTTCTCATCGGCCGGGCCATCGATCTGAAAGCCGCGCAAGCCGCGACCTTCGCCGATGCGTTCGATCGGCTGTCGTCCGCCATGGTGTTCATCGATTCCACGGGTCGAATCGTTCATGCCAATGCCGCTGCGCACCGGATGCTGGCCTTGAGAAATGTATTGCGGACCGCGCCGGGAGGGCGGATCGCAAGCAACGATCCGAATGTCGGCGAGGCGCTGCGCAAGATTTTCGACGACGCGGGGAAGGGCGACGCCGCACTCGGCATCCAGGGGATTGCATTTCCGATCATTGCCGGCGACGGCGAAAATTACGTCGGCCATGTCCTGTCGCTTGCTTCCGGCTCGCGCACCAAAACCGGGTCGGCTTTCTCCGCGGCGGCCGTTCTGCTCGTGCAAAAAGCCGAGCTTGCGACGCCGGCGGCTCCCGAGGTCATCGCCAAGACCTTCAAACTCACGCCGACCGAACTGCGCATTTTTCTCGCGGTGTCGGAACTCGGCGGCGTCGCTGAAATTGCCGATGCGTTCGGCATTTCCGAAACGACGGTCAAGTTTCATCTGAAGAGCCTGTTCGACAAGACCGGCGTTCGCCGGCAGACCGAACTGGTCAAGCTTCTCGCCGGGTTTACGACGCCGCTCGCAAGCGAGTGTCCCGATTCCGAAGTTCGCCATACCTTGCAGAGCGTTCGGGAGCGAACTTCGGAATCAAAGGGACACTAGCAAGTTTATGATTCCAGTGCGCCTTTTGGACCCGAAGTTCGCGAGTGAGTTCGCCGCACCGTGCGCGCGAACTTCGGGTTCGGCGCACTAGCCGCTTCCCAAAATCGGTTCACGTTTTCGTGCCCCTCCGGACGGAGGGGGCATTTCCTTTCGCTTTGGCGCTTCTTGGCGGCCGATCCCGCACGTCTGCGGGTCGCGCAAGTGAAGTGAACCAACTTTGAAAGGAAATGACCATGACCGCTACAGCCACCAAGAAGACTCCGCGGACGCCCGTTCCCATGAACGGCGTCAACACACCGACGCTGCTCGCCACGATCAATGCCGTCGGCAATCAGCCCGAACTCGCCAACTTCCAGTTCCGCGCCTCGAGCCACTGGATTTCCGGCACGCACAGCCAGAGCGTCATGCACGGCTTCTCCGGCGCCGGTGGCGAACACAAGCACATCGCCGCCTACAAAGCCGACGGAGATCATCCGGGCATCCTCTGTGGCGCCGATGCGGGACCGACGCCGGTCGAATGGCTGTTGCATGCGCTGGCGTCGTGTCTGACCGCCGGCATCGCCAACATCGCGGCCGCGCGCGGCATCAAGCTCAGCAAAGTCGTATCGACGGTCGAAGGCGACATCGACCTGCGCGGCATCCTCGGGCTCTCCGATGATGTCCGCAACGGTTATTCGGGCATCGCCATCTCGTTCGAGATCGACGGCGATGCGCCCGCCGAACAGCTGAAGCAGCTCGTCGCGCAATCGCGGGCGCGCTCAGCCGTTTTCGACTGCCTCACCAACGGCGTTCCGGTTTCGATCGGCGTCAGAACTCCGGCAATGGCCTGACGTGCGGGACCGCCGCGCTTGCCGTGCGGCGGTCCCCACTCATTGCCGCATTCGAAGGTGAAGATCATGCGAAGGATCGATGTTGTTA
The DNA here is from genome assembly GCA_036273755.1 of Pseudolabrys sp. Lineage (GTDB taxonomy): Bacteria > Pseudomonadota > Alphaproteobacteria > Rhizobiales > Xanthobacteraceae > Pseudolabrys. Next base: position 2,098 of record DASUGZ010000194.1, read on the forward strand.
TCGTTGGCGGCGGTCAGGCGGGCCTGGCCATGAGCCGCAGCCTCACGGCTGAGGGGGTCGACCATGTCGTGCTGGAGCGTGGCCGCATCGGCGAGCGCTGGCATTCCGAACGCTGGCGTTCGCTGCACCTGCTGACGACAAGGGCCATGAGCGCGCTTCCGGGTTTGCCGCACGACGGCGATCCGGACGGCTTCATGCCGGCCAGCGCGTTCGCGTCATATCTCTCGTCATACGCGCGGAAGATCGACGCGCCGGTTTTCGGCGGCGTCGAGGTGACGCGCGTCGAACCGACGGCATGCGGTTATCGCATTGCGACGACTGCGGGCGACTGGCAATCGCGCGCCCTGGTCATTGCAACAGGGGCCTGCGATACGCCGTTTCGGCCGACAACAGCGAGCTTGTTGCCGGCATCGATCGCGCAGATTTCCCCAGCGACCTACTGGGAGCCCGGACAGCTTCCGCCCGGCGGCGTTCTCGTCGTCGGCGCGTCGTCGACCGGAGTGCAATTGGCCGAGGAGATTCATGCCTCAGGCCGCCCGGTGGTGCTCTCGGTCGGCGATCACACGCGCGTGCCGCGCCGCTACCGCGGGCGAGACATCTACGCCTGGATGGAAGCGTCCGGCATGCTCGATGAAACGGTCGCCGAAAGCGCCAATATCGATTACGCCCGCCGCCAGCCGTCTTTGCAGGTGATCGGACGGCGCGACAACCGCGATATCCACCTCGGCATCCTTCGCGATCAAGGTATTCGCCTGGTGGGCCGCTTTGCCGGCATCGGCGGCGGCAGCGCCGCGTTCGACGGCGACCTGGAGAAGACGACGGCTGCGGCGCACAAGCGCATGCTGCGCTGCCTGGACCGGATCGACGCCCACATCGTCGACCACGACCTGCAAACAGCGGCTGCCGATCCTGCGGCGCGTGTGCCGTTCCCGGCGCAAGGCGATGCGGTCACGCTCGATTTAACGCGCGAGGGTATCCGGTCCGTCGTTTGGGCGACGGGTTATGTTCGCCGCTATCCCTGGCTCAAGGCGCCGGTGTTGGACC
>DASUGZ010000195.1:0-13221 GCA_036273755.1 Pseudolabrys sp.
TGCAACGGCGACCGTGCGGCTGCCCTGGAGCGCCATCGATGCTGGATGACGACATCGTCAAGGCCGCTGAGCGATTGATGGCCATCTGCAAGCGCAAGAATTTGCTGGTCGCCACCGCGGAATCCTGTACCGCCGGGCTTGTCGCTGGAACGCTGTCGGAAATCCCCGGCGTCTCGAGCATTCTCGACCGCGGCTACATCACCTATTCGAACCAAGCCAAACACGAAATGCTCGGCGTGCCGCGCGAGGTCCTCGATCGGTCCGGCGCCGTCAGCCGTGAAACCGCCGAAGCCATGGTGCGCGGCGTCCTCGGACGTGCACGTGTCGATCTTGCGGTTTCGGTCACGGGAATTGCCGGACCCGACGGCGGCAGCGCGGAGAAACCGGTCGGCCTGGTTCACTTTGCGGCGGCGACGCGCACCGGCAAGTTGACCCACGCGGAAATGCGTTATGGCAATATCGGCCGGGCCAATGTGCGCAAGCAATCGGTCATGAAAGCATTTCTGATGTTGCACGAACTGGCCGAAGGCGAAGGGGCCAATCCGCCGCCTGCGGCTTAGAGGCACGGCAGATGCCGATCCCGGCTTCGCACATCGTAAAACGTACTATGGCAACGATGCGGCTCGCAGCGATCCTATCCGGACTGCTGCTCGTTGCGAACGCGGCGCACGCCCAAGGCAAGGTCAGCGCGCACTACACCATCGCCATGACCGGCGTCACCATCGGCGAGATCGTGTGGAAGATCGACATCGGCGATACATTGTACTCAACCTCCGCCAGCGGCAAGGCGAGCGGTGTACTCAGCGCGCTGATGAACGGCGAAGGTGGCGTCACCGCCCAGGGCAATGTGGCCGCCGGCCGCCTCGAGCCCACGTCCTTTGTTTCGGCCATCACCGACGAGGATGGCGCGATCAAGCTGGAGATGACGTTTGCCGACGGCATCGCTTCCGAGCGGATCACGCCGCAGCCGCCCGTTCATCCCGACCGCCTGCCGGTGACCGACGCCGACCGCCGCGACGTCACCGATCCGTTGAGCGCGGTGTTGATCCTCACCAAGCTTGGTGGCGGCACGCTGGCCGCCTCCGATTGCAACCGTACGCTCAAGATCTTCGACGGGCGGCGGCGCTACAACCTGACGCTTTCGTACGGCCGCCTGGACAAGCTCGCGATCGGTCGCGGCTATTCCGGACCGATCTTGGTCTGCAATGTCGTGTTGCAGCCGATTGCCGGCTACCGGGCCGACAGCATGATCGTCAAATACGTCGCGGGCCGGCGCAACATGGAGCTCTGGTTCGCGCCCATCGCCGGCACCTCGGTGATCGCGCCTGTCCGCGTGCTGATGCCGACGCTGATCGGAACCCTGAAGATTCAAGCCGACCGGTTTGAGGCAGTGGCTGCGGCTGTCACACCGACGCCGGTCGAGGCCGCACCGTTGCCGCCGCCACAATAAATCCGGGCCCGCTCCGCCGAACCGGAAATTGCTGAATTGCGGCGGAACAATTCACACGCGATCTCGCACGGTATTCCCCCTCCCCAACATTTTGCTGCCTGCTATGATGGACTGCAGGGGAACTTGTTTAGGGGGTACTTCCATGTCGATCCGCACGATTTACGCGTCCCTCGCAGGCATTGCCGCCGCAGTGTTGCTGGCCGCGCCGCCCGCGCAGGCGGCGATGTCGCGGAATTGGGTCTGGTGCGCGAATGACGACCACGCCAACCTGCCCGATCGTCAGATCGAGGGCTGCACCGCGATCATCAATGCCGCGACAGAAACGCGCAAGAACATGGCGATCGCCTACAACAATCGCGGCAACGGCTACGCCGACAAGAAGCAATACGAACGGGCGTTGCAGGACTACGATCACGCGCTGCGGCTATCGCCGGACTATTCGGTCGGCTTCCGCAATCGCGGACTGGCCTATAACGGCCTCAGGCAATACGACAAGGCCATTTCCGATTACAGCGAAGCGATCCGCCTCGACCCGCGCTACAGCGCGGCCTTCAACAGCCGCGGCAGCTCGTATTACAGCAAGAAGAACTACGATCGCGCCATCGCCGACTACTCCGAAGCGATCCGGATCGATCCTAACTCCGCATTTCCTTACCGCAATCGCGGGCTCGCTTATGTCGACAAAGGCGAATTTGACCGCGCGATTCCCGATCTCGATAAGGCGCTAAAGATCGATCCCAAATTTGTCGCCGCCTTCAACGACCGTGGCCGCGCCTATTACGGCAAGGGCGACTACGACAATGCCATCGCCGACTACGGCGAGACGGTGCGGATCGATCCAAATTACGCCTACGGTTACCGCAACCGCGGCCAAGCCCTGATCAACAAGAAGCAATACGATCGCGCCATCGACGATCTCGACCACGCGATCCGGCTCGATCCCAACTATGTCGACGCATACAACGACCGTGGCCGCGCCTTCTTCGCAAAGCAGGATTACGACCGCGCCATCGTCGAATGGACCGAGACGATCCGGCTCGATCCCAACTTCACCATCGGCTATCGCAATCGCGGCCTCGCGCTGCTGGACAAGAAACTCTACGACCAGGCCATCGCCGATCTCGACATCGCGCTCAAGCAGGATCCGAAATTCATTTCGGCTCTCAACGACCGCGCCAGCGCCTACGAGGGCAAAGGCGACTACGCCCACGCGCTGACCGATCGCGACGCCGCGATCAAGCTCGACCCCAACGGCATCTCGAGCTACCGTTCGCGCGGCTATGCCAATTCCTATCTCGGCCATTTCGACGCCGCCGCAGTCGATCTCGCGCGCGTCATCAAGAAAGAGCCGACCCAACCCTATCCGGTGATTTGGCACTATCTTGCGCTGGCGCGCACAGGCAACGGAACCGCGTTGACCGAACTGACGGTCGACGCCGGCAAGCTCAAGCAGGATGAGTGGCCCTACCCGGTGGTCGATATGTTTCTCGGCAAGCGCAGCCTCGATGCGATGGTCGCCGCAGCCGGCAGCGACGACCAGAAATGCGAAGCGCAATATTACGGCGGCGTCTGGAACTTGCTGCAAAAGGACAACAGCCGCGCCGCCACCATGCTGAAGGCCGCCGTCGATGCCTGCCCCGGTGGCTTCATCGAACATTCCGGCGCGAGCGCCGAGCTCAAACGGCTCGGGAAATAGGCTTCCGTTACGCCGGCTTGACGCCGTAAATCTGATCGGCGCGGCGCTCGAACGCCGCGGCGAACTTGCGAAACGCGGTATCGAACATCGCGCCCATCAGCATGGCCAGCGTGCGGCTCTTGAATTCATAGGCAATGAAGAACTCGACCGTGCACGCGTCTTCGCCATCGAGGCGGAACACCCAGCGGTTCTGCAAGTGACTGAACGGCCCTTCGAGATACTCGACGAGGATGGTCAGGTTCGGCCGGTCCAGCGTGTCGCGCGTGACGAAAGTCTGGTGCACGAATTTGTAGGCAACGGTCATCTCGGCGATCACGACGCTGACACCCACGTCCTTCTCGGTGCTGCGGCGGATCTTGAGCGACGTGCATAAAGGCACAAACTCAGGATACTTCTTCATGTCCGCGACGAGATCGAACATGTTCTGCGCCGAATGGCGGACCCGGCGCTTGGTACTGAATGAAGGCATGGCTTTAGCCGTTCGTCCCCGCGCAAGCGAGGACCCAGTCCTTATTGTTGGACCTCTTCCAGTAGCCCTGGGTTCCCGCTTGCGCGGGAACGAACGGACGGAAACGCCTCATGCTTTTGCCGCGCGGGCAGCTTTCAGCCGCGCGAAGTCCTCGCCCGCATGGTGCGACGAGCGCGTCAGCGGCGACGAAGCCACCATCAGGAAACCCTTGGCATAGGCGATGGTCTTGAGCGCCTCAAATTCGTCGGGCGGCGCAAAGCGCACCACCTCATGATGTTTGCGGGTCGGCTGCAGGTATTGCCCGACGGTGAGAAAATCGACGTCGGCGGAGCGCAGATCGTCCATCACCTGCAGCACTTCGTTGCGGTCTTCGCCAAGGCCCAGCATGATGCCCGACTTGGTGAACATCGCCGTATCGAGCTCCTTCACCCGCTGCAACAAACGCAGCGAATGGAAATAGCGCGCGCCCGGCCGCACACCGAGATAAAGCGACGGCACCGTTTCGAGATTGTGGTTGAACACGTCCGGTTTGGCCTCGACCACGATCTCCAGCGCGCCATCCTTGCGCAAGAAGTCGGGGGTAAGCACCTCGATGGTCGTCGTCGGGCAGCGCGCCCGGATGGCGCGGATGGTCTCGGCGAAATGCCGCGCGCCGCCATCGGCAAGATCGTCGCGGTCGACCGAGGTGACCACGATGTGGGCGAGGCCCAGCTTGGCCGTCGCCTCGCCGACATGCGCCGGCTCGTTCGGATCGAGCGCCCCCGGTAAACCGGTCTTGACGTTGCAGAAGGCGCAGGCGCGCGTGCACGTGTCCCCCATGATCATGAAGGTGGCGTGCTTCTTCTCCCAGCACTCGCCGATATTCGGGCAGCCGGCCTCCTCGCAAACGGTGTGCAGACCGTTGGCGCGCATGATGGCGTGGGTCTCGGCATACCCCTTCGACACCGGTGCCTTGACGCGAATCCAGTCGGGCTTTGGCGGCGAAGCAGAATCCGGCCGATGCGCCTTTTCCGGATGGCGCGGGCGCGGACCGTTGAGGTCGAGAACGACAGCCATGATTGTTACTTACGGCCGGCCGCCCTGCGCCGCAAGGAGCTTAAAATGCCCGCTACCGGCCCTCGACCGCAAAGGTGCGGAAGGTCGCGTATTTGTCGCCGATCTTCTTGGCTTCCTTGAAGGCCGGTGAACTGTAAGCGGCCACGGCCGCATCCAGATTGTCGAACACATTGATGATGACGCGCTTCTTCGGCGGCGCCCCCGCAATCGCGATCGATTTGCCGCCGAGGACGAGCGCCCGGTAGCCTGGCCCTTCCGCCAAGGCCTTGCGCGCGAGCGGCCCAAACTCTTTGGCGTAACCTTCAGCGTCCGTGATGTCGATTTCGCCGACAACATAGGCCTGCGGCTTGGCTTGCGCGTGAAGGGTTTCAACGACGCCGGCGCCGAGCGCCGCGCCGGACATAAGCGACAGCGCGACGATATGACGAATTTTCATGACTGCTCCATTCCAAGAAATAAAAAGACTTTTGGGCCGCGCGTTGTGGCGCGGCGGCATCGCATCCTCAAATCACATTTATGTCAGTGGGTGCTTCGGCGGCGCGCGGGAATAAACGAGCGTCTTCGGGACGGAGTCTCATGCTGGGTCATGCGCTACATATTCAATACGCGCCCGTAAGCATCGAGCACCGCTTCCTTCATCATCTCCGACAGCGTCGGGTGCGGGAAGATGGTGTGCATGAGCTCTTCTTCGGTCGTTTCGAGAGTCATCGCCACGACGTAGCCCTGGATCAACTCGGTGACTTCGGCGCCGACCATGTGCGCGCCGAGCAATTGCCCGGTCTTCTTGTCGAAGATGACCTTGACCAGGCCCTGATCCTCGCCAAGCGCAATCGCCTTGCCGTTGCCGACGAAGGGGAAACGGCCGACGCGGATATCGCGTTTCCCATCTTTGCAAGCCTGCTCGGTGAGGCCGACGGAAGCGACCTGTGGCGTGCAATAGGTGCAGCCGGGGATCATCAATTTGTTCATCGGATGCGGATGGAGGCCCTTGATCGCCTCGATGCAGAGGACGCCCTCGTGCTCGGCCTTGTGTGCGAGCATCGGCGGCCCGGCGACGTCGCCGATGGCGTAGATGCCGGGCACATTGGTCTTGTTGAACTCGTCGACCTTGACGATGCCGCGCTCGGTTTTGACGCCGAGCTTTTCCAGGCCGAGGTTCTCGATATTGCCGACGACGCCGACGGCGGAGATGACGCGGTCGACGGTAATGGTCTGTGACTTGCCGCCCTCTTCGATGGTCGCCGTGACACTGTCGCTTTTCTTTTCGAGCTTCGTAACTTTCGTATTGGTATGAATCTTGATGCCCTGCTTCTCGAAGCTCTTGCGCGCAAACGTCTGAATTTCGTGATCCTCAACCGGCAGGATCTGCGGCAGCACCTCGACCACAGTGACCTCCGAGCCGAGCGTGCGGAAGAACGAGGCAAACTCGATGCCGATGGCGCCCGAGCCGATGACCAGCAGCGACTTCGGGATCGCCGGCGGTACCATGGCTTCGAAATAGGTCCAGATTAGTTTCTTGTCCGGCTCCAGGCCCGGCAGCACGCGCGGACGCGCGCCGGTCGCAATGATGATGTGCTTGGCCTGATATTGGCCGGGACCTAGCGTGCCCTTCAGTGCTTCGGTCTTCGACGCTTTGACCGTGACCTTGCCCGGCGCATCGATCGCGGCCTCGCCCCAGATCACCGACACTTTGTTCTTCTTCATCAGAAAAGCGACGCCGTCGCTCAGGCGCTTCGACACGCCGCGCGAGCGCTTCACCACGGCTTGTGGATCGTACCCGACATTGTCGGCCTTCAGCCCATAGTCCTTGGCGTGCTGCACGTAGTGGAAAATCTCGGCGGAACGCAGCAGCGCTTTCGTGGGGATGCAGCCCCAGTTGAGGCAGATGCCGCCGAGATAGTCGCGCTCGACGATGGCCGTCTTGAAGCCGAGCTGCGCGGCGCGGATCGCGGTGACGTAACCGCCCGGACCGGAGCCGATGATCAGAACGTCGAAATTGCTGTCGGCCATACGCTCGTTCGCCTCCGCACGGGCCCCGATTGAATCCAGCCCAATTTAGGCATGTAATGTCCGCAATAACACCCGGGGGAGCAGCGTCATGGGTAAGTTCGTGGGCAAGTTCGCAGGTCGCCTTGCGGCTATCGTACTCTTTCTGTCGGCGCAAGCGGGCATCGTCTCGGCCGCCGAGATCAAGGTCTTCGCCACCGTCGGCGTCAAGAGCGTGCTGGAAGAGATTGTCCCGAAATTCGAAAAGGCCTCCGGTAACAAGGTCGCCATCACCTGGAGCACCGCAGCGCTGCTCACGAAGCGCGTCCAGGCCGGCGAACAGGCGGACGCGCTGATCCTGATCAAGGGCAACATCGAGACGCTGCAAAAGGAAGGCAAGATCGTGCCCGGCACCGACGCCATATTCACGAAATCGATTTTCGCGGTCGGCATCAAAGCGGGCGCGCCCAAGCCCGACATCTCCACGCCGGAGGCGTTCAAGAAAGCGCTGCTGGCGTCAAAAGCCGTCAGCTACACCAACCCGGCGAGCGGCGGCGCCAGCGGCGTCTACACCGCAAAGCAGATCGAGAAGATGGGCATCACCGAGCAGATGAAGGCCAAGACCAAACACCCGCCCTCGGGCGGCTTTTCCGGAAGCCTGCTGGTCACCGGCGAGGCCGACATCGCGATCAACTCGAAGCCCGAATTGATGTCGGTCCCCGGCGTCGAAGTGGTCGGACCGCTGCCCGGCGACATGGCCTTCACCGTGATCTATGACGCGGGCGTGCAGACCGGCGCGGCGCAAGCCGATGCCGCCAAGGCGCTGGTCAAATATTTGGTGTCGCCGGAAGCGCAGGCAGTGTTCAAGGCGAAGGGATTCGATCCGACGTAACGGCGGCGCGCCAACCGCGGCGCGAATCCTTGACTTTTTCCCGGATATTGGCTATGTAACGCAGCGTCGGGCCGCATTGCAGTCGCCCGGCTGCTCCAAGGCATATCGCCCAAGCACTGCGCTTCGTCCGCTCGCGGACCGAAGGCTGTTGGCGATATGCGACATCCCCACCAGGCTTTCATTCGGCGGCGGTATTCCGGGCTGACGACGACCGCCCGGTCAGCTGCCCTGCAGCCAAGCGTTGTCTCGACTCCGCACGGAGATGAGAAATGACTTGTGCTTACAAGGCTGATGCCTGCGCCTCATTGCAAAACGAACCGATCCTGCCCGGCGGCTACGGCCTGCTGAAAGCATGCCGTTTCGTCGTGGGCGTGCTCAAAAACGCGTTCGAGCTGGCGCAAACCTGCAATCGCAGGCTTCAACGGCAACGCGAGCATCGCAAGCTGCGCGAGCTTGACGATTACCTGCTCAAAGATATCGGCCTGACGCGCGAGCAGGCCGAGCACATCGCGAGCAAATGGCTATGGTTGTGACGCCGCAAGCGTGAGCTAGACGAGCATCATCACCGGGTTCTCGATCAGCGCCTTGAAGGCGCTGACGAGTTCGGCACCGAGCGCGCCATCGACCGACCGATGATCGCACGACAGCGTCACGCTCATGATGGTGGCGACGGCGAGTTGGCCGTTGCGCACCACCGCGCGTTCCTCGCCGGCGCCGACCGCGAGGATGGTCGACTGCGGCGGATTGATCACCGCGGTGAAATCCTTGATGCCGTACATGCCGAGGTTCGACACCGACGTCGTGCCGCCCTGGTATTCGTGCGGCTTGAGCTTGCCCGCCCGCGCGCGCCCGGCGAGGTCGCGCATTTCGTTGGAAATCGCCGACAGTGATTTCGTCTCGGCCTGACGGATGATCGGCGTGATCAGCCCGCCGGGCAGCGCCACGGCGACGCTAACGTCGGAATGCTTGTGCTTGAGCATGCCGCCATCGGTCCACGACACGTTGGCGTCGGGGACGCGTTGCAGCGCCAGCGCCAGCGCCTTGATGACAAAGTCATTCACCGAGAGCTTGTAGACCGGCTTGCCGTCCTTGTCCTTGGGCGCTGAGGCGTTGATCTCCTCGCGCGCGGCGGCCAGCCTGCCGATGTCGCAATCCACGGTCTCGTAGAAATGCGGGATGGTCTGTACCGACGCGGTCAGGCGCTGCGCGATGGTGCGGCGCATGCCGTCGTGCGGCACGAAGTCGTAGGAGCCGTCCTCGTACAGTCCAAGAATCTGTTTGTCCGACAGGCTCGCGGCGACCGGTGCGGCACCCGGCGCGCGCAGACCCTTACCGGATTTAGCCGCGTCGATGTCGCGGGCGATGACGCGGCCATGCGGGCCGGAGCCGGCGACGCGGTTGAGGTCGACGCCTGCTTCCTTCGCCAGACGGCGCGCCAGCGGCGAAGAGAAGATGCGGTTGCCGCCCGCACGTGGGCCGTCGTCCTTCGAGACGAGCGCTTTCGCGCCTTCCTCAGGACGAGGAGTTAGCTTGGGCGCGGCTGAGGTCTTCTTCCCCTCATCTTGAGGAGCGCCCGCAGGGCGCGTCTCGAAGGATGAGGCCCCCGCCTTGGCCGGCTCCGGTTTCTTCTCTGGCGCTTTCGCTGGTGAGCCCTTTGCGCCAGCGGCCGCCGCCTTGACGTCCTCACCCTCGCCGGCGAGCACCGCGATCACCGAATTCACCGCGACGTCCTGCGTGCCCTCCGGCACCACGATCTTGGCCAGCGTGCCCTCGTCGACCGCCTCGTATTCCATCGTCGCCTTGTCGGTCTCGATCTCGGCGATGACGTCTCCCGACTTGATCTTGTCGCCTTCCTTTTTCAGCCACTTGGCGAGGTTGCCCTTCTCCATGGTGGGCGACAGCGCGGGCATGAGGATGTTGGTGGGCATGGCTGGTTGCTAGCGGCGTTTCTTGCGGGTCTTCTTGGCGGAACGCTTCAGCGCGCGCAGCTCCGCGCGCAATTCCTGAATGCGCTGTCCGAGCTCGACCACAGCGCGACCGACATCGACGGCGGCCTTGCCGGCGCGCGCAACAGAGCCGCGCTTTCTCTTTTTTTTCGAAGGCGCTTTGCGCTTTCTAGCCATGACGCATCCTCACCGATAGCTGACGGTCTTCGCCGCCTCGACCACTTCCGCGACCGAAGGCAGCGCCAGCTTCTCGAGATTGGCGGCGTAAGGCATCGGCACATCCTTGCCGGTGACGCGCAGCACCGGAGCGTCGAGATAGTCGAAAGCGCGCTCCATCAACCGCGCGACAATCTCGGCGCCGACGCCGGACTGCGCCCAGCCCTCTTCCACTGTGACGCAACGCCCGGTCTTCTGCACCGAAGCGACAACAGAGTCGGTGTCCATCGGCTTCAGCGTGCGCAGATCGATGACCTCGGCGTCGATGCCGTCTTTGGCAAGTTCGTCGGCCGCTTCCATCGCGTATTTCATGCCCATCGACCAGGCGACGATGGTGACGTCGCTGCCCGCGCGCGCGATCTTCGCCTTGCCGATCGGCAGTACAAAGTCGTCGAGCTTGGGCACCGGCGCGGAGTGGCCGTAGAGAATTTCGTTTTCGAGGAAGACGACCGGGTTGGGGTCGCGGATGGCAGCCTTCAACAGACCTTTGGCGTCGGCAGCGTTCGACGGCGCGATCACCTTCAAGCCCGGAATGTGCGAATACCAGGACGAATAATCCTGGCTGTGCTGGGCGGCGACGCGCGCGGCGACGCCATTCGGTCCGCGGAACACGATCGAGCAACCCATCTGGCCGCCAGACATGTAGAGAGTCTTTGCCGCCGAATTGATAAGTTGGTCCATCGCCTGCATGGCGAAATTGAAGGTCATAAACTCGACGATCGGCTTGAGGCCGGCGAGCGCGGCGCCGATGCCCAACCCGGCAAAGCCATGCTCGGTGATTGGCGTGTCGATGACGCGTTTGTCGCCGAACTCCTGCAGCAGACCCTGCGTGACCTTGTAGGCGCCCTGGTATTCGGCGACCTCCTCGCCCATCACGAACACATCTTTGTCGCGCCGCATCTCCTCAGCCATGGCGTCGCGCAGCGCTTCGCGCATGGTCATGGTCACCATCTCGGTGCCGTCCGGAATATCGGGATCGGCGGCGACTTTAGTTTCGGGCGCCGCCGGTGCAGCCGGCGCCTTCGGCTCTTTATTGGCCCGTCGTTCCTCAACGCGCGGCTCGGGTTCCGCGACCTCTTCGCTCGGCGGCGCGGCGGCCCGCTTCGGTGCCGTGCCGCGCGCGCCGGCCTTGATCGCCGACTTGTCCTCACCCTCGCCGAGGATCACGGCGATCGGTGTGTTCACCGCGACGTCGGCGGTGCCTTCGGGAACGAGTATTTTGCCCAGCGTGCCCTCGTCGACCGCCTCGACTTCCATCGTCGCCTTGTCGGTCTCGATCTCGGCGATGACGTCGCCGGATTTGACGACGTCGCCCTCCTTCTTCAGCCACTTGGCGAGGTTGCCCTTCTCCATCGTGGGCGACAGCGCGGGCATGAGCACTTCGATGGGCATGGCCGCTACGCTGTCCTCATACCCGATAGACGTCGGTGTAAAGTTCGGAGGCGTCGGGCTCCGGATCGTGGGTGGCGAATTCGGCGGCCTGGTTGATCAGGTCGCGCACCGCGCCGTCGATTTTCTTCAGCTCGTCTTCCTTGGCGAATTTCTTTTCGAGAATGCGATGGCGCGCCATGTCGATCGGATCGTGCTGCGTGCGCACCTCCTCGACTTCCTGACGCGTGCGGTACTTGGCCGGATCGGACATCGAATGGCCGCGGTAGCGGTAGGTCAACATTTCCAGAATAAACGGCCCCTTGCCGGCGCGGCACCAGGCCGCGGCTTTCTCGCCCGCCGCCTTGACCGCGCGCACATCCATGCCGTCGACCTGCTCGCCGGGAATGTTGAACGACAAACCGCGGCGCGACAGATTGGTTTCGGCCGAGGCGCGCGTGATCGAGGTGCCCATGGCGTAGCGGTTGTTCTCGATCACATAGATGACCGGCAGCTTCCACAGCTCGGCCATGTTGAAACTCTCGTAGATCTGGCCCTGGTTGGCAGCGCCGTCGCCGAAATAGGTCACCGATATCTTGCCGTTGTCACGATAGCGGTTGGCAAAGGCCAAACCCGTGCCGAGCGGCACCTGGGCGCCGACGATACCGTGGCCGCCGTAGAAGCCTTTCTCGACACTGAACATGTGCATCGAGCCGCCTTTGCCCTTGGAATAGCCGTGCGTCCGGCCGGTCAGCTCGGCCATGACGCCTTTCGGGTCCATGCCGGTCGCGATCATATGGCCGTGGTCGCGGTAGCCCGTGATGACCGCGTCGCCCGGCTGCAGCGCCATTTGCATGCCGACCACCACGGCTTCCTGGCCGATATAGAGGTGGCAAAAGCCGCCGATCAGGCCCATTCCGTACATTTGCCCCGCCTTCTCCTCGAAGCGGCGGATGGTCAGCATGGTACGATAGGCGGAAAGCTCCTGGTCCTTGGTGAAATCGGCTACCGAGCCGGCCGTTTCCTTAGGCTCGGCGCTAAGACTTTTCTTGGCAACCGCCATAGGCACTCCCTGCGAAGGCGTCCGGGCACTGTTGAAATGATAAGGCTCGGTTCGGCTTCGCGTTCCTCCCAATAGCTTAAATCGCCCGACGGCGAAAGCGCGAGACCGCGCGTTTGGATTGCGCAAAATGGTCGGAATTTGGCTGAAAATTACCCGGACGGGCGGTGGATAATGCGCGCCGTGCTAGCGCGGATGCGTGAGCAGAACCAGGTCGCGCGGGTCGGCAAAGCCGAGCAAGGCCCGTGCGCGCTCGTCCAGCATGTCGGGATCGATTTTGTCGGAGCGCAAGAGCGCCACGCGCCGCTCCCACAGAGCGCGCTCGGCCTTGAGATGCGTCAGCTCGCCCTGCATCGAACCCAGTTGCTGCTCGAGGTCAGCTTGCGCGCGCAGCCCGTGATTGCCGGTAAAAGCATTGGCCGCGAAATAGCCGACGAACAGCGCCGCAAACGTATAGAGCGCGAGCGCAGTCAGAATGGCACGGCGGCGGCGATGGGAAACCATGGCCAGCCACGCTACCGGGAATCGCGTTAAGGTGCCTTTAACGTGAGCGGCGCGCCGCTCACACCGGCAGGTATTGGCGCAACTCGTTGAGCACGAAGTTGCCGACCCGCTTGCCGCGATTGCGGAAGTTCCGCAACAGGCCTTGGTCGACAAAGTAAGTCAGCAGAATGGAATCACGCGACTTGACGCGATTGTGCACCGGGTCCGCCGAATGCCAGGTGTCGGTGCCGACCGCAAACGCGTAGCCGGAGTTCGGCGCAAAGCGCATCTGCGCTTTCTTCGGCATCGAACCATCCGGCAGCCGCTCATGGAAGATGGTGCCGATGTCGGTATTGGCGTCGTCCTTCGGCAGATAGAGCTGAACCGTGATCCCCTTCCACTTGGTGTCGGTGTGCGGCGTGATCAGGTAGCCCGGGATATCGCGCGTCAGAATCGGGATCGGATACATGCCGACCTTGGCGAAGTCGGCGCCGAAACGCTTTGTGAGACCAGGCGCAAGACGCCGGATGAAAGCCTGCTTCACCGGCTCGGAGCAGAGCGCGCGGCCGACGATATCCCACAGCGCGCGTTTTTCGGCC
>DASUGZ010000196.1:0-3826 GCA_036273755.1 Pseudolabrys sp.
CGACGACCCCGGTCAATCTGATGAAGTTCGTCGACTTCATGTACAAGGTCGGGCGCATCAAGAAGAAACCGGCGTCCTGGAAAGACATGTTCTTCCCCGAAGCTTACGGCTTGAACGGCAGCTGACCATGACGATGACCAATGAGAGGCCGCAGGCCGCGGCGACGAAAGGTCCGTCCTATGCGACCGTCGAGGCAGCCGAGACCTTTGGCCGCCGCCTGCTGCTGGCGCATGGGCTGCCGGAGCGGGACGCCGATATCGTCGCGGGCTGCCTGGTGCGCGCCGACTTGCGCGGCGTCGACACCCACGGCCTGCAATATCTGCCGCATTATCTCGAGCGAGTGCGGCGCGGCCTGATCAACCCGACGCCGGAGCTGAAGGTTGAGCGCGTCACACCGATGGTCGGCGCGCTCGATGGGCAGAACGGTTTCGGCTTTGTCGTCGCGACCGAGGCCATGGCCGCGGCGATCGAGCTGGCGCGCGAATTCGGCGTCGGCATCGTCACGGCGCGGCGCAGCACGCATTTCGGCATGGCGGCCAATTACTCGCTGCAGGCGCTCGATGCAGGCTTTATCGGCATCGCGCTCACGAATGCCTCACCGGGCATGCCGCCTTGGGGTGGCATGGCGCCGATTATCGGCACCAGTCCGATCGCGGTCTGCGCGCCTGCGGGCAAAGAGATTCCGTTCGACCTCGACATGTCGCCGGCGGCGGCGGCGCGCGGCAAGGTGCGGCGTGCGGCGCGGCGCGGCGAAAGCATTCCGCTCGGCTACGCGCTCGACGCCAAGGGCCGGCCGACCACCGATCCTAACGCCGCGCTCGACGGCGGCGTCATGCAACCGATCGGCGGCCCGAAAGGCTCCGGCCTATCGATGCTGATGGACGTCCTGTGCGGTGTCATCACCGGCGCCGGCTGCGCCGGGGACGTCGGCAACCAGTTCCTCGACTTCGAGCGCCCACAGAACGTCGGCCACTTCCTGCTGGCGATGAAGCCTGACCTGTTCATCTCCAAGGAAGAATATCTTCAGCGCATGGACAAGCTGGCTCAGCGCGTGCACGGCTCGCCGCTGGCGGAAGGTTTCAGCGAAGTCATCATGCCGGGCGAGCGCGAGCGCCGCTTGGAGGCCAAATACCGGCGCACCGGCGTTCCTTATCACGCCAAGGAATTGGCCGAGTTGCAGAAGGAAGCGGCGAAAGCCGGCCTGCCGCCGCTGCCGGTCTCCGATAAGCCGCTGGCCGATTGATCATGAAAGTCGGCGACTACGACATCGACATCGTCGTCCAGGGTTTCCCCGGCAAGTCGGTTTGTCACGGCGGCCTGGGCTGGAGCACGGTGGTGGTCATCCGCGCGCATGCTCGCATTCTGGTGGTCGATACCGGCGGCTTCAGCATGCGTACCATGCTGCTGAAGCGTTTTGCCGAGCGCGGCGTGAAGCCGGCCGAGGTGACCGATCTGCTTTTGACGCATTCGCATCACGATCACTCGGTAAATTATCCGATGTTTCCCAATGCACGCATTGTAATCGGTGCGCATGAGCTGGATTGGTCGTTGACGGTGCGCTGGGGCGAAACGCCTGTCCCCGAATTCTACATGCGCGAGCTCAAGAATTACCCGAAGCTGCACACCGCGAAGGAAGGCGAGGAAGTCTTCCCCGGTATCACCGCGCATCTTGCACCCGGGCATACGCCCGGCTGTCTCGTCTATGTGCTGCATGGGCCGGACAAGGACGTAATTTTTGCCGGCGACGCCGCCAAGAACCGCGCGGAGCTGGTGTCGGGCACCACCGACATGACCTATGACGCGGCGGTCAGCAAAGCGTCGATCGAAAAAATCTGGCAGCTGTGGCGCAAACGCGCGGGCAGCATCATGGTGCCGGGTCACGACGTGCCGATGGTGCAGGACAACGGCCAGACCAAATATATCGACAAGCGCGAGGCCGCCATCACGGCTTGGTATGGTGACGACATGGAAAAGACGACGCTGTTCAAACTTACGCTGTGAAGCGGAGGGATCATGCCGAAAGCGCTGGTCGTAGTGCCGGAGAACAACACCACCATGGAACCGGAGATTGGCGCGCTGTGCCCGGCGCTGGCGCCGATGCCGGTGGCGCGGGTGAAGCGTCCGCCGCGTACGCTTCTCCTGGAAGACCTGCCTGCATATGCCGATGCGACGCTCGATGCAGTCGCGCCCTATGCCGACGAGCAACTCGACCTGGTGATCTACGGCTGCACGGCCGCCGGCTTTCTCGGCGGCCCGGCCGGCAATGCCGCCATGATCGACAAATTGCGCGCGAATACCGGTGCGGACGTCGTCAGCACGGCAGGCGCCATGGTCGACGTCTTGCGCAATGCGGGTGTTGGCGAGACCGCGGTGGTGACGCCCTATCTGCAGCCGGTGAACGACGGTCTGCGCGCCTACCTCGAATCTTCCGGCATCGCGGTCGAAACCCTGAACAGCTTCTTCTGCAAGACCACGGCTGAACTTGGCGCGATCACTGAAGAGCAAGTATTCGATTTGGCGCTGCGTACGGTAACGCCGCGGAGCAAAAGCCTGTTCATTGCTTGCTCGCAATTGCCAACGCTTCAAGCGGTAGCGGCGTTGCGCGCCAAACTCGACATCCCCGTCTGGTCGTCGATCCAGGCGACCGCCTGGGCCGCCGTCAACGCGCTGACGGCTCAAGGCCTACCGGTGGCGATGAAGGCCGACGCCCTCGTTACATAACGGAACAATAATGGACGACACCCCCAAGCACGACCCCGACGCCGGCTATGAACCGGCCTTCGCCGCGCCGACGAACGCCTGCGACGCGCATTTCCACGTCTTCGGTCCGCCGGGCAAATATCCTTACGGCGCCGACATCCGCTACAAACCGCCGCATGAGCCGCTTGAAGTCTATCTCAAGCTCGCGAACCGCCTCGGCTTCGTGCGCTACGTCTTCGTGCAGCCGAGCGCCTACGGCTTCAACAATGACTGCATGCTCGACGCCATGCGCGCGCTCAATCCGGCGGTTCGCCGCGGCATCATCGATCTGGACGAGAGCAAAACCAGCGACAAGGAACTCGCCGATCTCAATGCGCTTGGCGTGCGCGGCATCCGTGTCAATATCTCACCGATCCGCAAGCCGGAGGCTGGTTTGGCCGACTCGATGAAGCCGCGCATCGCGCGCCTTGCCAAGCTGTGCCGGGAAATCGGTTGGCATCTCGACTTTCTGACGCCGGGCTGGCTGGTCAGCGAATTGATGCCGACGCTGCGCGAGCTGCCGATCGAGTTCACTGTCGCGCATATGGGACTGTTTCCGGCAAAGGACGGGCCGCGGCAGCGGGGTTTCCAGGAATTCCTCAAGCTCGCCAGCGATGGCTCGAAACGCTGTTGGGTCAAGCTCACCGGCATCTACCGCTTCTCGACCGCGCCGGATTTCGCCGACGTCAAGCCGATCGCGCAAGCGCTGATGGCGGAAGTGCCCAGCCAATTGATCTGGGGCAGCGATTTTCCGCATTTGTCGTTCCACGACCGCGTCGGCACCATCCAGCTCTACAATCTGCTCGGGGAATGGGCGCCGGACGCGGCGATGCGCAAGCGCATCCTCGCCGACAATCCGGCGCGGCTGTTCGGCTTCAAGTGAGTGAGGGCGTCAAGGGCAAAATCGGGAGGGATCACATGAACAGGCGCGAATTCGTCGCTGGGCTGGTGGCGCTGCCGGCGCTGGGGCGGCCGGCATCGGCCGAGGTATCAAGCATCAAGCTCGGCAAGCAATACGGCCTGCCCTTCCTGCCGCAGATGGTGATGGAAGACCACAAACTGATCGAGCAACACGCGGCTAAGCTCG
>DASUGZ010000197.1:0-13774 GCA_036273755.1 Pseudolabrys sp.
TCGTCTTCCGACTGCACGAAATACTTCCAGCGCAGCATCGAAAGCTTGGCGCCCTTCTCCGGCTTCCAAGGCGCGTTCTGCGCCCAGGCCTTGGCCCAGTCGAGTAGAGCAGGGCCGGTGAGAGCGCTTGCCGCGCCCAGCGCGGTGCCGCCCTTCACCAAAGCGCGGCGAGTAAAGTCCGTCATGGTCGTCCCTCCGTTTGTGTGTTTCGTCACGTCATTCGTTTCCCCGTCGCCTCGTCGAACAGATGCACCAGGCGCGGATCGGGTTTGAGCCGGATCTTGTCGCCCGGCTTGAATTGATGGCGTTCGCGGAACACCGCGATGATGTCGTCGCCGGCCATCTTGGCGACGACTTGCAATTCGGAGCCGGTTGGCTCGACCACCTGCACTTCGGCTTCGGCGCCGTCGTCGGCGAGCGTGAAATGCTCGGGCCGCACGCCGCAGATCGCCGGGCGCCCGTCGCTGCCCGCCGGTGCGCCGCCGAGCGCGAAGCTCAAGCCGTCGGCGCCCTCGAAGGCGGCGCTGCCATTGGCACGGATGCGGCCCTTGATCATGTTCATGGCCGGCGAGCCGATAAAGCCGGCGACGAAAAGATTGTCCGGCCGGTCGTAAAGAGCGAGCGGTGCGCCGATCTGCTCGACCAGACCGTCGTGCATGACCACGATCTTGTCGGCCATGGTCATGGCTTCGATCTGGTCGTGGGTGACGTAGATGGTCGTGGTCTTCAGCCGCTGATGCAGTTCCTTGATCTCGGTGCGCATCTGCACCCGCAGTTTGGCGTCGAGGTTCGACAGCGGCTCGTCGAACAGGAACACCTGTGGGTCGCGCACGATGGCGCGCCCCATGGCCACGCGCTGGCGCTGACCGCCGGAAAGCTGGCGCGGGAAGCGGGCGAGCAGCTGCGTCAGGCCGAGGATTTGCGCGGCGCGATTGACGCGCTCGTCGATCTCGTGCTTGGCCGCGCCACGCAGCTTCATCGAGAAGCCCATGTTGGCGGCGACCGTCATGTGCGGATAGAGCGCGTAGTTCTGGAACACCATGGCGACGTCACGTTCCTTGGGCGGCAGGTTGTTGACGACGCGCTCGCCGATGCTGATTTCACCCGCGGTGATGTTCTCGAGGCCGGCGATCATGCGCAGCAGCGTGGATTTGCCGCAGCCGGACGGGCCGACCAGCACCACGAATTCGCCATCGCCGATTGAAACATCGACGCCGTGGATCACGGCTGTCGCGCCGAAAGCCTTGCGTACGCCGCGGATGGCGACCGAAGCCATTCGTTATCCTCCCGGCCGGCGAGGCGGCCACACCCTTATTCTCTTATTCTTGTATTTCGCAGCCCAATTTTACCGGTAAATCATGGGTCTTTCAGGGAGCGAAAATCAAGCACGATATTTTAGACAATTCGTGGAATGCGGCGGGGTCCTAGAGTGCCAGCCCGCCGTCGACCAAATGCGGCTGGCCGGTGATGTAGCGCGATTCATCCGACGCCAGGAACACGGCGAGCGCTGCGACTTCCGCGGCCGTGCCCAACCGTTTCATGGGCTGGCGGGCAATGAAGTCGTCCCACACCTGCTGCTCCGGCTTGCCGGTCTGCTTCGACAGCGTGGCGACACGGTCCTCGAGCGAGGGGGATTCGATGGTGCCCGGACAGATGGCATTGCAGCGGATGCCCTTGGTGATGAAATCGATGGCGACCGCCTTGGTCAACCCGATCACCGCCGCCTTGGTCGCGCCATAGACGTAGCGGTTGGGCAAGGCTTTGATGGACGAAACGCCCGACGACATGTTGACGATCGAGCCGCCACCTTTTTTCAGCATGCCGGGCAGAAACGCCTTGATGGTGCGATGCATCGCCTTGACGTTGAGGTCGAAGGAAAAGTCCCAGTCCTTGTCCGCGCACTCGAGCACCGTGCCCTGGTGCACGTAGCCGGCGACGTTGGCGAGCACGTCGAGCCCGCCGAATTCGGTTTCGATGGCTTTGCCGAGCTCGACGACAGCGGCGTTCGACAGCACATCGAGCTTGATCGCCTTCTTGGCTTCAAGGCCCTGCAGCTTGTTGGCGTCAACGTCGGTGGCGATGACGATGGCGCCCTCGGTGATGAAGGCCTCGGCGATGGCGCGGCCGATGCCTTGCCCGGCGGCGGTGACCAACGCGACTTTACCCTGCAGACGAATGCCCATCGCTATCTCCGTCAATGGTTGTCGCGCGGCACGGGAAACGTCTGCGCGACGCGCTGATATTTGACCGCAGGCTTGAGCACCATGCCGGCGGCGAGCTGATCGACCATGCCGCGCTGGATCTCCTGCCATGGCGTCTGGCTCGGCGGATATCGGTAGCCGCCGCGTTTTTGCAGCGCTGCCCGGCGCCGCGCCAGTTCGGCCTTCGCGACCAACATGTCGGCGCTGCCTGTATTGAGATCGATGCGCACGCGGTCGCCGGTCTTGAGCAGCGCCAGTCCGCCGCCAGCCGCCGCTTCCGGCGAGGCGTTGAGGATCGACGGCGAGCCAGAGGTGCCGGATTGGCGGCCGTCGCCGATGCAAGGCAGCGCGGTGATGCCGCGTTTGATCATCGCCGCGGGCGGCTGCATGTTCACGACTTCCGCAGAGCCGGGATAGCCGATTGGGCCGACGCCGCGGATGAAGAGAATGGTGTTTTCGTCGATCTTGAGCGCCGGATCGTCGATGCGGTGGTGGTAGTCCTCCGGCCCGTCGAACACCACGGCGCGGCCCTCGAAGGCGTTGCGGTCCTTCGGGTTGCTGAGATAGCGCGCGCGGAATTCGTCTGAGATGACGCTCGCCTTCATGATGGCGGCATCGAACAGGTTGCCCTTGAGGACGATGAAACCGGCCTCCTGCTTCAGCGGCCGCTTGTAGGGACGGATAACGTCGGCGTCGGCAACGGCGGCGCGCCGCACGTTGTCGCCCATGCTCCTGCCGTTGACGGTGAGCGCATCGGCGTGAATTCGCTTGGCGCGCAGCAATTCGTTCATCACCGCCGGCAGCCCGCCGGCGCGGAAATATTCTTCGCCGAGATATTTGCCGGCCGGCTGCATGTTGACCAGAAGCGGCACGTCGTAGCCGACCGCTTCCCAGTCCTCGATTGTGAGCTTCACGCCAATATGGCGGGCGATGGCGTTGATGTGGATCGGCGCATTGGTCGAGCCGCCGATCGCCGAATTGGCGACGATGGCGTTCTCGAACGCCTTGCGGGTGAGGATGTCCGACGGCCTGAGGTTCTCATGCACGATCTCGACCGCGCGCACGCCGGTGTCGTAGGCGATTTGGCCGCGCTCGCGATAGGGCGCCGGAATCGCCGCGCAGCCGGGCAGCGTCATGCCGAGCGCTTCGGCGAGCGCGTTCATGGTCGAAGCTGTGCCCATGGTGTTGCAGTGGCCGATCGAGGGGGCGGTCGAGGCAGCGATATCGATAAACTCCTCGGCGTCGATTTTGCCGGCGGCCATGTCCTCACGCGCTTTCCAGATTGCCGTGCCGGAGCCGGCACGTTCGCCCTTCCACCAACCGTTGAGCATCGGGCCGCCGCACAGGACGATCGCCGGCGTGTTGACAGTCGCCGCCGCCATCAGGCACGCAGGCGTGGTCTTGTCGCAGCCGGTCATCAGCACGACGCCGTCGAGCGGATAGCCGTAGAGCACCTCGACCAGGCTCAGATAGGCGAGGTTGCGGTCGAGCGCGGCCGTTGGCCGCTTGCCGGTTTCCTGGATCGGGTGGCAAGGAAACTCGAAGGCGATGCCGCCGGCGGCACGGATGCCCTCGCGTACGCGCTTGGCGAGTTCGAGATGATGCCGGTTGCACGGCGACAGGTCCGAGCCGGTCTGCGCAATGCCGACGATCGGTTTGCCGGAACGCAGTTCCTTGCTGGTCAGGCCGTAGTTGAGATAGCGCTCGAGGTAGAGCGCCGTCATGCCCGGGTTGTCGGGATTGTCGAACCACAATTGCGAGCGCAGCGGACGCGTTTTCGCCGAATTGCGCGATCTTTTGCGCATTGACCATTCTCCCCGGGGCATTGTTTTTCTGCCCCGCAGGATGCGCCGAACGGTGCGATCAAGGCAAGGGAGCAGACGCGCCGCGCTTGCGTCCGGCGCTATGTGAACCGGTGACGCCGACATAGGTTTCCAGAATCTTGTGGTCGGCTTTAAGCGCGGCGCTTTCGCCTTGATAGACGATACTGCCGCGCTCGATGATGATGGCCTGATCGGTCACGCCAAGAATCTTCTGTGCGTTCTGCTCGACCAGGATCGCCGACAGACCTTCCTCGCGGATGATTTTGCGCAAGGCGGCAAGCAATTCCGCGATCAGGATCGGCGCCAGGCCTTCAAGCGGCTCGTCGAGCAGCATGATGCGCGGGTTGAGGATGAGTGCGCGTCCGACCGCCAGCATCTGCTGCTCGCCGCCGGACAATTGATTGCCGAGATTGTTACGCCGTTCGGCGAGACGCGGAAAAAGCTCATAGACCTTGGCAGGCGTCCAGCGTCCCGGCCGCGCCACCGCGGTCATGTTCTCTTCAACCGTCAGCGAGCGGAAGATATTGCGCTCCTGCGGCACCCAGCCGATGCCGCAATGTGCGCGCTGATCCGGCCGTAACTTCGTGATGTCGCGGCCGTCGAGGCTGATCGTGCCGCCGATGTGGCGGGTCACCCCAACGATCGAATTGACCAAAGTGGTCTTGCCCATGCCGTTACGGCCGAGCAGCGCCAACGCCTGGCCTTCGGCGATCCTGAAGGTGACGTCGCTCAGAACCACCGCTTCGCCGTAGCCGGCGGTCAAACCTTGTACGTCGAGGAGGTCAGCCATCGGGCAACTCCTCGCCGAGATAGACCGCCTTGACGCGTGCATCGTTTGCAACTTCTTCAGGGCTGCCTTCGACGAACAATGCGCCATTGACCAGCACGGAGATGCGGTCGGCGAAAGAAAAAACGATGTCCATGTCGTGCTCGATCAAGAGCACGGTCACATCCTTCGGCAGCGTAGCGACGGCGCCCAGGATCTCGTGCCGCTCGTCCTCGGGCACGCCGGCGGCCGGCTCGTCGAGCAGCAGCACGTGCGGGCGGCAGGCGATGGCGACGGCGATCTCCAACAAGCGCTGCTTGCCGTAGGGCAAAACCGAGGTGCGCTTGTCGATGACGTCGGTGAGGTTGAACTGCTCCAGGATTTCGACAACTTCGTTGATCAAATCCGGCCGGCTGCCGACCACGCGCCACCAGTCGAGCCCTTGGCCGCGGCGCTCGGACACCGCGAGTCCGACCGTTTCCAGCGGAGTGAGGTCGCCGAACAACTGGTTGATCTGGAAGGTGCGTACGATGCCGAGGCGGACCCGCTCGTAGGTCGCCTTGCCGCTGATGTCTTTGCCGTCGAGCAAAATTCGTCCGGAGGTCGGCTTCTGCACGCCGGTGAGCAGATTGATCAGCGTGGTTTTGCCGGCGCCGTTCGGTCCGATCAAGGCGTGGCGCGCGCCCTTTTGGATTTGCAGTGACACGTTGTTAGCTGCAACCAACGCGCCGAAACGCTTTATCAGGCCGATCGTCTCCAGTGCCACGGCCATGGTCAATGCCTCTCGCCGGACACGGCGAAGCGACGTGCCAATGCCCGCCAGCTGAGATGCGCGGCGAAGCGCCGGAACGGCGCTGTCCACGCCGAGATGCGCTCTCGCCCGACCAGCACGATCACCAGCAGTACCAGACCGATCCAGAACGGCCAGTATTGCGGCGTCAATTGCGACAAAAAGTCCTGCATGAATTTAAAGATGATGGCGCCGATCAGGCCGCCGTAGAGATAGCCGGTGCCGCCGATGATCAGGATCAGCAGCAGATCGGCCGAGCGATCGAAGGAAAACACCTCGAGCGAGGCGAAGGATGTGGTTTGCGCCAGCAGCGCGCCGGCAATTCCGGCGTAGGCGGCGGCAACGGTGTAGATCACAACGAGCCGCGCGTCGACGGAGATGCCGATCGCCGAGGCGCGCAGCGGATTGCCCTTCACCGACATCAGCGACAATCCGAAGGGCGAGTTCACCAGCCGGCGGGCGAGCAAGAACAGGATGAACAGCACAACCAGGCAATAGACGTAGCCGGTGTGGCCGAACATATCCAAGCGGAACATGCCGAACAGCGGATTGATGGTCACGCCTTGTAGGCCGTCGGCGCCGCCGGTCAGCCAGCCATAACGGTTGGCCAATTCGCGCAACACCAACGCCACGCCCAGCGTCACCATCAGCCGCGTCAGGTCGGAGCCGCGCAGCACCAGGAAACTGGTGACGAAGCCGAGCGCCATTGCTGCAAGGCCGGCGACGAGCATCGCCAGCACCGGCTCGTTGATGATCCCGTATTTCGCCAGAAGCGCGGCCGTGTAGGCGCCCAGGCCGAAAAAGGCCGCATGGCCAAGCGAGATGATGCCGGCATAGCCGAGGATGAGGTCGAGCGACAACGCGAACAGGCCAAGCCAGGCGATTTCGGTCAGGATCAGGTGACGGCCCGGCAACAGCCAGATCGCGGCAAAGGCGCCGATCCAGAACACGATTTCCAGCGGCTGCCAGCGGGCGCGGGCAGCCAACCACTCGGTGGCGGCACGGACGGCAACCGGCGGCGGCGTCATGGGCGCCTCACCGCGACGTGGCGCGGGCGAACAAACCCTGCGGCCGCCAGATCAACACGACGATCATGATGGTGTAGATGACGAAGGAGCCGAGCGTCGGCACGTAATACTTGCCGGCGACGTCGCCGATGCCGAGCAAGAGCGAAGCGAGGAACGGGCCGGTGATGCTCGACGTGCCGCCGACCGTCACTACGATCAAAAAGAAGATCATGTATTTGAGCGGGAAGGTCGGATCGAGCCCGAGGATTTCTGCGCCCATAGCGCCGCCGAGTCCGGCGAGGCCGCAGCCGAAGGCAAAGGTCAGCGAGAACACCCAGTTGACGTTGATGCCGAGGCCCTGCGCGACGCGGCTGTCGTCGACCGCGGCGCGCAGCCGGCTGCCGAAGCGGGTTTTGGCCAGGGTGAATTGCAGTGCGATCGTCAGCAGTCCGCACAGAACGATGATCAGCAGCCGGTAGCGGCCGACACCGATGCCGGCAATCTCGAATTGGCCCTGCAGGTACGCCGGAATCTGCACGAACACCTGGCTCGAGCCCATGACGTAATCGGTCGCCGCCACCGACATGAAGACAAGGCCGATGGTGAACAGCACCTGATCGAGATGCGGCTTGCGATAGACGTGCGCATAGAGCGTGCGCTCGAGCAGAAAGCCGATGGCGGCGCTGGCGAGAAACGCAAGCGGCAATGCGGCGAAAAACGGGACGCCTAGGTGGTTGACCAGAATGACGGCGATGTAGCCGCCGGCCATGGCGAAGGAGCCGTGAGCGAGATTGATGAAGTTCATCAGGCCGAGCGTCACCGAGAGGCCCGAGGCGAGCACAAACAGCAACATGCCGTAGGCGATACCGTCAAAAAGAATTGTAAGCATCTGGACGCCGCGAACTCCGCTCGCTCCGAAAAATTCGCACCCAGCCGTGCGCTTGGCTATCGGGTCTTGCTGGTCGACCGGCTTCCGACAAGAAATGCGCGCGGCGACGTGTCAGCCGCCGCGCGCACGAGGACGGCGGTACTATTTTTTCATCGCCGCTTTGACCGGATCCTTGACGTCTTTGAAGGTCTCGAATTCGACGTTGTAGAGCTGTCCGTTCTTCTTCTCGACCTTGCGCATATAGATGTTCTGGATGATGTCGCGCGTGTCGGGATCGATTGAGATCGGCCCGCGCGGGCTTTCCCATTTCATCCCCTTCATGGCGGCGATCAGCGAATCGCCGTCGGCCTTGCCGCCGGTCTTCTTCAGCGCGCCGTAGATCAGGGCCATGCCGTCATAGCCGCCGACCGACATGAAGTTGGGGCGGAAATGATTGGCCTTCTCGAACGCCGAGACATAGGCCTTGTTCATCGCCGAGTCGTGATCGGCCGAATAGAAATGCGCGGTGACGGTGCCGATCGCCGCGTCGCCCATGCCGGGCAGCAGGTCGTCGTCGGTCACGTCGCCGGGGCCGATCAGCTTGATGCCAGCCTTGTCGAGGCCGCGCTCGGTGTATTGTTTCATGAAGGTGCCGCCCTGACCCGACGGTACGAAGATGAAGATGGCGTCCGGCTTGGCGTCCGCCGCGCGCTGCAGGAACGGTGCGAAGTCCGGGTTGGCGAGCGGCACGCGGATCGATTCCGCCACCGTGCCGCCGGCCGCCTTGAAGCGTTCGGAGAACGACTTCTCGGCGTCGAAGCCCGGCGCGTAGTCGGAAACGATGGTGACGACCTTCTTGATTTTGTTCTTCGCCGCCCAGTCGGCGACGATGACGCACGACTGCGGCACCGTGAAGCTGGTGCGCGCGATGTAGGGCGATTTCTCGGTGATGATCGAGGTGCCCGCCGCCATGACGACTTCCACCACCTTGGCTTCGGTGGCGAGCGGGGCGACGACCATCGCGGCCGGCGTGATTTCGAAGCCAGCGATGACGTTGACCTTCTCGTTGACGATCAATTCCTGCGCCAGCCGCTTGGTATTGTCGGGAACGCTGGCGGAATCGCGGAGGATCACCTGGATCTTCTTGCCGGCGACCGAGTCGCCATGTTCCTTCATGTAGAGATCGACGGCGGCCTTGATCTGCTTGCCGGTCGATGCCTGCTGACCGGTCATCGATACGATGAGGCCGATCTTGACAGTATCTTGCGCGGAAGCGCCGCCTGCGGCGAATGCGCCGATGGCGAGTGCGGCAACCGTGCCGGCCAAATATCTGGTTAACATTGTTTCTTTCCTCCCGGTTTCGTTGCTTTCGTTATGCGCTGCCGGTCATTCGACGGCAACTGCGTATCGTTGGGGACCAAACGAATTCCCGAATATACAACGTCCCCTGACCACGCCGTTTCCCTAATCGAAATCAAGCTAAATTTGCCCCAACCGTCGCTTGCTTGCAATGGGCGGCGTGGGCCGGCGCCAGCCCGATTCCGGGTCGGTAAAGTGGTGAAACTGGCGCCTCGGAAATGCTCGGTGTCGGTTCAACTTTTTGCTGGGTGGCTTGGTTTGCCGGCATGAATATCCTGCAATCCCAAATCGGCGTTCGCAAAATGCTGATGCCGCAGCTGCCATGACGGCCGCGGCGATTCCATTCGATCCGCTTCGAGCAGGCGATCGGCTCGCATGTGATACACGTCGCGCATGGTCGGTGGTTCTCGGGGCAGCCGGCGCCTGACCACGGCGTCAGGTCCTCGAACGCCAATCTGCACACCGGCAACAAGCCGCCTTCTGATCCGCCGATGGGAACCTATAAACTGCGCGCGCTACTCTGCCGTGTGGCACCTACCGGCCTGCCCACCGTCGACACGGAAAAAATGGGCGTGTAAGAAAGCGCCGCCGGAGGAACGCCCCATGCGCATTGACGCCTATACGCACTTTTTCCCGAAAAAATTCTTCGACACCATGATCGAAGTCGCCGGGCAGTACAAAGACATGGGCAAGCGCGTGCGCGCGATCCCTCCGCTTTTCGACCTCGACGCACGCAAGAAGATCATCGACAGCCACAAAGACTACCAGCAGATCCTCGCCTATCCGCAGCCGCCGGTCGAAAGGCTGGCCAAGAGCGCGCAGCAGATCGACGAATACTGCCGCATCATCAATGATGGCTTTGTCGAACTGTGCGCCAAGGAGTCGCAATATTTCCCGGGTTGGATCGCGCAGGTCTGTCTCGACGCGGCGGACGCCGGCGTCGGCGAAGCCGAACGCGCCATCAAGATGGGCGCGCTCGGCGTCCAAATCTACACCAATATCGCCGGCAAGCCGCTCGACCGGCCGCAATATCTGCCGTTCTGGAAGAAGATGAACGAGCTCGGCAAGCCGGTCTGGCTGCATCCGGCGCGCGGCGCCGAAATGCCGGACTATGCCGACGAGACGAAATCGCTGTACGAGATCTGGTGGACCTTCGGCTGGTCCTACGAGACGGCAACGGCAATGATCCGGCTGGTCTATTCCAAGATCATGGACAACCATCCGAACCTGAAGATCATCACCCATCATTTCGGCGGCATCGTGCCGATGCTCGAAGGCCGTATCGGCCCAGGCAACGACGTGATGGGCTCGCGCACCACCGACGAGGACTACTTCGCGCTGCGCAAAAGCATGAAGAAGCGGCCGCTCGACTACTTCAAGCAGGACTTCTACGCCGACACCGCGGTGTTCGGCGGTAAGCCCGCGACAAAATGCGGGCTGGAATTCTTCCCGATCGACAAAATCGTGTTTGCTTCCGATTGCCCGTTCGATCCGGAAAACGGAGCGATGTACCCGCGCGTGACGCTGCAGATTCTTGAAGAGTTCGGCCTCGACAAAGCGACCAGCGACAAGATTTTCTACAAGAACCTCGAGGCGGTCACCGGCCGCAAGCTGGTTAAATAACGGCGCGCTATTTGCCCGCCGGCCGTTTGGACAGGACTTCGGCGACGGCTTCCGCGTGGAAGTCGCCGGCCAGCCCCTGACTGCTCATCCAGGCCGGGTAGGTCGCGATAAAGTCCGCTTGAATGACATTGTAGGGCACGTCGGCAAACGTGCCGCGGTCGCGCAGATATTCCATGTGCCGCCGACCGGCCGGGTCGAATGGTTGGAACAGCGAATCGGTGCGGCCGTCGAACTCGAGCGGCTTGATGTTGGCGCGCGTACACAAGGCGGCGTCGAAGGCGGGCGTCGCCTTCACCCAGCGCCCGGCAAGATACAACTCAGTATAGGAGTGCCAGATGAAGACGTCGGTCTTCGCCATCTCGTAGAGCCGCCGCGAGGTGAGATGATTGCGCACGTCGGCGTAACCCATCCGCGATGGCACGCCGATGACGCGCGCGCCGGCGGCGAGCAGCGCCGACTTGCCGACGCAAAAGCCGCGCCCGCGTTTGAGAACGCTGCTGGCGCGAAAGTTCTCCGGGTCGGACAGGCTGACGTAAGGGTCGTAGACGATGCCGTCGCGCACCGCGGCATAGAGCTTGAGGATCGCCGCGTCGGCGTCGCCGGCGCCTTGCGTCGTGGCTTTGGCGAAAGCGATGAGTTGCGGCGCGCCGCTGTCGACGAATTCGCCTGCCGCAAGATACTGAGCCATGTCCATCGCTGCGCGTTCCCGCCTCGCGGTCAGTTTAGAGTCGCTGCCTAGGCAAACCGTTGCCGTCGGTCAAGGCGATCAGACTTTGCCGGGAGCCGCTTCGCACTCTAAGATCGGCCGGCGAACAGAGCGGAGCATTCCATGAAAGACAGCTTGCGTCCGGGCGCGTCGCGCACCAGCCGGATTACGATCGATCGCGAACGTACCATCGGCTTCATGGGCGAGGAGGGCCGCGTCTACGCGACGCCGCGCATGGTGCGCGACGTCGAACACACCTGCCGCGATCTCATTCTGGAACACGCCGACGCCAACGAGGATTCGGTCGGCATCGAAGTATCGATCCGCCACTTGGCGCCGACCTTGCCGGATATGACCGTCGAAATCACCGCGACCGTGCGCGCGGTGGAGGGCCGCAAGGTGACCTTTGATTTCGGCGTGAAGGACAATTTGGAGCCGGTCGGCACCGGCACGCACAGCCGGTTTGTGGTCGATAAAACAAAGACGCTCGAGCGGCTGAAGGCGAAGGCCGCCAAATTTGCCGCGCTGCGGTAGGGGGTCCGATTCCGACTCGCAAGAGCCTCCGTCCCGCGCCAGAATATAGGAAACAGCCGGGGCCCTCGTCATGAGCATGCAGCGCGCGACCGCCGGAGCGCCGAGCTTTGTGTTCGATCCTGCGGCGGAGATGATGCCGCGCGCCGACCTCAAGGCCCTGCAGCTTTCGCGGCTCAAGACCACGCTTGAGCGCGCCTATGCCAAGGTGCCGCACTACAAGAAGAAGTTCGACGCCGCGAAAATCAATCCGGCCAACCTCAACTCGCTCGCCGATATCGCGCGCTTTCCTTTCACGGTGAAGAGCGACCTGCGCGACAATTATCCCTTCGGCATGTTCACCGTGCCGCGCGAAGAGGTGCTGCGCCTGCATGCCTCGTCGGGAACGACCGGCAAGCCGACCGTGGTCGGCTACACCAAAGGCGATCTCGATCTATGGGCCGATCTGATGGCGCGCTGCCTTGCCTGCATGGGCGCGCGGCCCGGCGAGATCGTGCACAACGCCTACGGCTAGGGCCTGTTCACCGGCGGGCTCGGCGCGCATTACGGCGCCGAGCGGCTCGGCTGCACCGTGGTGCCGGTCTCCGGCGGTGGCACCGAACGCCAGATTACCCTGCTGCAGGATTTCGGCGCCCACGTTCTCTGCGCCACGCCGTCCTATGCGCTCAACATGGCCGAGATCGCCGAAGGCATGGGCGTCGATATCCGCAAACTGCCGCTGCACACCGGCATCTTCGGCGCCGAGCCATGGACCGAAGCCATGCGCCATGACGTCGAAACGCGACTCGGCATCAAGGCGATCGATCTGTACGGCCTGTCGGAAATCATCGGGCCCGGCGTCGCCAGCGAATGCCGCGAAGTGCAGAACGGCCTGCACGGCTGGGAAGACCATTTTCTGTTCGAGGTGATTGATCCCGACACTCTGCAGCCGAAGCCGATGGGCGAAGCGGGCGAATTGGTCATCACTACGCTGACCAAGGAAGCGCTGCCCATGATCCGCTACCGGACGCGGGACATCACCCGGCTCGCCGACGAGCCTTGCGCCTGCGGGCGCAGTCACGTGCGCATCCTGCGCGTCACCGGCCGCAACGACGACATGATGATCATTCGCGGCGTCAACGTTTACCCCTCGCAAGTCGAGGCGGTGCTGGTCGGCTTCCCCGGCCTCGCGCCACATTACCAGATCGTGCTCACGCGCGAGGGGGCGCTCGATGCGATGACGGTCGAAGTCGAGCTGGCGCCCGACTTTGCCGGCGACCGCGCGCGCAAGGCGCAAGAGGTCACCCGTCACATCAAGTCGATGATCGGCGTGACTTGCTCGGTGGTGCCGAAGGCGGCCGGCGAGGTGCCGCGTTCGCAGGGCAAGGCGGTGCGCGTCGTCGACCGGCGCGGCAAGGCGAATTGAGGTAGGTAACCGGTTGAATGCGGCACCGGGACGAAAGGTCTACCCGAGCGCCATGCCGATTGCGTCATTCAGCAGCTTTGCGGAAAACGGCTTGTGCAAAAGCGCGACGCCTCCCGCACCGACAGCCTGGACCTGGGTAAGTTCATCGTCGAGACCGGTCATGAAGATGACGGGGACTTTGATTCCGTCCGCCGCCAATTGATAGGCCAGCTCAATACCGGTGATGTCAGGAAGTTGGATATCGACGACGAGGCAATGCGCCTTGCTTGTCGGCGCACAGACAAGAAATGCTTCGGCGGAGTCGAAGGTCTTGGGGCTGTATCCGAGCGTCGACAAGAGGCTCACCATCGCCGCGCGCATTTCAGGGTCGTCATCGACCACAGCTACGATCTTTTTTTCGCTCGACATCAAAAGCGTTCCAATCTCCTTGTCGCCGCGCGATTCTTCGCTCCGGCCTGAGGATCGGAGCGATTTCGCGAACGGCTGTCGGCTCATTCGCCAACAGTGCAGCTTCATACATGCGTCAATCCGCCGACGTCTTGTTCGTGCCCGCCAATGATTTGTCCGCAGATGCCAGGCCGACGAACTCCCGCGCCCCGGTTCGCCGGGCTTGACAAGGGTCTTGCTGTGGAATATAGTCCTACGTGCTCCGGTTGCCTCCGGGCGCTGTCATGGCGCGCTCCACGAGGCGGTCT
>DASUGZ010000198.1:0-43308 GCA_036273755.1 Pseudolabrys sp.
GCGCGAATTGTCGCCAGTTCGCGCGGCGTGACCTGGAGGGCGATGGTCCGGCTTTCACTCATCAGAACATCAGCGAGCCGGTCGGAATGCGGGCACTGCGCCCGCCGCCGACGGTGAGCCCCGCGGGGATCTCGCACTGAATCGCCGCGTCCTCGCCGAACAGCCACGCGTCGGTGATCTTCGCCGGCTGCAGTTCGGGCGCGAACGTGACGTCGATATCGACCACGGCCTGCCCATGCTGGCGAATGACCTTCTCCGCCGGCACGACGATCGCCGTCATGTCCGGCAGGAACTTGTCGGCGTCACCAAAGCGCAGCAGCACAACGCCGGCCTCGCCCGATCGCAGTTCTTCGCGCTCCTCGTCGTCGGCGATCGCCGCCAGCTTGCGGACCTTCGCCATGCTGTCGGTCGCTTCCTCGAGCGCGCGGCGTTCCTCCTCGGCGCGCTTGGCGGCGGCCGCCTCGGCTTCCTTGGCGCGCTTCCTGGCCAGCTTCTCGGCCGCGTCGGCCTCGGCCTTCTCGGCCGCCTCCTGACGCTCGGCGTCGCGCTGCTTGGCCGCCTCGAGCACCTGCGCATCGACCACGCCCTGCTCGACCAGCTCGCGCAACGCGTCCTCGACGCTATGGCGCAATGCGAAGGTCGGCGCGGGCTGGTTCTGCAGCTGCTCGGCTACGATCGCGCGGACGCCCTCCACGAACTCCGCGCTCGCGAGGATCTCCGAAACGAGCATGCTAATTGCCAACGCTTTCTGCGCTGGATCGATTTCCTCGTCCACGTCGCCCGGCACAATCTCGCCCGTTCCATTTTCGGCGCCGGTGTCGGCTGCGGGGGTACGGGCTCCGGGCGTATCGGCTCCGGGCCCGGACTCTCCGGTTCCATCTCCGGGAGCATGTTCATTTGCTCCGCCCTGGCTTGCGCCTTCGTTGCCCGCCGCTTCCGTTCCAGTCTCAGTTTTGCCCTCTTCGCCGTGATCGGCCGCATGCTTTTTCTCCGCCATCGCCTTCCTCCTAACTAACACACTATCGCACTAGCTCATTCGCCCAATAGCGTACGCGTGCCGACGGACAGGGTCGGCTCGCCACCGCCGGCGCCGGTCAACACATTCGCCCCCACGCCCTGGCGCTTGCGCAACGGATCCTCGGCGCGTGCCGCATCGAGCGCGTAGTTGCGATTGGGTGCCGGCGGCGTGGCGATCGGCTTCGGCGCCGTGAGCTTCCCAGCCACCGCGCCACCCACGGCGCCGAGTATCGTGAGGCCGATCGCCGGCAACGCCTGCACCATTGGTCGTTCTCCTGTACGGTTGGGGACCTGGCCGCGCCGAGAAGTAGGACCCGCCGCGCACGACGTTGCGGCATTGCTGGCGGACCATGTCCCGGCGGATCGCGCGCTTGTCGAGGTCATCGACCAGCGGTCCGCGCTTCTGGATACCGACGACGACGTACTGCAGCGCGTCATGCACATGGCTGAAGTCGTTCTTTTTCGGATTGTCCTTGGTGCGGCCGCTGCCGTCGGAATAGCGGATCCGCTCGATGATATACCCGTTGTTGAAACCGCGGCGCAGCTGCTTGCAGGTTTCGTGCGACAGCAGCAGCCCTTGCCGCGGCGTGCCCTGCTTCTCGTCCGCCAGCAGCCCGCGGACCGCCTCGAGGCGCGGGGTGAGCCGGTTGCCGGCGACGGGCGACGGCTTCGGCTTCACCCCGAACGATTTCCCGAACTTGAGCATCCACGCGAGGTCTTCTTCGTCGCCGCCGTCGAACCCAGCAGGGTCGCCAAATACGCGGCCGATCTTAGCGTGGGGCCACATCTCGCCGGCGAACTGCCTGCACTCTCGGCCGAACGCCGTCGGGCCCAGATCGGCGAGCACCTTGACCTGGCTCTTCTCGTCGAGCTGGAAAATCACCAGCTCGCCCAGGACGCGGATCTGCTGCGTCTTCGGATCCTGCTGGCAGAACACCGCCGCCGGCGTCGAGCCGCCGTCGACCCCGACGTCGATCGGCAAGCCGTGGAGCGGCAACAGCCGATGCGGCGAACAATGCAGCGCGTCGCGGAAACGCGGATAGACCGGCTGTCCCGCGCTGATCGCGCCGAACTCGTTGCGCACGAAGCGGCGCACCTGGTTCTCATCGAAGCTTGCCATCAGGCGTTCGTAATAGCCGTCGGGCAGGTTCATGATGTTTTCGGCGTCGGGCTCGAGGCCGCCGGGTTGCTTGAAGAAGCGGATTAGATCCTTGCCGTACTGCTCGCGTAGTTTCGCCTCGGCTTCCGGCGGCAAGTCCAGTTCTTCATTGACGAGAAGGTCATAGGTCCAGTTGTCGACGTCGGGCGCATTGAAATCGCAGATGACGCCCGACCACGCGCAGCCGCCGTCTTTTGCGGCGGGGTAGCGGCCGACGCGCGCAATCCCGAATATCAATACCTGCATGCTCAGCGTATCGGCTTCGTTGAGCCACAGTCCCGTGAGCTGCATGCCCTTGAAAACCTGCTCGGCCTTGTGGCTGCCGAGGCCGCGAAACAGCATCTGGATCTCAACCCGGCCCCACCCGGGCACGTTGATCGTCAAGGTGTGGGTGTGCGTCTCGCCGTTGTAGTTCCCCTTGTGCATCGGGAACCACGCCTTCCAATCGGCCATGACGTTGGTTTCGAGCTGGTCGTAGGTGTCGCGGATCACGCACCAGCGCACGCGTCGGACGCCGTCGACCGGATCGGGGTTCTGCCACAGCGCCGAAAGCAAGATGGCCTGGAAGCACGTCGTTGTCTTGCCGCTGCCGTACGGGCCCATGATCGACCGGATGAACGCGCGGCTCTCGCGGAACTCGCCCGCCACGGGGCCGACGGGCAACATGGTGAAGACCCGGGCCTCGCCCTCCGTACCGTCATAGGTGGAGAGCATTTTGCTCATAGGTCATTTCCGACAAACACTAGACGCGGCCAGCTATTTTCCGGCCCCGGGTTACTCTCGAGCCGGACCGTCTTACCGAAACGCGGCGCTCCCGAAACGGCGATGCACCGCATCAGCGAATCAACTTGATCCCCGTGCATCACGCCCGGCGGCACCGTTGGGGGTTGGCGACTCATGACCGGCGCCGCCCGCGAGCCAGCAGCAGCACGAAGGCGCTCCACAGGATCCCGCTAAGCGCGATGACGGCCCAATCGCTCATCGGCGAAGCCCCTCGAGGCGACGCTTAGCGCGTGTGTTCGCCGCCGCGATCGACGTGATGTACTTCTTGCTGTCATTGTTGCCGTTGCCGCTCGCAAGCAGCAGGCTCCCGGCCTGGTCGATCTCCGCGACAAGATCGTCGACGATCGACCGCAAGGCGTTGGCGTCAGCCATCGGCTACCCTCCCCGTCCCGCCGCAAGCGCTGCAGACCTTGTGCGGCCGCGGCGATTTGCCGAACACGCGGTCGTAGAACGGCGCGTTGCGTAGCCGCCACGCGCGCGCCCAGGCCATGCCCGCCGCCCGCTCGGCCGAGTCGCGCGCATGGACTTCCTCGCGTGTCACCGGCCCAGCCCCGCCAGCGGCCACAGCATGCGCAGCAGCCAGATTACGAGGATCACGATCGCGATCGCCTGAATCGCGCGCTTGATCGTCGCATCGATCGGCAACAGCTGCAGCAGGTACAGGACCAGGCCGGCAACGATCAGCGTAATCAGAACGCTAAGCATCTTCCTCGTCCTCCTGCAGTTCGGCGTCGGGTTGCGGCGCGTGCTCGATCAGCTGCATGTTCTCGAAGTCGATCGCGTCGATGCCGTGCTGCTCGACCGCGGCCTGCAGAACCTTGGCGTCGACGCCGGCGGGCGCATTGAGCCCGGGGATCAGCAGGACCATGTCGGCCTTGCCGGTGACATCGACGGTGAGCGGCTGTTTCCCGTGCATGTACGGGGCGACTTCCTTGGCCGCGACGACTTGCGCGGCGAACGCCTTGGCGGCGAGCTCGCCCGGTTTCGATCGCAGCACGGCCGCGGCGTTGACGACGCGCTCGACGGTGTCGGCCAGCTTCTGCAGCGTCTTCGGATTGACGATCCCGATGCGGACCTGGCTGTTCATGTTGGTCATGAACCCGGCGGCCTGCTCGACCAGATCTAGCAGGCGTTCCTCTCGCGCGGCCGAGCCGTCGGCGTTCTGCATCATCTCGACCAGCTGATCGAGCGGCATGGCGTAAACCGACGCGAGGAACATCACCGGATCGCCGTGCTGCTGCGCGATCAGCTGCGCGAGCTTCGCGTTCCGCTTGTTGCGCGCACCTGGTGGTCGGCCGCGGCGCGCGACCTCGCCGGCGCGCACCCGCCGGAACACGTCGGTCGGCAATCGGCCCGTCGTCGGGTCGCGGAGCAAGTCGAGCTGGACCGGATCGACGTCGACGCCGAACACGGCGCCGCCCTCGGTTTGCTCGCGGAAGGATTTTTCCATGCTGCCGGGCTCATTTGACACGCGAACCTCCGACACCTAGACACTCGCCGTTCGCTTCCCGTTCTCGCGGGTGCCCCGGCCCCCCGACCCCCGTGCAGCGAATCACCCCCCTCCGCGACTCGCGCAGAGGGGGGCTCCCGCACCCCCGACCCCGGTTCGCCCCCAAGGGGGTTGCTGTCCGAAAACGAACAAGGATTGAGGCCCGGAAGGGCAAAAATCGCATGTGCGTATTCTCACGCCAGGGACGGCCATGGCCTTCGCGGCTCGAGCGATGGGGGGACCCCGGGGCCCGCGACGATCGACCCTCCGGGTCGCCCCCCGTCAAATGCGGCATTTGACGCACCGGGGCGTAAGTCGTTGATCTTGCTGGGCCGTGCGGCATGGCCCGTGCGGCATGGCCTCCCGGCCCTCCCCGAACTGGCGGAAATCCGCCATTCCTGCCCGGGCCTCGGATCCCCCTCGATCCGCGCCAGCTGCACCCCGAAAGCTCCCGGGCAGCGCGGCCACACACAACAAACGGCCCTCCCGGATCGGCCCCGGGACCGTGGGCGCAATATCCACCCCGTTGTTTATCCGGAGCGGCGGCGCGGCCCTGATCGGTCGAGCACATGGGGCGCGGTTTTACGCGATCCGTTTAACCCGGCGCAAGGCCGCGCCCCGATGTTCCGCATGTTCCGTTGCCGATTTCGCGCGGAACACGAAACGGAACAGCCCCTTGCCCCCTCTCCCTCTCCCACGAAGGGTAAGAGTAAGACGTGTTCCGCATGTTCCGCGCTTCGCACGCGCATCTCGCGCGCAGCTGGCGGCGCATAGCGCACGGGCTCCCCCTGCCCCGGCGGAACATGCGGAACAGCCCCGCGACTCGCGGTTGATCCTCGTGTTTGACGTTCCGACGCGCGCCAAGTGACTCGGAACACACGGAACAATCCCAATCGCCCGTCCAACGGGTCCGGGTGCGGGAATGGGCGCGCGCGGCGATGGCAAAATTCGCCCTGGGCGCGGGTCCGGGGCCATCGTCGAACATGGGTCCGGGTGCGGGCGGCGCGGTCCGGGTGCGGGCGGCGCGGTCCAGCTGGGCGCGCTGCGGTGCGATCTAAACGCGCGAAGATAGCAACCCTCTATGATAGTTCACTATTTCACTAGTTGACTAATGCATTAGTTACATGGTACGCCCTCCGGGCGCTGAGAGCGCAACGGCAACGCTTTGAGGAAGGCACCATGACCAAAGATATCTATCAGGAAATGACCGATAAAATCGTCGCGGCGGTGGAAGCTGGCGCGGCTCCGTGGCGCTGCGATTGGCAGCGCGGCGGCAAGGGCGGCTTGCCGCTCCGGGTCACTGGCGAGGAATACAAGGGCTTCAACATTCTGCTGCTCGCCATGACCGCAATGCAGCAAGGCTACGCGGGCCGTCACTGGATGACGTTCAATCAGGCGAAGGCGCTGGGCGGCTCGGTGCGCAAGGGTGAGAAGGGCTCGCCGGTCGTGTTCTTCAAGCCGCTGGAACGGGAGCGCGAGGGCGACAACGGCGAAACCGAAACCGTCAAAATCCCGATGATGCGCGCTTACACGGTGTTCAACGTCGATCAGATTGACGGGCTCTCGGCCAAGTTCGCGCCCGAAGTGCTGCCCGATCTGCCCGCGAAGGATCGCGACCAGCTGGCCGAAATGGCGCTGCGGTCCTCGGGCGCGTCGATCAGCGAGGATGGCAACGGGCGGGCCTTCTATCGCCCCTCTACCGATTCGATCCACCTCCCGGCCTTCGAACGCTTCTTCTCAACAGGCGGCTTCCTCGCGACCATGTCGCATGAATTGGTGCACTGGACGGGCGCGAAAAAGCGTCTTGATCGCGAGTTCGGCACGCGGTTCGGCGACAAGGCTTACGCGTTCGAAGAACTGGTCGCAGAAATCGGCGCGGCGTTCATTTGCGCGCGCCTCGGTGTTGCTGGCGAACACTTCGAAAATCACGCGGCCTACGTGTCTAGCTGGCTCGAAATCATGAAGGGCGACAAGCGCGCCATCTTCTCGGCTGCATCGCTCGCGCAAGCGGCGGCGGATTTCGTCCTGGCTGACGCTGGCGCGGCCGAGGAACGCAAAGCCGCCTAGCGCCCCATGGCTCCGCGTAGCGCAGCTGCGCGGGGCAATGATGGCGCTAGGCCAGCTGAGGAAGGAAAGACCATTGATGAAGTTCCAAGACATGCCCGAAGGGCAGCGCGCGCGGTGGCTGGCGTGGGCCAATTCGCACCATTGGGGCGGCGGACCTGCGCGGTTCGTGACGGTCGGCGGTTGCCTGTCGATGCGCGTCGAAATGGGCTTTTTCGGCTCGGACGAAATCGAAGTCCATCACTCGCACACCCCCGCCGATCTGCGCAGCTGGGCCGGATATTGACCGCACCCCCAACAGGCGAGCGCGCGCCGTTCGCCTGTTCAGGGTGCCGCCAGTGGCACCGCATAGCTTTGAGGAAGGCAATGGAAACCAAACTATCCCAGCGGGCGCAACGCGCGCTCGATCTGCTCAAACAGGGCGGCGAAGTCGTGCACCGGCTAGAGCGCAACGCGTTCAACGGTCGCGAACAGTTTCAAACCCGGTTCATGGTGCGCGGCCAAGTCGTGCGCGGCCTCGGCTTCGCTACGCGCTTCGAATTGGAGGAAGCGGGCTTTCGGCTGTGCCGGGTGCGCGCGACTTCGGTTTCGACCTACTTCCGGCTCGCCGCATGACACCGGCCCTCGCAAACTCAATCGCGTTCCTGATCGTCGCTTTTACTGTGCCAGCTGCCTTTATTGGGCTGGTCGCACTCGACGAACGGCTGCGCCGTCGCCGCAATTCTTGAAAGGACTGTCATGCGAGCAATTCTCATCAATCCGTTTGACCGGGTCGTGTCAGAAATCGACCTGGTCCCCGGCCTCGCCGCCAAATATGCCGCGCTCTCGGGCCCCGGCTTCCCGGTCGGCGACGAGGAAGGCAACTTTCCCACGGACCCCATCAAGTGGGAGGGGCTGGATCGCGAGCCTATGCCGGTGCGTCTGATCGACGTCGTTTCGCTCGGCGAGCCGCACGATCTGGTTATCGACGACGAAGGCCGCTTTGCGGACAATCAGGCGTGTTTCGGTCTGCGCTGCGGGCCCGATCTGATCGCGGGGCGCGCGCTGCTCGTCCAGTGCGATGACCAAGGCGACACGGTCGCGACAACCGTGCCGATCGATGCGGTGCGCGCCGCCGTGGTCTGGTTGCCGTGGGATACCGATTACACGCCCTCGGGCCCGACGTTCATCAGCTTCTCTGACGACGTGGTCCGCAAGTTCCTTTGACGCCACCACTAGAGGGCCGCGCAGCTGCTAGGGTGCGCGACCCTCGAAGGTGCCGCCAATGGCATCGCTTTGAGGAAGGACTACAAAGATGGCTACCAATCCGAAGGCCGCGCTCGACGGCTCTAACCCGGCGAACGACGCGGCGGAAGCCCCCAAGGGCAAGCGCGGCAAAAAGGCCAAGCTGACGCTCGTTTCGGCTCCCACGGTCGCGTCGTCACTGGTCGAACAGGTATCGATTGGGCTGATCGAACGCGCACCGGAAAACGTGCGCAAGACTGCGCCAGCTGCGGCGGTCGCCGAACTGGCGGATGACATCGCCGCGCACGGCCTGTTGCAATCGCTGATTGGCTATTGGGATGAAGACGCGGGCAGGGCGATGATCTGCGGCGGTGGTCGCCGCCTACAGGCGCTGTTCAAGCTGCGCGACGATCAGCGGCTTGAAGCTGACTATTCGGTGCCGGTGCTGTTGCGCTCGCGCGCGGAGGCTATCGAGCTTTCGCTAGCCGAGAATTTGCAGCGTCAGGACATGAACCCGGCTGACGAGTTCGACGCGTTCGCGCTGCTGCTCTCAACCGGCACTTGGTCCCCGGCTGACGTTGCCAAGCGTTTCGGGTTCACCGAACGCCACATCAAACAGCGCTTGCGGCTCGCGCAGCTGGCCCCGGAAATTCTGGAAGCGTTGCGCGAAGGTGTCATCGGGATCGACGTAGCAACGGAGTTCGCCAAGACCGATGACACGGCAATACAGTCCAAGGTCTTTCAGGCGCGGTTGCGCGGCGAGGCTTATTACCGCTGGCACATCCACCATATCCGCTCGGCGCTGGCCTCTGAGGGTCTGACGGAAGATTCCGCCGTGTTTCAGTTCATCGACCGCAAGACCTATGAGAAAGAGGGCGGCGGCTATGTCGAAGACCTGTTCCTCGACCTGGGCGACGGCGACGGGCGCAAGCTGAACAACGGCACGCTGGCGCGCACCATCGCAACGCGCTGCCTTGAGTTTCAGGCGGGGCGGCTGATTACAGCGGCGAAGACGGATTTCCCGACTGTCGTCGGTCATGTCGTGTCGCCGTCGCTGCTGCTGCGCGGCGATGGCGTGCAGGCCCCGAAGGGGTACGTTGCGATCTCGGGGGGCTGGAATAGCAACCTGTCGAAGCACGTCGATATTGAGGAATGCTGGGAGCGCGCGAAGGAAGTCGGGGCACTGATTACGCTGCTCGTCGGTATCACTCAGCAGGCCCGGAGCCCTGACGATGATGACGACGCGCCGCTCAAGTGGGTGAGCGACTATAGCCGGTCGCGGTTTTTCGTGCCGAAGGACATGGCCTCCAAGGTCTGGCCGGAAAAGACCCCTGATCGGGTCTACGTCCAGAAGACCCCGGAGGAGCGGGCGACGGAAAACCGGGAGCGCGAAATTCGCAAGATTGCGGCTCAGCTGGCGATCAAGGCGAACCAGCTGGCCGGGGTCGATGGTCGCCGCTTCTGGGGCCATAGCAGCTATCACCTAGACGAAATGACGCATCCCGATCTTGGCGCGGGCTTTTACCTGTCCCAGCGCGTGTTCGTCACCCCGGAGGAAGTCGAAGCGCAGCTAGAGGCGGCGACGGTCGAATATGATCGCGAACTGGCCGAACAGGAGGCCGCACGCGCTGCCAAGGAAGCCGAAGCGGCGGCGGTGGCGGAAGCCAAGGCCGCACGCGTGGCGCAGCTGCTCGCGCTCGATCCGGCCCCGGCTGTCGTCGTGGTCGATGACCGGTTCGATGATGGCTTGATCCCCTACTATCGCCACCCTGACGGCTCTTACCTGTCGATCCCCGTCGATGGCGACGAAGATGACGGCAACGGCATGCTCTATGAAGACTTGGCCGAACTGGTCGCCGACATGGGCGACGTGGTCGCGCACTACACCTCACTCGCGGACTATCTCGCTAGTGAGACTGTGAACGATCCCGAAGCCTCGGACGGCGAATAATGGCCGGGGCACGTTCGCCCCGCCGCAAGACGGTCACGCTATGCGTGACCGTCACCGCGCCGGGATGGCTCCGCAAGGCCGCATTGCGCCGCGAGGTCCGCACCCTCATCAATGACGGCACGGCGTGGGGCACTGAGCGGCCCCGCGACCTTGGGGCAGACTATGAAGCGATCAACCTGGGCGACATTCGCGTGCGGCGGATGCGCTGACAGGGGAGGGGTATCTATGAAACTCTACTGCATCGACCACGCGGGCGGCTCCGCTTGGTTCGGGACGCTTGCCGACGCGAACGCGGGCCGCAAGCAGCTGGGGGCCGCGTGGGAGTTGGTCGAGGTCCCGACTGACAAGCCGGGGCTGTTGGGCTGGCTCAACGCGGCGTTCGCTGCGCCAGCTGACGCACCGCCACCAGCTGCGCCACCGCCACCAGCTGCACCGCCGCCGATCCCAACGGACTATGCGGCGCGGGCCGTCTTTGAAGAGGACCTATGGGCAGCGATGTCGCTGCCCGAACAGCTGCACTTTGCGGCGCTGGCGATGGAACGCGCGCGCCGCGCTCGCTTCCTCGAGGACTGACAGCACGACTAGAGGGGCGGGGTTGATCCCGCCCCTCGAACGTGCTGCCATCGATCTGAGCTAGGGGGTGGGGAGCGCAAGCTGCCCCTTCGCGACGGCCTCGGCTTCCTTCTCGACCGCGCCAACGTCGACGATCTCGCCGATGGGAACCAGCACGCATTGCTCGGGCGGGCCACCATAGCGCGATTTCTTGTTGGTGATCGCGCCGCTGACACCGGACAGGGCCTGCGACCACACGCCTTTTTTCCAATCCGAGTTCGCGAAGATCTCGGCCATACCCTGATTGGACTTGCTCGCGACTGCCAGATAGCCGCCCTTCAATTGGAACAGGTCGAGCAACCCTCCCTGTCCCTTGGCGTGGTCGGCTTCAAGATTGACTAGCCGCATGCCGTGCGAGCGCAGCTTTGCGCGGGCGCGTTTATCGTCGGGGTTGGCGACGGCCTCGATCAGCGCGATTTCGATCCACCGGCCTACGTTCTGTTGATCCTCGCCGGACTTGGCGGGCAGTCGTTGGCTGGCGAGCCGCCGCACGCACCGCTCGACGGTGCTTTCCGCCTCGGCCCGGGCCTTGTCGATCAGATGATGCAGCGCGCCGACCAGCTCGGCCGCGCGATTGATTTCGTGCATCGCGTTCGGATCGGGGGTGGCGTCGTACAGCAGCAGGTCGCCGGCGGCGAGCAACGTCCCGTAGGTGTTCTGTTCGCGGCCTGAATAGCCCTGCCTGAGCATTTCACGCGCATAGACTTCGTACGTCGCGTCGAGCCGGTGCCACTGGTCGACCAAGCGGCGGCGCAGTGCCGCGCCCAGGTCGCGCATCCCATCGGGCGGCTCGAGCGGCGGCGTGCCGATTTCGAACGAGTCCAGGTGCAGCACGGCGAGACGGTTCCGATCTGCCTGCGGCAACTCATGATGATGGATCGACGAGAACAGGAAACACGACTTGGCGACGAACTGCTTTGCCTTGTGTTCGCTGGTCCCGCGCACCGACTGCGACCCGGAGTAAGACAGGCGCGCGAGGATGACGATCTTCGTATGCGCGCTTTCGTTCTCGGCGTCGGGCTCGATCTCATCGAACATGACGGGGAGGGTGTCTTGGTCGAGCAGCTGGCGCACCCCGGCCTCGGTCGCGTCCTCGGTCGATACGCCCCATTGATCCATCAAATCACGTAGCAGCTGCTGCAACGTGGTCTTGCCGCTGCCGCTCGGGCCTGTGATCCAAACGTGCGGGCGATGGTGCAGCGCGCCGCCGAGTGTCGCGGCCGCGACCCAACATAGCAGCAGATAGGACGCGAGGCCGACGCGTGTGCGCTCGGCGTCGCCGGCGTCGATCTGGACTTGGGTTTGATCGCGCCAATTCCACGTATCGAGGATCTGCAGCAGCTCGATCGCGTGCGGCGTGAGCATCGCGCGCTTGGATGGCACCGGCAATTTCTCGGCGCGGGGATAGACATATCCGGCCACCAGGCCGGGCTTGTGGCCCTTTGGCGCCGTCGGCCGACGCAATCCGCTGATCGCACCGGCAACCACGATCTCATCGCCACAGTGCAGGATCAGTTCGCCGTGATCGCCGCGGTGCGCGCCTCGGCCGCGGACCTTGCCGCGCGGATTGAACAGCCCTGCCTTGGCGCACGCGCCCAGCAATGCGCGCTGCGCGTCACGCTGGTTGAAATCGTCGAATATCCATTCGGGCGGCTCGCCCTTGCGCTTGTCGCCGGTGCCGGGTTTTGGCTTCCACATGGGCCACTTGTTGTCGAGCCAGCCCATCTGCGTTCCGAACAAGGCCATCAGCTCGCCCTTTTGGAACTTGGTATCGAGCTCGATCAGCT
Organism: Pseudolabrys sp.; assembly: GCA_036273755.1. Taxonomy (GTDB): domain Bacteria; phylum Pseudomonadota; class Alphaproteobacteria; order Rhizobiales; family Xanthobacteraceae; genus Pseudolabrys. The sequence goes on from DASUGZ010000198.1 coordinate 12,087, forward strand.
GCCCCGCCCAATCGAGGAAATATTGCTTCTGCAGCAGGAAGCCCAACGGTTGAACGGGGCAGTCGTCGCCCAGGTCCTCGACGTCGAAGGCGTCGCCGGCGGTCCGCTTGGTCCGCATATCCGGTGCGGTCTTGGATTTTGCGCCAGCTGCGCGGACTCCGTCTACCCCCTCACCGGGTTCATTGTCGTTGGTGTCGGTCATTGGCCCCTACTCCGGCCCTGCCTGACGCTTGCCCATCAACAGGTCGTTGAAATCCTTGTAGCCAGCTGGCGGAAACAGCGTTTCGACCTGGCGCCCCGCGTCCTGCTGGCGCTCGATCGCGCGTTCGAACGCGTCGACCGCCTTGCTGTCGGTCGGGTCGTTCTGACCGATGAACACAACGGGCCCGATCTGCGGCGGGAAATGCATGCCGCCCATGTTGGCGATCGCGACGGCCGCGACGATGCGCCGCTCCGGAAATGCCATGGCGAGCGAAGCCCCGTCCTCGATCCCCTCGCTGACATAGACAGCGGTTCCCTCGGGAATATCCCACAGCGTGCAATCGTGCTCGCCCTTCCAGACCGGGACATGGCCGCCGGCGTACTGGCCCAGCGTGTGCTTGTGCGACTTCTCGCGGCCGCGACGATCGCGGATCTTCACGACGCTGACCGGGCCCGATCGCGTCGCATGATCCCAGCCATCGATGTTGAGGTAAGTCCGATGCGTTGCGACGTGCACGGTCTTGGCCTGGTCGGGATCGTAGCGGACGATTCCCGCGACCATCGCCGGGAACTTGATCGGGTTTTCGCGGCTCGAGCGTTCCATGCACCACACGTCGGGGCGATAGCGCAGCGATCCCGGCGTCTTGCCCAGCTTGCGGAAGTCGATGCCTCGGCCGATCAGATAGGATTCAGCGGGCGTACCGGGCAGGCGCACCGCCTTGCTCCACAGGAACCACGCCGATCGCGCGCGGCTCTCGCGTTCGGCCTCGGCCTCGGCGTCGATTTTGCGTTGCCGCTCCTGGATCTCGCGCCGTACGGCGAGCACGCGATTAGGGTCGAGATTGTCGAGCCCCAAGGTGCTCTTGATCCACTTCGCGGCGTTGGCGAGGGCATCCCGGTTGACGCCGCCGTACCGAACGATCGCCACCAGTTTCCAGATGTCGCCGGAGTATTCGCGCGAGCCCTCGGCCGCGCTGAAATCGGTCCACCATCCCACATGGCCGGTCAGATTGATCTTGAGGCTCTGGCCTTCCTCGCCGCCGATCGATCCGAGCTCGAGGAAACGCTTGTTCCGTGACACCCGGGCCTTTGGCAGCAATTTGGTGACGAGGAAGGTCGCTTCTTGGTTCGCGCGCGCCGCCAGTTCCTTGTCCGTCAGACTGAACCGTTCGGCTGTCGCACTATCGTTCACCGTGCCGCCTCGAATCTATCCACTAACTCACTAGCGGAACAGTGGGGCACGCCGTCGACCAGCGGAAACCAGAAATCGCCCTCGCGGTGCGGCGGGTCCATATCCGCCGGGTCGATCCGCCAGCCCTCGGCGTACACGCCAAGCGGGTAGGGGGGCACATCGAAGCGATCGCGAATTTCCCAGCTGCGAAAATGAACCGCGCCCAGGTCGCGCAGCACTGAGAACAATCGCCTTTCAATAAAAAAGAAACCTTGGCCGCCATAGGGTTCGTACGCAAAAAATTCCGCATCGATCTTGGGGAGGGTAGCGCGCTCGCGCCAATGCATCACTCGGCCGCCATGCAGTACCATTCCGGGCTTGCGCAACTCGGCTTGGAGTGCGCGATCTGCGCGTCGATCCGCGTCCGTCAATGGCTCGATCTGGTTCATCGCCAATGTGCCATTGCGGGACTTAAACTGATTGCTTAAGTTATGGCAAGCTTGCAGCACTAACACATGCAAGCAATGTCCCATGGGCGTCCTGTAAGAGTGGATCGGAGGATGGTTTCGGGGGTTATACGATTCGTGCCGGCTGCTAAGCTTCCAAACCGCATTCGGGAACTTCGTAAACAAAGGGGCTGGTCGCTCCAGGCCCTCGGTGAACTGGTCGGCTGCTCTCTCCAGATGATCGGCCAGCTCGAGCGCGGAGACTCGACGCTCACGCTGCCATGGATGCGCCGGATTGCCACTGCGATGGGCGTCAAACCCGCCGACGTGCTGCTGCCCGAGGACAACAGCGCAAGCCTCACGGTCGACGAACAACTATGGATCGCGGCACTGCGCGCCGCCGATAGCGATGCACGCGAACAACTCACGAAAGTCCGCGACGCGCTCCTAGTTGAAGCAATTAAACAAAGAGCATAATTTCCCGCCTCCTTTGAGGGAGGCATTCCATGGGTTCCGCCGAAATCAGAGTATCCGGCTTTAGCGGGTCGGCCGACGCGCGTGCGGTTCTGAACGCGCCGGGCATATGCACGATCGTTCGCGAGCGTATGGAGCAAATCGACAAGCACGGTTTCACGCTCGAGCACGATCTCGGCCACAAGCCCGAAGATCTCGGCCTGGCTGCGCTGGCTTATCTGCAAATCGCGATCTCCCAGCTGCGCGGCAACGAGCCGCGCGATGGTCAAGGCGCGCGCGCGCCGGGGGCATGGCCGTGGGAACCGCTCTCATTCCATCCCGGCGACGTGCACGCGAACGTTGCCAAGGCCGCGGCGATCGCATGGGCGCTGCTAGATCGGCTGCAGGATCTGCCGCGTGCCGACGAAGTCCAGCACTGATGCCGGCCACCCTTCCCCCCAATGGCTGGCAGAGCGCCTGCGGGCGTCGATCGGCCCCGCCGAATCCGTCGCGGCTGTCGACGTCCGTAGGTTGCTGGAAGAAGCACGCATCATCTGGCCCGGTATTGGCGAGACGACAAAGGCGATGCGTGTGCTCGGGTTCCGCAAATCGGGGAAGGGCAACAAGTCGGTGTTCGCGCGCCGCCAGCTCGAGATGTTTTAACAGGAGGAAAGCATGGGACGATCCCGATCCGTTCCGCCGGTGATGTATCTGCCGGCGCACGATGGCGTTAAGCGTTGCGTGATGATGACACATTGCACGATCCACACGATCGCGCTTGTGGAGGGGTGCTTTGCGGCAATCGTGCATTCGCGTGACGAAAGCGATGTCGCCGCGGTCGCCATCCTCGATCGCGACGACATCGCAGAGCATATCCGGCTGTTGCTCAATGCAATCGAGGATGGCGAGCGCATCGAAAGCGGCTTGATCCCGCTCCACGGGGTGAGTCTGCTCAAGGCGATCGATGACAATGGGCTCAATACCGCACTGTCGCACGAGCATCTTCCTAAGCACGATGTGAACTGATGGGCTCCAAGCTCAAGCCCGGGGATTACGACGCCTACAACATGGCGCTCCCCGACGAGCCGATGTTCGTGCTGATCGCGCGCGATCCCTCGGCCCCGTCCATGCTCCGGATCTGGTCGGATACGCGGCGCAAGCTTGTGCACGAACGCTCGGCCGCCGGCGAAATCGACGATGACGCCTTCGCGGAAGGGCTCCGCAAGTGCAGCGAGGCCGACGCCTGCGCCGATGACATGGTCATATGGCGCAAGGTCAACGAGGGACGGTGGCGCGAGGGCTCCGATCTGCGGCCGCGGCTCGCCGATCCGACGGCCGACGAACTGCACCTGGTCGAACAGGCAATTGCGCGTCACTTCGGCTCGGCCCTGGGTATCGCCTCGCAGTTTCAGGGCGTCATCGAAGTGACCGGCCATAAGGTTCGGCCGTGGCGATCGCCGCTGTTCGCGGGGCGCGCGCATGCGATCGAACTGACGTGCCCGGGCCGCTGCATGGATTACAATCCGGATCAGCTGCACGACATTCGCAACGTTACCGTGCAGGGCATGATCGTCGCGGACCTGGCTGTCATCTTCCACAACCCCAACACGATCGATCTGATGGTGTCGCTGGTGGTCGACGCCTGATGCGTCGCCTTAGTGAACTAGACCGCTATCGCGATCTCGCATGGGAGCGGAGGCACCTCGGCCAAGTCGCTGTCGGTTATGACAAGGGCGGTTGTTTCCTGCTCGAATCTGAAACGCGCAGCGGCGTGCAGCTGCACATCATCGCCGGCAACGGCATGGGCTGGGACCATGTCTCAGTTTCCACCAGTCTCGAGGAAACGCCGACCTGGGCGGAAATGGAACAGGTCAAACGGCTGTTCTTCAGGGACCACGAAGTGGCGATGCAGCTGCACGTCCCGGTGTCGGAGCACATCAGCTACCATCCCTGGACGCTCCACATCTGGCGGCCGCACTTCAAGAAATTGCCGACGCCGCCGGGGTTCATGGTGGGGCCGGCTTCACAAAATTGTTAGTTCACTAGTTGAGGAGTGAGACCATGCCGTTCGCTGAGCCCACGCACCGGAGCTACTACATCGACAAGTTCAACGATGAAGTCCTGCCCTGCGAACCGACGCTGGAAGGCTGGGCCGAATGGCTGTCGAATGGCGCCGGCGCCGATCCGGAGGAAAACGACGCGAACCCGGCGATCGCCGACGGCGAGCGGTTCACTGCCAGCTGCATGCGGTGGGGTGAGGACGTGATGGCCGTGCTCGAGGGCGGCCAGTGGCGCTTGTTCAACACCGCGAAGGGGGCCGACTTCATCGCCGCGCGCTTCGGCAAGGGCCTGGGCTGGTCGCCTGAACATATACTCGACGCTGAGAAGGGCGACGAAGCGATCCTCAAGTTCCTGAACGAGGATGCTGCTCCCTTCACCAACGAAGGCGACACCGAATATTTCGCGCTCGGGTTCAAGGAACCGAATTGCGTGCTCGAGTACCACACGCACCCACCGCGCCTCGATGTCGTGGCGATCGTCCAATGAGCGAGGACATTCTTGCGGAAGGTCGCGCGCTCAGCGAGCACTATACGACCTGGGCGGGCAAGAAGAACGCCTATGTCTGTGACGGCAACAGGGCCGGCGTTCCTGGCTGCGGCAGCTATATCGTGACGATCGACGTCGCCGCCGGCGTTACGCCGTTCATCGTCCAGTGCGGCAACTGCGGCCGCGACGCACACTCGAAGATGTACCGCGTCAAGGATTGGCTGACGCCGACGCACCAATGGTATCGACCCGACACGCTCGACGGGATCGATGCCGCCTATCATGAGCACCTGCGCAGCGGCGGCCTGATACTACGCCCGATCGGCGAGGATCGATGGTTGCCGCAAATGGCGTTGGTGTCGGACAAGCCGCAATGAGTTTCGCCTCGTCGCGCAGCTCGCCGGCGTTCGCGATCGGCGGGATCAACTACGATCCCGCCCGTCACGTCCACGACGTCCCGCCCTATGGCTGGCGTTGCTTTCACTGCAACGAGCATTTCACCACGATCCGCGACGCACGCCTGCACTTCGGCGCCGATCCGGACGCGGCGCCGGCGTGCCTCATCAAGGGCCGGTTCGATGGCAACCTGGTGCTGGCGCTGCGCGACCTCGAGCGAACGGCGATCGAGGAAATCGCCGGCCTCCGGCGCGAGCTCGATGAAGCCGAGGGCGATTATCTCGGCGAGATTGGCAAGCGCGAGAGGGCGGTGCGCGAAGCCGAGGAACAGGGTTACGCAAAGGGCCTCGCCGATGGGCGGGCGGAGAGGGTGCAAAATGGATGACACAATTCGGATCGACCCGGACACGGCAGCCAAGATCCTGGAGCTGACCCAACAGGCCGCGGGCCGCGAATGTCACATGATCGTGATTTCGTTTGCCGACTATGGCGACGATGTCCTGGGCACGCCTAGCATCTGCTCGAGCCTCGAGCCGCACAAGACGGAAGCGCTGATCGCGGCCGTCGCGACGATCGGCAGCAAAGGCAAACCGGTCATCCATCGGTTCGACAACTGATGGCGCGTGTTCATTTCGAAGGTGGCGGCTCGCCCGGGCAACCGTCGCTGCATGTTCAAACGATCGACTTCGATCCGGAGGCGCCTGTCGCCGTGTGCATGCGCAACGACATGGTGCAGCTGACGCCGGACGAGGCGGCGGAAATGGGGTTCGCGCTGATCCGCGCGGCGATCGAAGGGAAGGGCAAGCAATGAGCGAGGGAGCGAACAAGGTCGACCAGGGCGAGACCGTCGCCGATATGTGGGAAGGGTTCTTCCTGCTGACCATGACGCACGTTGCGCGCGACAGCGTCCAATATCGCGAGATGCGCAACGCGTTCTATGCCGGCACGCTCTGCCTGTTCAATTGGTTCATGGTGCAGCTGGATGCCGACACCGAGCCTACCGATGACGACATGGCCCGCGTGTCTCGGATCCACGACGAGATTCAGGCCTTCATGAACGAGAAGGCGGCGGAGGCCGCCGCGTATCGGGCCAAGCAATGACGGATCCGCTGCCGCCCAGGGACCGGGCACTTTTCGAAATCGACTTGGTAACGATGCTGTTGCTGTGGCGCGACGACGTCGCCAATTCTGAACAGGAGCGCGGCCGCGCGCTGTTCATGGGAAAGCCCGATGCCTGGTATGAGGATCCGCACTGGTTCTGCATCAACGGTCATGTCTCGGGTCGCTACCTCTCGACCGAGACCCGCGGCGAGCGCTGCCTTGCCTGCGGCGCACCCGTGATCCTCGGGCCGCCGATCGGCGAAGCCGCGTTTGCACCAATCCTTGCTGATCTGCGCGCCGAGCTTGAAGCGAAGGATTGAACTAGTGTATCAGTGGGGTCGTGAAAAAATTTGGTAGTGGACTAGTTCAACGTGTCGTCACAGCCTCCTGAATATCTCGCCGCCCTAGACCGTCTTCTCGAGCTCGCCCGCGGTGACACCGGCCAATGCCGGCGCGTCGCTAATTTCCTGCTGGCCTGGCACAACGGGGGCGAGCTGGGCGGCTTCGACCTGGCTGACCTGTTCTGCGTCGATCGGGCAATCGCTCGAGATATGGCCATCTGGTTCGCCTATCTCGCGCAGCAACCGACGGCGATCTATGCCGACGCCGTCGGCCGCGACGCCGAAATGCGGCACATCGTCACCCTGTGGCGGGACGTCGACTGATGGGGAAGCAAAACCAGATTGCCTATTTCCACCACGTTCGGCGGCCGAACGGCGAGATTGATTATTACTGGAAGCCGACGCGCAAATGGCGCGACCTGGGCTATCGCAACATCAAGCTCCCCGACACGTTCAAGGCCGCCGCGGCACGCGCGATCGCGATCAACGAAGCGCTGCCGAAGGACGATGCGCCACCGCCGCCGCGCGACGTCAAGGGCGCGATCGCGCACTACAAGGCGGGCGACGCCTACAAGGCGCTCAAGCCGGGGAGCAAGCGGACCTATGACTGCTATCTCCGCGCGATCGATCGTTGGGCCACCGATGCCGATGGCAAGTCGCTGCACCTGTCGCAGCTGACGCGCGAGCGCATCGAGGAGTGGCGCACCGAACTGAACGCCGACACGCGGCACCATCGCCGGGTAGATCTGCTGCGCATCCTCGGCGTGTTCCTGCAGCACTGCGAGGATGAACACTGGTTGCCGCACCCGGGCCGCAACCTTCGGCCGAACGGCGCGCCGGCGCGCAAAGAGCGGGTGTTGCGCGACGATCTGCAGCTACTGGTCGACGGCGCGGCCGCGCTCGAAATGCCGCACATTGCGACGGCGGTGCCGCTCGGCTTCTACACGATGCAGCGCGGCGGGGATCTGCGCGCCGCCACGGGTTTCAAGCTGCGCGACGTCGAGGACATTTCGGCCGAGGCGCGCCGCATCCTCGCCGGGCCCGATGGCCGGGTCCTCGGGCTTTTCCTCGAGCAAGAGAAGACGACGAAGCCCGTCGGGATCTCGCTCGTTCCGGAATCGCGCGCCGTGATCGACGCGCTCGGCACCGCCGCCGGCGTCGTCGTCGGGACGCATCTGATCCCCAATCCCGCCGGACCTGGCCCTTGCCCGAAGCGCCAGTTTCAACGGGACTTCCGCGCCGTCGTCGACCACGTCTGCGCCGCGCTCGAGGCGCGTTCGGGCAGCTCGGCCGCGCTCGGCCGACTGCAGCGCATCCAGTTCCGCGACCTGCGCCGTTCCGGCATGTGCTGGATGCGCGACCTGGGTGTATCGGAATCCCTGATCGCGGCGAACTCGGGGCATTCGATCGAGGAAACGCGCAAGATCCTTGCTATCTACATGCCGCGCGACACGCGCGCCGCGGCCGAAGGACTGGCGATGGCCGTGCGCGAACAGGCAAAGCGTGACGCGGCCGATCGGAGGGAGGCCCGGGCATGAAGACGCCACAGCAGGAACGCGAGGAAGCGGAGCGCGCGACCGCGCGCCAGCTGATGGAACGCGAACAGCGGTTCCGCGCGATCGTCCTGAGCTGCACGCACGCGGCGATCGACGCGCTCGACAGGCGCGACCCGCTTCGCAACGACGGGGAGGTTCACCAGCTGGTGGCGAGCGCGTGTTCGCTGGTCCTGGCCCGGGTCTATACCCAAGACCCAGAAATCGCGGCGTTGCGCGCGGAGCGCGACCTGTACCGGGAGCAAGCCCTGCAGTTCGCGCAGCTGGCGCCGCTGCCGGCGATCGTCATCCCAAAGCCGGAGGGGGAGGGGTGAGCGACACGTTCAGCCTCGGCACCGCCTTGACCTGGCTGCACTTCGTCAAGGGCGAGGAGCCGGTGCGGATCTATCTCACCGAGGAGCGGTGGCGCTGGATCATGGACAGCGCGAACCGCATGTATAATTACGGGACCGACGTGCCGCCGATGAAGTTCTTCGGCGTGCCGATCACGATCGATTTCATGGGGCAGGGGGACCGGATCGTCTGCGCGTCGGGTTACACGCACCCTTTAGGCGAATAAGCGCGGCGCGTAATATGCCCGAATTTGCCCATTAGAGCCCCGTACAGCGCCTCAACTTTTTACAGCCGATAGTACCTAAATTTCCGGATCGCGCTCCCACGGCCTCCCAGCGGGCAAATTGGGGCATTTTAGGACCGGACTCTCCCCACCCCCTTCTCGCCAAGCAATCGCCGCCGATAGGCGGCGCTCGAGCAAACTGGCGCCGCGGCGTAGCCGCGTCCTTTAGCGCCCATAGGGCGCGCCCTGGTGGAGGAGTGACGCCGGGGGACCAGCAAAGCGCAGCGCCGGCAGGCGCTTCCATTTGCTGGCGCCGACTAGGCGCCGGCTTCTTGCAGGGAAGGGAGTTACCCACCGTCCTTGAATCCCCCTCGGCTTCGCCAGCTCGCAGGGCGGCGCTACGCCGAGGGGGCGGACCGTGGATAACTCCGCCTGTGGCCTTTTTATATCTAAGAAGGCGATTCGACCCGACTCGGCGGAAATCCGTGACTCATTCCGCCAACATTGGGCGGCATTGCCGCCAACATCGGGCGCGATTGCCGCCAACTTTCTCTTTCAAACTGGCGGTAATCGTGTCAGTGGTGCGTCGCGATTACCGCCAACTTTAGGGGTGAAAAATGGCGACAACACCGCGAACTCCCGCGACGGGCCCGAACCAACTCACGCGTCGGGGGAAGGTCGTCTATGAAACCAATCCGTCAGTCGTTGAGCGTTTCCCTGTTCGGCTATCCCCGACGAAGCTCAAGGGCTCGGCCAAAGCATATATGGTTGCGCCGGGAACGGGCGAGGTGCTTGCGGAGGGATCTTTCGGCTTCGTCGAGGAAAAGGAAGTCGACAGCGAACAGTTCGTGAAGGTCTACCTTGATGGCATCCGCCAGTACGGCCAGCTGAGCAAGGCGGGCGCGCTCATTTTCGAGCTTGTCTATCGCGAAATCAGCGGGGCGGCGGCCAAGGATCGCGACACGGTGGCACTGAATTACTACATCGCGTCCCGCTGGAAAGAGGACCTGGCGCAACGCACTTTCGAGCGCGGTCTGAGCGAATTGCTCAACAAGGGCTTCCTGTTCCGCTCGGTCGCCAGTGACACATATTTCGTGAACGTGCGCTTCATGTTCAACGGCGATCGCATTGCTCTCATCAAGACCTACCAGCGCAAACAATCGCGCAAGGTTTCCGAAAATCAGGGCGAGCTGCCGCTGCTGGTTGATCTTAGTGAAGCCTCGGAAACATGAGGCGCCGCCCCCGGAGGATTAAACCTGGGCAGGCTCGTCGGGCCTCTCGATCAGCTGCACGTCCCAATAGTGCAGGTCATAGAATATGCCTGGGTGGAATTCTTCCTTGCCCTCAGGATCCGGTAAGTCTTCGACAACGATTTCATCGCAGCCTTCGTAGAGGTGCGTGACGCGCATTCGGTCTGTGCCGATACGCGTCACGATATCCCCGATCTGCAACCCGCCGTGTGGCTTGTCCTCACTCACCGATCGGGCTCTGTCCGTTCTGAACCAGCCACAGGTTGAACGCCTCGGCCATCGCCTTCTGCAGGGTGATTCCTTTGTGCAGTGCCGTGGTGCGCATCGCGACCGACATGGCCGGGCTGAAATATCCGCTGATCGCCTTCTGCTGGCTCGAGCGCATTTCCTGCTGCGCCACATTCGCCGGCGCGCGCTCGGCCGCCGGGGCTTCCTGCTTGTCGGTCAGATTTCCGAAACGGGACATTCTCACTTTCCTTCTTCCACACTGTTTGAATAGTTCACTATATCACAAGCCCAATTGTAAAGCGCCCGGATTTCCTCGGAGGCACGGCTGTAACGGTCCAGCTCCATGACCGTCTTGCCCTCGGCGGTGGCGTGCCGGAACGCCGCGCGATCGGCGACGCGATACGGGCACACCTTGAGGCCCCAGCCCTCGGCGGCGGCGGTCGCATCCTCGAACAGCTTGGGTGCCTTGGGCGGGCCAGCGCTGAACACGACGAACGCGGGCTTGCGGAACATCTGGACGAGGCGCGCCGTGGTCTGCGCGGCCGCGAGGTCGAACGCCGTCGGCCGACACGGAATCAGGATCAGGTCGGCCGCGACGCATGCCGCGCTGGCCGCGCTGTCGGCATGGGGTGGCGTGTCGATCACGATGAACTTGGCGCCGCCGGCGCGCGCCGCCTCGATCTTGTTGGCGAGCCGCGGCGGGGCGCTGTCGATCACGTCGGGCGGCGCGCCGTTGCGCCAGCTGCCCCACTGACTGGCCGTCGCCTGCGGATCGGTGTCGATCAGGAGTGTCGGGTAGCCCTCGAGCTCGGCGGCGGCGGCCAGGTGCACGGCGATCGTGGTTTTGCCGGCGCCGCCCTTCTGGCTGATTACAGCTATCGTTGCCATTCAATCTCTCACTATTGGACTATATCCGTAGTGAGGGATTTCGATTGTGAAGGCAAGCGCTAAGCGCCGGTGGCAGCGGTCCATGTGGCGAAGGCGTTCGCCATGGTGGCGTGCTCCGCGTCGCTCAGCTGGCCGCCAAAGAAACCACCGACACAGCGCAGCGGCGAATAGCTGGTGGGCGCGCCGCCGGCACTCGGCGTTGCCGCGAGGAACAGGAAGTTGAACGCGTTCAGCGCAGTCGACGCCGCGGCCTGCGCGCCCAGGTTGACGCCATCCTTGTACGCTGTGGCGTTGACTGCATCGCCGCGGCCGATCGCGCTCAGCCCGCGCGCCGTGTCGGCGGGAAGCGCATGGTTCGTCTGTGTGTTGCTGCTGATGCGCGCCTGTGCCTGGTTCGCCGCCGTGTGTGGCAGGATCCGCATCGGCGAATTGCCGCAGATCGGTGCCGTGCTGATCGCATCCGTCCCCGCGAAGACGCCCATCGAGAAAGCATTTTGCGTGACGAGCGAGCCGGGGAGCGTCGGGTTGAACTGCGTATCGAGATAGCCGGTGGCCCCGTCGCTGGTGTAGCCGCGATCGACGATCCACGCGAACGATCCGACCTCGAGCAAGGTGTAGCTCGCCGAAAGCAAATTCAGCTGGCCCGCCTGCTTGTCGTGCGCGGCCTGCAGATAGAACCCGTTGAGCTTCGGCCGAACGCTCGCCGTCATCGCCATGATCTGATCGTAGAGCGCGGCGCGCTGCGCGCTTGGCGGCGTCGTCATCCGCGCCAGCAACGGCGCGGTGTCCGGACTGGCGAAGCCCGGGCCGCGCGCCCCGGACAGCCAGCGGCGCCGGAACCCGGTGTTGCTGCGGTGGACCGTCATACTTCGGCGACGATGAAGGTCGCGCTTGTGCCGGTGTTGCGCACGTACGCGATCTGGACGTTGATGTAGCTGCCCGCCGGCATGGCCTTATAGACCGCGTCGGCGGGGCTATCGACCGCGCGCACCGTGACGTCGCCGCCGCCGCCGATGTAGAGGCCCTTGGCGACGACGGGGAGCGGATTGGTGTCGTGCGGCGTCACCATGTTCGCCTGACGTGCCGGGTTCAGCGGCCCATCGGGATACCCTTGGAAACGGTCAACCGGTGCCAGTGCCATCGCGTGTCTCCAGTTTCTTGACTCGTGCCTCGAGCGCCTCGAGCTTCTTCCCGACCGGCATGACGTACAGGGCTGGCGGGTTGCGCTGCGCGGCGCTGACCTGAATCGCGATCCGCATCGCCTTTTGCCGTGCGAGCTCGGAAGGGTAGCGGCGCATCAGCCTTCAGCCTGGCGCGCCAACCACGCCAGCCTTGCCGCCAGTCTGTAGCCCAGCGCCTCCGCTTTCGCCTGCAGCTCGTTGCGTTCGGGGAGCCCGGTTTGATGTGCGCCCAGCATTTCCATGCGCAGCGACAGGCGCAGGTTGTCGTCGATCGGCATGTTCAGCGCCTCGGCCAGCGAAGCGATGATCGGCTTTGGATCGTCGGGTTCGATCTTCATCGTCCACGCGGCGAGCAGGGTAACGATAAGCGCGCGGTGCGTCGGGTCGATCGACTTGAGCGCGTCCAGTTCCTCCGGGCTCGGGACCGGCTCGGGCACTTGTCCGAAGACTGGCTCGAGCGCGGGTTCGGGGGTCGGTTCGTCGGTCATGTCCACCTCAGACTAGATGCGTGCTCGGGCACAAAAATTCCGCCGTTTCATTGAGATTGGCACTCAAGGCGTGGATCGGGGTCGCGACGCCGGGCAGGCTCGAATAGTCCTGGTCGTAGTAGATCCCGGGTTTCGAGGTCGCCTCGCGAATATTGCCCCACAAGGCATTGAGGCCGGTCACGTTGACGCGATCGCCGGCGATCGCGCCGGCGCCGGAAACGCTGATCGTGATCGTCGGCGTCGCCGCGGCCATGTTCGACAGGTCGACGTTTGTGATCGTGCGGCCGCCGCTCGCCTCGAGCACGAAGCCATAGGTATCGATCCCGCCCGTGCGGTGGCGTTGCAGCACGCTTGGATAGGGTGTCGAGTCGACCAGCACGGCGGCGCGGTTGAGCGTGAGAACGATCTGGTTCGAGCCGTTGCGCGCCGCGCTGTTGATCTGGAAGCAATCGCTTTTGCCCGTCACCCATCCCTCGCGATAGCGTCGGCCGAGGCGTTCGCCCAATTTCCGATAGGTGGTCGGGGGCCAGTGAATGAAGCGGCCGCCGATTGCGTAGCTCTCGCCCAGGAACATATATCGGAAGATATTGTCGCGGTTATTCCAAAGCTTACGAAGCTGATCGGTGTAATAGTAGGGCGTCATCGAATAGGCGTTGCTCGCGCCATCGGCGCCATAGTCGGCCGCTTTTTTGGCATACATCGGCGTGCGCTCGTCGGTCCCGCTCGCCAGCTTCAGCAGCTCGTTCGGAAGCCATTGCCTGGCGCTCGCCTCGTATGCTGCGCCGAACTTGTCTTGCGTGTACATCGCCCCCGTCGCTGGATCGATCGGGAGCGGTCCAAGCGTCTCGCACTGTTCGTCATAGACGCCCACGAGTCGCAGTTTCTGGCCGCGCTTGGCGAAGAACTTCACCGCTTTCGAAACCATGCGGTTGAGCATTTCGCGGGCCTGGGTCTGTGTGATCCCGCTCGCTGCATCCAAGTCATAGATATACTTGGGCGGGACCGATTTCTGATCGAGCGAGCCGAGCGACCATCCCCCATAGTTGAGCCCGATAATCATGATATCGCGCTCGCGGAACTCGCGACCGTCGGGCCCTAGGCGCAGCTGGTTGACCATGCCCCATTCGTTCGTTTCGCCGCCGGTCCCGGCAACCGTATGTGAGCCGCCGGCGGCTGTCGGCGAGCCGAACGCATTCACGACGGTCCCAACGGGTCCGATGTCGGTCGGATTGTCGGGGCTCGAACAGCAATAGGTGCGTGGTAACGTCTCTTGCGTGAAGCTCGGCCCGCTCGCGCTGCGGCTGTTCGCGCGTACCGTCTCGCCGTTCCATCCCGAGATCGAATCGGGGCGGTTCTGATCGCCCGCGGTCGAACCGGAGCCCGCGCCGCGCGACTGCCCTTTCTGGACGAAGAGATAGACTTCGGGGTGGAAAGGCTGGATCGGCGTGCCGCAGAAGCGCGCGAGTGCGTCGCTCACAAAGCGCTGCTCGGTAAAATCGAGCCCCTGGGTCACGGCCATCGCGTTGAGCGTGTAGGACATTCCTCCGAACGGAATCGTGTTGTTCGCGGCGCGGATGCCGCCGTTGATGTTCAGCTTGTTCGGCGTAAAATTGGTGAGCGTCGGGACCGCCATCACCTCGACGCCGTTGACCCACACGCGAATATGCGTGTCGTCGAACAGCATCCGAATGTGCTGCGGCTTCGCCTGTCCGCTGGTGACGATATCGGTGCACGCCGTATAGACTTCCGGGTTTACCGTGCCGTCATAGGTGTAGAAGTGAAGGCGCCCGAAGCCATCAAGGAACGGGTACATGAAACGCGATGTGCCGTTGAACGCGGTGTCATAGAGGAAGAACAGCGCGGCACCGGCGAGATTCATTGTGCCGTTGCCCTTGAGGTAAAAGCCGCGAAGGAAATTGTTCGCGGTGATGTTCTGCCACCCCGCGAATTCAATCGGCGGATCGGGGCTCAAATTGGTGAGCGGACCGCCGATAACCTTGACCATCTGCCCCATGTAGAGATTCGCCACGTCGGCGGTCATGGTCGCGACGTCGGGATAGGTGCCCGCCGGCGCGGCCGCCGTCGCTGTCAGCGCCGGGAAGCTGATGATGAAATCGATGCAGACGCCGGCAGTGCCGGCGACGACGCCCGAGTTGAGATCGAACCCGGTTTGACTGCCGAACTGGATGCCGTCGGCGACTTCGATCGGCCGCCGCGGCGCACCCGCTGCGCCGCCGGTCCCGTCCCATGTATTGCCCGGCTGAATCAGATTGACGCCGGCGGGGCCGATCAGGGGGACGAGCGTTTCGATATCGGTCTGCGATCCCGAGCGGTAGGTTTTCGCGCCATCCTTCGTCACGAGAAGCTTGATCTTGGACGAATCGCGCACCGCGGACCGCACCGCGCGGACAAGCCGCGCCGCGCGCTCGGTTGCCACCGTTTGGCCCAGGGCGGCGAATGCGCCCATCGTCGGGATCGGCCCGGTGTTGTTGTCGATCGTCGCGACGCCGCCGACATTTTGATAGTGAATTAGTGATTGGCCGTCGGCGGATTGCGCCCAATAGAATTGACCGTTTCCGACAAGATATTGGATCGTTCTGGCGACGGCCGCGCCAACCAGGCCATGGCCGAAAACCGGGGTCGGCACGACGCCGGCGTTGCCGAAGTACAGGCCCGTCCCGGTGATCGTGAATGCGCTGAGCTGGCCGCCGGCGTTGATCGTGTAGCTGAAGGTCGGGTTGACCGCGAAGTTGCCGCCGGTCCACGTCCCGTCGAAATAGGTCCCGGGGGCGCCGCCGGATCCTGGCGTGAGCGCGCCGACGCCGGCTTGCGTGAGGCCCTGCGGCACATAGGTCGCGGCCGCGTTGGGATAGGCGCCGATCGTCGCCGCGGCCGCCTGCGCCATGCCCGCCGAATTGGCCGATTGCGTCGCGGAAGCGGCCGAGGCGATCCGCGAATTTTCCGAGGCGGCCGCGCTCGCCGCCGAATTCTGCGAGTAGAGCAACGACTGATTTGCATAGTTGCCCGACTGCACCGCGCTCGCGGCCGCCGCGTTGGCGCTGGCGTTCGCTTGATCCCGGGCTAGGTTAGCCTGGTCAAGGATCTCCTGCATTTCCTCGGTGACTTCGTACGCGATGTTCGGTTCCCACTTGAACCGATTGCTCGGCGCATCCCAAACGAGCGTCATGCCGTTGGCGCTCGCCAGCGGCGGAATCACCGGGTTCGGGAAGCTCTGCCCGCGCGCCAGCTGCGGCGAAGCGTCGATCGCCGTCTGCTGTTCTTCGTCGACCATGCTGAGGCGGTCGAGCTGCGCTTCGTGGCTCTCGGCGGGAAAGGCGTCGTTGGGCGTATAGTCGGCGGTCTGATCCCTCGAGCTGTGGCGCTCGATCGTCAGATAGCCGTCGGCGAACGGCGTGATCGGCACCAGGGCGCCCCCCATCGCCGTGCCGTCGCCGCTGATCGTATAGTCGACGCCCAGCTCGAGCGCGTCCGACGTCGCCGGATCGAACTCGGCGTCGCTATGCCGCCACGCCAAGATATCGCCGGCATGCTGAAACTGGAATTCGATCGGGTAGCTGAGCGTCCCGCTATTGCAGGCGATGGTCTGGCTGATGCCGACGGCTTCGAAGGCCATGGTTCACCCCTTTGCGAGCCCCTTGGGGCGGCCGCGTGGGGCGAGCGCACGGCCAAAATTACGCGATGCGTTTAACATCGCTACTCGCCTTGCGGAAGCGCGTATTGCGGTCCTGCGGCGTTCGCGACGTTCGGTCCACGGTGCGGCAGCTGCGGGCCCGGTTGCCACCAGAGGCCCTGGTGATTGTCGTTGGCCCATTGCTGCACGCGCTGCTGCGATTCGAGATAGGTTGGATCGATGGCCTGGCTGAGTTCGTCGAGCACGAAGTGCTGAAAGGCGGTGCGCGTGTACCAGATGTTCGAGCCCGGCACGTAGCGGCCCGCCAGCTGCACCGCTGCCTTGCCGGGGTTGCCGGTGCTCCAATCGCCATCGCTGAGCTTGTGCGGCACCGCGGTCGCGCCGGCGCGCGCAAGATCTCCGACGGCACTGCCGAACGGGCCCGCGACGAATTCGGCCCAACCATTTTCGCGTAAGGGATCGCGGGTGAGCGCGCCGGTCAGGTCGCCAAGGATGCCGAGGCCGCCGCCCTGGAGCGCCGCGTCTTTCCAGAAAAACGGATCGGGCGCGCCGTTCTCGTCGACCATCGGCCGCATGTCGCGGCTCTTGAGCATTTCGCGGATCTGCAGCGACACGGCGCCGGCGACGGTCAAGGCGGTGAAGAACTGCGCGAAGAAGCGGGCGCGATTCCAGAACGGCAGCATCGACATGCGCTCGCCCCACAGCTGCATCATCGAGAAGGTGTAGCCCTTGAACTGCAGGCTGTTCGCCGTGAGCTCGCGTTGCCATGTGCCTGGTCGGCCGACCATCGCGATACCGGCGCGGACCTGCGGCGTCGTCTCGATGACGGCGGCCTGGGTCTCGCCCAACACCATCTGCATCAGCCGCTCGGCCGCTTGGGGGTTCTCGACGTTCTGCGCGTGGATATAGTCGGCCCCGCCGCTACGCACCGGCTCTGACGATCGGATGCTATCCCACATCTGCGCATCGATGCCGTAACGCGCCATCGTTTCCTGCAGCGAGAACGTCTTGCCGAAATCGCGCTTGCCCATCTGATCCCACGTCAGGCCGCGGCGCTCGCCCAGCGTGCCGAGGAAGTCGAGACCGAACGCGCGCTGGCCCGCCTCCGTCACCTTGTTGAGCAGCGACACGCGCAGCACGTCGTCTGCGACGACGGCGGTCCACCCTGCCTTGTTGAGGTCGCCATAGTAACGGCTCATGCCCGTCAGCGATCGCGTCGCGTCGCGCATGCCGAGGCCGAGATAGATCGCCAGCTTGCGATCGGCGGCCGACGCCGGGTTGAGCTGTTTCAGATAGCCCATCACCGCGTTGACTTCGGGAAGGCCGTTGAACTTGCGCGCCATCATGTTGGTCATCAGGTCGCCGGTGGCGGCCGATATGGTCGCGGATCCCAGCAGCGCGGAGCTGAGCAGGTTGCGGGTGCCGGCGACGGCTCGGGCCACCTCGACCGGCGGCCCCTGGGTCAGGCCCTCGGGGACGATCGGCACGTTCAACTCGCCCTTGGTGTAGCGATACAGGTTTTCGGTCCACAGGCGCCCGCCGGACATATGCAGCGCCGCCCCCGACATGCGTTCGCCGCCCTGCGCTTCCTGGCGTTCGGCATGGTCGATCAGGAAGCGCATCGTTGAATCGGGGTTGTAGCCAAAGCGCTCCATCAGGGCGATGTCGCGGGCCATGCCGCGAATATGTTCGGTGACGGCGGTGAACGGGTCGCCCTCGCCCAGCGCTTCATGCACCCGCATCCACCCATCGGCGCTCTTGAAGTGCAGGAAGCGTTCGGCGTCGCGGCGATTGGCGAGTGCGCCGGCGCCGCGGAATGCCGCGCTCGCCTCGCCCATCAGACCACCGCTGCGCGTGTTGAGGTACGCGGCGCGCAGCGTTTCATCGAGCCGTTCGGCGGTCAGCTCGCCACCGGTCAAGGGATCGCGCATGCGCGTGACGTCGAGCTCGGGCATGACGATCGCGCGATAGTCCTGATAGCCGCGCTCTGGCTCATAGACGTTGTCGACCCAGCCCAGGTTGCGGACCTTTTGCGTCGACCATTTGTGCGGGAAATAATTGTCGAGCTTGCCGACGGCTCCGCCGGCGGCGTTGTAGCGGAGGCGATTGTCCTCGAACACATCCTGGATCGTTTGGTTGAACGTCGCCGCGCGCGCATTGCCGGTCGACTCGCCGTGCGCTTCGCGGACCATGTCGAGAAGCCCGGCCTTGTCGCGCGGCTGTCCGGCGAAATCGCGGTGGTGGCGATTGATGAAATCGGCGATCCGGCTGTTCGCGTCGTTTTCGAGCCGCTGCATGGCAAGGTCGACGTTCTCGTACGGCGCGCGCGGATCGTTCGCGAGCATCGCGCGGATCCCGGCGAACGTCGACTTGCCGCGGTAGGTTTTCAGGTCCTCGAGCGCGCGGCCGCGCTGCGCGATCGCGCCCAGCTCGCGCCGGCGCTTGAGCGCCGCGTCGGCCGTCAGTTCCTTGAGCGTGCGCACGCTGGCTTCGGAGGCGGCCGCGTCTGGGGCCATGGTGCGGCGGTAGTGCCGTTCGTAATCGTCGAACAGCTTCTTCATCCGCGCGCCTTCTTCCTTGGTCAGCTCGCCGCGCTCGATCATGCCGGGGATGCACGCGCCTAGCGACATGGCAGCTTCGTCACGTTGCCGGGTTCGCTGGTCTCGGGGGGCGCCCACGCCGCACGCATCGCGAGCGCCCTGCGGACGTCGTCGAATACGATCCCCATCAGCGCCGCCAGTTCCTCGGATTGCAGCGCCTCGAGGTCGCTGCTGGTGACGATAAGATGCTCGAGCGCGTTGAGCCCCCGGGTGGCCCTGATTGACAAGTCCTCACGTTCGAGTCGCAAGCCGCAAGAATCATTGATGTTTGTCGCCATGGCTGAATCCGTCATAGGTGCCAGTGGCACGCCATCGGGATTCTCCCCGATCCTATAGGGTTTTTCGGTCCGCACTTTCCCGGGGTTCCTCATTGCGGCGCCGCCGGCGGTTTCATGCACGCCTCGGCCGCGGCGATCGCCGCATCTTCGCGGTCGAGCGCCTTGATGACGTCGCCCACGGTGCGCGGCGCGAGCCCGCGTTCTTCGTCGCCATAGTCGTAGATCTGCGCCCTCCCCTCAGGCGTCGCGGCTATCATGCCGATGTCATGGTCAAGGCTCTGGATCTGCGCTTCGGCCGCCGGGCCCGTGGCCGGATCGTCGAAGCCCTTCAGCGCCTCGCTAGCCGGTCCAGAAATTTGACCAATTGCGTCCCCCTCGCTTGGTCCTCCGGATGCAAGCGGGAGTCCTCCGCCGACTTCTTCAGGATTTCGCGCGCCCGCTGCAGCCGGCGCG
The DNA here is from genome assembly GCA_036273755.1 of Pseudolabrys sp. Taxonomy (GTDB): domain Bacteria; phylum Pseudomonadota; class Alphaproteobacteria; order Rhizobiales; family Xanthobacteraceae; genus Pseudolabrys. The sequence goes on from DASUGZ010000198.1 coordinate 31,870, forward strand.
TCCTCGAATCCTGGGGGGAGAGCACCGCGCCCGACGGGGTAAGGCGCTTCGTCGTCGAATCCTGGGACCCACTCATCAATCGCGTCTCCGGTTTCCTGTGCGTAACGCGCGCCGCGCCGTTCGGCGTCGGCCATGATAGCATCCTCGAGCGCGAAATTGGCAGCCTGTTCGAACGGCATATCTTTGCCGTGCTCGGCGGTGCGCCACATGACGTCGTCGAATAGCGGATCATCCTTTGGCAGGCCGAGGTGATCGCTGAGCGCGTTCGCATATTGCTGATAGTCGATCGACTCGGCCTTCGCCCGCGCGATGTCGTTCATTTCGGCTTGCTGGTGGAGCGGATAGATCTTCTCGCCCTGGGCGGCGCGATCGATCAGGTCGATCGCCTCGGCCTCGGTCGGGCGCTCGCGGAAATATCCGGCCTCCCACATCAGCTCGCCGGCGTCCTCGATGCTCTTGCCGCCGCGGCGGACCAGCGAGCCGGCCCCGGGCATGCGGACCAAATGCCAATCCATCCCCGATCTGCGCTGCCCGGTGATCTTGCTCAAGCCGCCTTTCGACAGGGCGTGGCCCTCGTCCCACAGGCCGCCATGATCGGACAGGAATTCGAGCACATCGCTCGGCCGCGTGCGATCGGGCGGAATATAGGGCTTCTTCTGCTTGGCGGCCTGGTCGGCGAGATCTTCGACGCTCGGCCGTCCCGCCACGTCGGGCGCGCTGGCGTCAAGGATCTGGTAGCTGCGCGGTTCCTCGCGCGGGTCGATCGCGGTCCACGGCGTTACCGTCGGGTCGGCTTCCGTCGCCGCGTCCACGCGAGCCCGTGCCGTCTCCGCCATTCGGTCGGCCTGAAGCGTTTCCATGTCCGCTTGGGTTTGTAGCCATCCCGCATTGTCGGACTCTCCGGCGGCGCCGATCGCCGGCGAGCTCGCCGTGCCCATGCGGGCGTGCGCCCACTGAACGACGTCGCCGGCGGTGCGGCCTTTGAGGAACGGATTGGCCTCGACCGCACGCGCGCCTAGCAGCTGCTCGATCGGCGTGTTCGGGTCGGCGCGGAGGATCTTGAGCCCCCCGCCCTCGCCGGCGAAGTGCATCAGGTACATGTTGCCCGCGGTCTGCGGATAACCGGCCCTGGCGAGCGCGCCCGAATTCTTGGCGAGCAAGTCGTTCATCAGCTGGTCGCGAACCTGCGGATCGGCGCGCTGCGCGAGAATATCGGCCTCGCTCTTGCCGCGGCCATAGCGCTGTTTCCAAAGCCCGATCCATGTCGGGTCGGTCATCTGGTCGGGCCCGGTGGCGCTCGATCGCGGATTGCGCGCGTTGACGTCGCCGGTAGGGTTCTCGGCGTGGCGGATCATCGCCTTGAGCAATTCGCGCGGGGCCATCGCCGGATTCTGTGCCGGCGACGGGGCAACGCCGGTTGCCATGCCGTTCATGACGCTCTGCAGCTTTTGCGCATGCGCCTCGGTGCCTGCACCTGGTGCAAAGGGCGACGTCGCGTTCACCTCGCCTTCGCGGCTGAGCACATGGACCGCCGCCTGCTCGGCCTCGGTCATACGTCCGGAGCCCAGCAGCCGCGTGATCAGCGCGCCGGCGGGCTCGGTGATGCCGGCATGGAACAGCGCGCCGCCGGCGAAGGCACTGCCGACGTTCTCGGCCGCCTCGCCCAACGTCAGCTGCTCGCCGCGCGCTGCGCGCTCGGTCGCGACGATCGGCTGCTGGATCAACGACGTCACGGCGTTGACAAGGCCGGCGCCGATGATGCGGCGCGCGATGCCGCCCTCGAGCCCGCCGATCGGCGCCGTCGCCATGTTCACCGGGTCGGTGAGACTCGAGAGGATCCCGCCCGTGAAATTGCTGCCCCACGGGCCCCGCGCGGCAATCATCTGGTCGCGCGTGTTCTCGGTCTTGAGCTTGTCGGCCTGCTGCGCTTCGAACTCGGCCTGGCTCGCGGGGAAGCCGGACAGCGCGCCCGGGTTGCGCCGGCGCAGCTCGGCGACGTCGTTCCACACGTCGTTCGTGAACGTCATCCCCGATTGCGGATCGAAATAATCGCTCGAGTGCTTGCCGTTGACCTCGGTCAGCGCCGTCACCAGCGGCATGTACTCGGCCGACTGCAGCCGCCGCGACGCGCCGGCATAGTCCTCGGTGTTCAGCATGAACGTCGATTTGACCGCCTCGCCGAATCCCGACCGCGGCATGTCGTCGGGCCCGTTCGCACGCGGCGCGCCGGACAGGTCCCACAGATAGAAGCTCGAGCGATCGGCACTTGGCGGCGGCTGCGGTGGCGGCTGCTGCGGGCCTGGCTGCGGCGCTAGGGCCATTGGATCTTGGCCGCGTCGAACACATAGTGCTCGCCGTCTTTTGCCTGCAGCAGCCTGCCCGCATAGGTGCGCAGCGCATAGTTGGTCCCGCCGACCCAAACCGGCGTGAGCGCGCCCAGCTGCGGGGCCGTAACGTCGGAGCCGTCGGGCCACACCGGCTTGCGGCCGCCGCTCGCCGTGTTCCACTCCGCCGGCGTCGCGTTCTTCAGCCGCTTGAACAACCCGTCGCCGGTCCAGCCTTGCGGAATCACCACGAGCTGATTGTTCATCTTGGCGGTGCCGCCGTATTTGATACCGTTCTGGCGATAGCTGCCGAGCGCCGCATCGACCGCGCCCTGCCAATAGCTGCCGTCATAATCCCCGTGCCCTAGCCGGGTGACGCGCGTTGCGTAGAGCGAGCGCGCTGCCTCGAGCGTGTCGGCCTTCATATCCGGCGGCGCGAGCTGCAGCGCCTGCAGCGCATAGGGCTTGAACGCCGCTTCGGCCTGCGACTTCGAATAAACCTTGGGGTTGGCCTTGAGCGCTTCGGCCCCGCCAAGGATATCGCGCGCAACCTCGCGCCCGCCCGGCTGCAGCATATACGCGGCGGCGACGCGGAATGGGCCGCCCTCGGGGGCATTGCTGACCTGGCGCGCGGCGCCGGCGATCGCCGCCGGATCTCCGAACTGCGCGATCGCGTCGAGCGCGTGTTGCTGCCCGTTCGGCCCCTGATCGTACATCTGTTTGAGCGCTGGCAGGTCGGCGTCGGTCAAGGGTTCGACGCGGATCTGGTGGTAGGTGGTCGCCGCGGTCCGCGCGTCGGCCGCGCGCTGCGCCATCGCCTGCGGGTCGCCGAGATTGAGCGGCGCGAGCGTCTTGCCGGTGGCGAACATCATCTGCTCGAGCGCGCCGCCGGGCTTGCTCAACCGCTTGGCCTGGTCGGTGCGCAGCGTGGTCAAGCCATTGAGCGTCGTCGCTTCGTCCATCGACAGGCCGCCGGCGGCCTTCTTGCCCTGCAGGGTGGTGATCTGCTGGTCGAGCTGCGGCAGCGTTTCGGCACGATAGCCCAGCGTCGCCGCCATCTCCTGGCCCTTGGCCTCGGCGCGGACTGCCTTTGCCTGCTCGCCGATCGCCGCATAGCCCTGCGACAAGAGCGCCCAATCCTTCGGCATGCCGGCGCCGGTTTCGAGCATCGCCTGTTGCGCCTCGAGCGCCTGTCCCTGCTGGGTCTTGAGCGCCGACTGCTGCGCCTTGGCCTCGGCGTCTAGCCGGCGCTGCTGCGCGATCGCGTTGTCGCGGAGCGCGTCGATCGCCTTGGGCGGCACGATCTGGAAACGCGGATCGTCCAGCTGCTCGAGCGCCGCTTGCGGATCGCGCAGCGCGGTCGATTGGTTGAACGTGATCCGGTTCGACGTCGCATATTCGCGCAGCAGCTTGGTTTTCAAATCGTCGCTGATCGGCATCGAATCGTACATGCGCGCGCCCTGCTGGTCGGCCGTGTCCAGCGCCTCGAGCCCTGCCCCGCCCAACGCTTCGCGGCCCGCGCGATTGATGAAGATGTTACCGGCGGTCTGCGCGTCGGACGTCGCGCGTTCGACGCCGGCTTGTGCCTGCCATACCTGCGCCTCGGCCTTGACGCGCGATCCGCTTGCCACTTGTGGGATCATGCGAGCCCTCACTAGTGGACTAGTGATGTTTCCCATGATCTTGGCGACGCCGTCATCCCAATATTTGCCGACGGCGTCGGCATAGCCCGCGCCGCCGGCGCCGCCGGTCTCGAGCTTCTGTTGCGCTGCATAGACGTCGGTGTCGTTCTGCAGCTGCGCCAGCTGCGCGTTGGCGGACGATGTCTCGCGCAGCTCGAGGCCTTCGCGCTGGATCTTCTCGAGCTCGAGCGACGTCGATTGTTGGGCCTGGCGATCGGCCGCGACCGCGCCGGCGACGTTGCCGATGTCGCGTGCGAGGCCGAAGCCCGCGGCCGCGCTATCCAGCTCGGGCACGCGGACCGTGTCGGGTGCATTGCCGGCGGAAAAGATCGGGGCCTGTGCCATCAGTACGGAAGATCCAGCGTGGTCGGGGCAGTGCTGCCGTACACGCCGCCCGAACTGGTCCCCGCCACGCCGGGCAGCTGCAGGCCACCAGGATAATCGCGCTGTGCCTGCGCGATCTGCGCTTGCCGCGCGTCCTGGCGCATGCCGGTGAGGACCTGCGTGCCGGCGCTGATAACGCTTCCGATGATCGCGCGCTGACCCGCGCTGCGCGCGTCGGCCGCCTTGGTGCGATAACCATAGGCTTGGGCGTCCGCGCTATAGCGGGTGTTGAGCACCGCGACTTCGCGATTGACCGCGTTTTGTGCCAGCAAATCGAGCGCGCTGCCGCTGCCGATCGCCACGCCGTTTTCGGCCTGCGCGACGATCGCCTGCCCCGAGACCGCGCGTTCCTGATGGCGGATCTGCGTTTCCTGCAGGGCTCCGGCGAGCAAGGATTGACGGGCGTTTTCTTCGTAGCGCGCGGCCTGCTCGCGATAGCCCTGGTTCTCGATCAGGCCTTGCCCGATCTGCAACCCGGCCTGCAGTCCATAGGAGAGCGGCCCTTGCACCATTTCACTCTCCCTCTATCGCACTATCGCGATGCGGTCCGATCTTGGTCCAAAGCACCATGTCCTCGCCGTTCTCGCCGGCATGCCGCAACGTCGCCTCGGGCGTCATGCCCAGGGCGAGCGCGAGGAAATGGCCCGGTTGGAAATCCGCAACAACGATCAGGTCGACGCGCGCATAATGGTTCGCCGCCGCGGCGATCTCGCGCGCCATCGCCCGCGCGATTGGGATCATGGCCGTGCCCTTGCCGTCGGCGAAGCTCGCCCAGGCCGTGACATAATCGACGTGATTCACGACGAAGCCGCCAATGCCCAGCACTTGCCCCGCGCTGCGCGCCGTCCACGCATAGCCGCGCTCGGAGAGGATCGCGATCGGGTGACTTGGCTGCTGCAGCTGCGCGGCCTGGATCTTGAGCGCGGCTTCGTCGCCGGGAACATAGGGCGCGATCGCGATCATTCGTCGTTGACCTCGGGCGCCGGGATCATCGCCAGCAGCGTACAGTTCGTCGGCAGCTCGCGTTCGATCGCGATCGTCATCCCGTCATCGTATGCGCCGACGGTGTCGCAGTCCAAGTCGCCGGTGTAGAGCGGGACCGCCTGATTCATCGGGTCGGTGGGCACGCGCGTTTCGATGGTGAGCCATGAATCGGGTTCATCGAACGCGTTTTCCGGAGCCTCGGGATCGAGCACCGACACGCGGATGCCCTGCGTTTCGGTGACACGCAGCCGCAGGTCCGCGATCCGCGAGCGCTTACCCTGCGCGGTCCCTTCCTTGTTGCCCGCCTCGAGCTTCAAGGTGACGATCCGCGCCGGGAACATGAGGCCGGCGATCACGCGGCTCGCTGCGACCGGCAAATCGAATGCGCCGGAGCTATCGACATGGATCGGGCCAATGGGGACGCCGTCGGCAAGCGCGTAGATCTCTTCCCCCTCGAGATGACCGGCGCCGGGGAAATGCGTGATCGGCGGCCCCGAATAGCTGAGCCCCAAATCGACGAACCATTGCTCGGCCTGGTCGTCGCCGAGCTCCCAGATTTTCGCCATGCGCAGCACGACGGTCGACTCGTAGCGCTGCGCCGATAGCCATATCTGATCGCGCTCGCCGGTCGGATCGGTGATCCGGCAGATGCTGGTCGCGAGCCATCCCCCGCCCAACTGGCGCGTCGCCCAGCCTATGACCTCTTCGTCGGGCATGTAGGTGAGCGAAGCGAGCGTGCCGTCCTTACGCACCACCCACAGGAAGCGCTCGGGTTCCTGCTGCCATGCCATGTCGACGAACCCGGGCGCGCCAATATGATCGGCGAAGCGCGTGGCGTCGGGCGCCTTGTAGCGATCGGACTGGAAGGCATAGGCCAGCTCGAGCACCTTGCGGCCCGCGCGCTGCACGAACAGCATGGCGCCCTCGGCCTGCACCGGCTTGATCTGCGCGCTTCCGTTCGACTGCTGCAGCGTCACCTTGAACTGTGGCGGGCTCGGCTGATCGGTATTCACGATGATGCGTTCGACCGCATATTCGCCGCGCGTCGCGCCCAGCAGCAGCACGCGATCGGCGGCCATCCAGCGGACCTGGTCGCGGTTCGGCAGCGTGAACTGTCCGGCTAGATCCTGCTGGAAATCGCCGCTCGAGTCGCGCCGCTGATAGTTGAGCAGGTCGCCTTTGACGCTCACGTATCCCGTACTAGTGAGCGAGTGGAATAGTACGAGACTTTCATCCCAGATGACGACGGCGTCGGGCCAACCCGTGGTGTTGCTGAATGCGCCCAGCGCCCAGCGCCAGCTTGCTTTCGTGATAAGGCTCGTCGCGAGATGGTCGATTACGTCGGCCTGCACCACTGTCGCACTAGTGAACGATGTGATTTTCGCGAGGCCGAAGCGCGTATAGAGGAACTGCCATGGCACGCCGTACGGATCGTCATCGGGCGTCGATGCTAGCCGCTTGTCACCGCCATCCCATTCGATCCCCGAATCGTGCACCGGTGGATTCGAGCCGGTGCCGCGCGGACCATAGGACATGACGCACTGATAGACCTTGCCGTCCCAGGTGATGATGTCGCCGTTGGCGACGATGATGCCGGGCTCCCAGCTGGTGATGTCGGAATAGTCGGCCGCCTCGATCTCGATCAGCCGGCCTATGTCGGTCGCCGCGAATACCGCCGCCGATGCCGTGATGGTGACGTTGCCGGTCGCCGCGCTCGCCCGCAGCGTCAACGTCTCATCGCTGTTGCTCTGCCCGATCGGGCCGCGGTCCAGCGCCAGCGCGATAAGGTCGAACGTCGAAGGCGTCAGCCGACGCAATTCCTGCGGCGGGATGCCGCCGCCGGCGAAGTACATGACGTCGATCGAGCCGTGATAGTCGAGCGTCCGGGCCTGGTCGTAGGTCCACGGCGTGGCGATCTGCAGCGGGAAGTCGCCCGCGGTGTTCATCATGCGCCCGTCGTTGGTATAGAACCGCATGTGAAATTCGCTGAGCTCGAGCACATAGCCTTGGGTGACGTACGGCTCGAATGGGATCAGCCGGCACGGTGCCAGCGCGTTTTCGACGAAGATCGTCCCCGGCGCCGCCTGCGTCGGACCCTGGCTCAAGGGCAGAAATCCCGTCATGCGTTTCAGCGACGTGAAGTAACGGCGAAGGTCGATGCGGCCCGCCATGCGGGGGCTGGCTTCGCCGCCGTTGAAGCTGGTCAGAACCGTGGAGGCCGGTGCGATCGCCATCAGCGCAACCGGCGGCCGCGCCGCACCGCAAGCCAGTTGCTATGGTAACGCGCCCGGGTCGCGAACTTCGCCTGCTTGTTGTTGGCGCGCGCGTCCTGGTGTTTCGCGTTCACTATCTCACTCTCGAACAAGTTGGACATGGCCTGCTGGTCGGAGCTGCGGCCCGTGATCGCTCGAGCGCAGTAAAAGGCGAGCTTGGCGGCAACCGCCGCCTCGAGCCCTGTCGACCACAGCGCGACTTGCTCGAGGCGGAAGACATAGCGGAACAGCACCGAATCGGTCTCGGGGAAGCCGTCGCTATCGACCGACGGGCAACCCGGGTTCGCCAGCAGGTAGCGGCCGACGATCTCGCCGACATAGGCGTTATCGTCCTCGCGGTCCCATGGGATCCAGCGCAGATAATCGCCGGGGGTGAGGAAGGCGGCGGCGTAGCTGCCGGTTTCGATGTCGGGCGTAGCGCTCAACTGCACGATCTTGGTGGCTTCGTTCCAATCATATGCGGCAAGCGCTTCGTCGCGTGCCGTCGGATACTGGCGGCGCAGCAGCCGCGCGCGCGGCGTCGGATCGTCGAGCGTGAGAATGGTGCGGCCTTCGCCCAGCAGGCCAAGCGCCTTGTTGGCAACGTCGGTAGGGGTGCGGCCTGACGGCATGGCGGTTCCCTGGAAAAGTTCCGCGGCGACGGCGCGGTTTTCGCCCCACCCGCCGCCGCGGCCCGCACGCTGAACAGGAGGGAACGGCGTGCGGGAGCTCGGTTAGATCTTCGCGACGATCATGAAGACCTGCAGGATGCCGGCGCCGGGAAGCGCCGCCGCCGCGATCGTGATCTGCACCGTCTCAGGATCGCTGAGCGGCGCGAGCTGCGCGGCCGCGCTGAGCATGAAGAACGCCGGCGCGTCGGGTGCCGTGTGCACCGCCGGGGCGCGATACTTGCCGGGCGTGGTCGCATTGCCGACGGCGATCGTCGCCGCCGCGCCCATGCTGACGGTCGACTCGAGCCACCCGAGGACCGGCTTGCAGTCGGCGGGAATCGGGAAGCAAATGTTCACGTCGCCGATGTTCTTGGCGACATTGGCTTTCGATAGGTCGAACGTCGCCTGATAGATGTGCATGCGACCGCCGACGACGCGGCCGTCTGCCAGCTTGGGCGGATTGAGCGTGCCGTCCAGCACGCCGGTCATTTCGGCCGAATATCCGGTTGCCATGATCTTCTCCTTTCGGCGCCGGCGCAGCGTCGCGCCGGCGCGTGGTGGGGGTGACGAACAGGATCAGACTTCCAGACAGAGCATCTGGAAGCACTTGTCCTCGTTGTTGCGGCAGGCGCCCCCGGTGGTCGAACCGTAGATCTGGGTGTTGTAATGGATGTCGGGCATTTCGGTGACGCGCCCGAAAAACTCCTCCCAGCTCTCCCAGTGCATGCCGCTCGCGTAGAAGAACGGCACGCGGCGATAGCCGTTGCTGTCGACGCTGAGCGCCGCGGCGGGGCCATAACCGCGCTTGGTGCCGTTCGAATATTCGCACCACAACCAGGTGAAGCCCATGAACGGCGTCGGCTTGCCGCTCATCAGCGAGCCCTCAAGGTCCGCGCGCGTATAGTCGCGGTTGACCAGCTCGTTGATCTTGAGGAGGTTGCTGATCTGCTTCGCCGTCACCAGGCCGATCGCGGTTTCGGCTTCGGGATCGTTGAGGCGCACGCGCATCAGCTCGCCCATCGCGATCAGCTTGTTCTTGGTGATGCCCGCCGGCGCCGCCTCGCCGGTATCGACCGCCATGATGTTCGCGGCCTTGAACGGCACCGACGTAAGCGCCGCTTCGTCGCCGCCGACCAGCGCGTTGCCGTAGAAGCCCTGCAGCCAGCGGATATCCTGCGCGCGCCGGCATGCCTTGGAGGTCTGTGTTGCCAGCGCCGAGTCGACGCCGATCGGCGTCTGCACCGTGTCGTCGCGGTCGATGATCGGGGCCACGAACTGCATCGGCGGCTTGGCGATCCACCGCGTCTCGAGGTCCGGATTGGTGTTGGTGGTCTTCTGGTTGCGCTGGGTCTTCTCCTGGACGTCGAGTTCGTCGAAGCGATTCTCGATCTTGACCAGCTTCGTGCCCGATCCGCTGCCGGTGTCGGCGACCAGTGGGCGCAGCTTGCCGGGCATGGCGGCGAGCTGGAAGGTGACGGCGTCGCGATATTCGATGGTTCGTGCGGCTTCGAGTGCCGCTGGATTCCCGCTCATGGCCTGGATCCTTTCTCGAAAACATGGGGTTGCTTTCGAGCGGGGATGCGGGTGGCGAGTTCGCCACCGGGGCCACTCTGACGATCGCGGCTCGTGTGGGCCGTGCGGCTTTCCCGCAAGCACCGGGGCCGGCTAGGCCGGGGATACCGGGAAGGGGGACCGGAGCGTGTCCGCGGGTCGCACGGCGCAGGGTCGGCCCCCCTTGGGGCAGGCTTCCCGGAGGCGGCAGCCCCCGGGAAACCCGCCCGCAAAATATTAAACGAATCGCATAATTGTCAACCGCCCAGCTGACGGGCGGCATAGCGCTTCGCTTGCTCGAGCAAGCGGGCATGCTGCGCCCGCGCGCTCGGGTCTTTTTTCATGAGTTTGTCGACGAAATCCTTGTCGGCTTTGAGCTCGTCGAGCTTGGCTTCGGCCTGGCTGTCGGGCACGCCGGTCAGATTGTCCTGCGGATCGTCCGGATCCTTGCGGCCATGCTCGCCGATCAGCTCGGCCATCTTGGCAAAGCCCTTGATCAGCGCGCCCGATGTCGTCAGCCGTGACAGCGCCTCGGGGAAATCGGGCTCGAGCCCCATTTGCTTGAACGCGGCGATCGCCGCCTGTTCAATGCGCGGATAGTCGGCGCCCTTCTCGGCCTTGAATGCCTCGAGCGTCGCCTTGTCGGCCGCGCGGCCCGCTTCGTTCTGACTGTTCCAGAAGTCGGCGATGCGCGTCGCCTGTTTGGCGGTAAGCCCTTCCTCGAATGCGATCGGGCGGAACGCGTCGGCAAGGTCGGACTTTTCGCCGTCGGGAACCTTGAAGTCATAGCCCGCGGCCTCGGCAGGGCGGCCCAGCTGGGTATAGAACTGGCCCCACACGTCGGCGCCGGCGTCGGCCGCCGGAATCAACGCGCGGCTCGAGAGCTGATGCTTGGTCTCGAGGTGGCCTCGAGCGAACGCCTCGAGGTCGGCGTAGCGCGACAGCTGCTCGTTGCCGCGAAGATCCTCGGGCAGCGCATCGCGCCAATTAACCTGCTGTTGCTGCTGTTGCTGCTGCTGCTGATCGCCCGCGCCCTGGTCGCCCTGATCGCCGCCTGTCACCACCGCCGCGCCCGCTGATTCACTCATCACTATCCTCCCGTTCGTGGAGCTGTGCCCGAAGGCGTCTCACTTGTTCACTATCTAAATCCAGCGATAGTATGATATCGAGCGCGACTTCGCGGCGGCCCTCGCGCCGCGCATGCTCGCGCGGATCCTCGTGGAAGGTCGATTGATCGACGAAGTTGCGCGCTGCCAGCTGGCGCAGCCATGTGACCGCCGGCGGCGTCGGCTTGCCGTCCTTGTCGCAGAACACTTCCCGCGCGAGGTTGAACCGGCCCAGCAACATTTCGATGCGCTGGCGCAGCTGCTGGCGGACGCTACGCGCTTGGAACTGTGTGTCGCGGATCTCGTCCCTAAGCTGCATTGGACATCTGCGTTGCTTGGCCCATGTTCTTCGCGATCTCGCTGGCCTGCGTTCCGACATCGAGCAAGGTCGCGGCCTGCGCCTTGGCGGCGGTGGCCTGGTCGATCTGCTGCTTTTCCTCGTCGGTGGTTTCCCAGCTCGCGGGAACGGCATGAATGAACGCGAG
>DASUGZ010000199.1:0-3122 GCA_036273755.1 Pseudolabrys sp.
AACCAGACCACTGAGGGCTTCATCAAAGTTCTCGCCGACGCCAAGACCGACCGTGTCCTCGGCGTGCACATGGTCTGCGCCGATGCCGGCAACATGATCGCCGAGGCCGTCATCGCCATGGAGTTCGGCGCCTCGGCGGAGGATATCGCCCGCACCTGCCACGCGCATCCGACACTTTCCGAAGCGGTCAAGGAAGCGGCCATGGCTGTCGCCAAGCGCGCGATTCATATGTGATACTTTCCCCGAAAGACCAATTTCGGGGAGTGAAAATGGCCAAAGGTCACAAGGACAAAGTCGCCGTCATCACTGGCGCGGCGAATGGCATCGGGCAGGCATTTGCCAAACGTCTTGCCGAAGACGGCGTCAACATCGTCGTTGTCGACCTCGGCGACGGAGGCGAGACGGTGAAGCTGGTGGAAGCCGCGGGACGGCAAGCCATTGCGATCAAATGCGACGTGTCGTCGGAGCAGTCGGTCGCCGCCATGGCCAAAGCGGTCAACGCCAAATTCAGCCACGTCGACATTGTGATCAATTGCGCCGGCATCTTCCCGCAGAAGGATTTTCCCGAAATGACCTTCGCCGATTGGCGAAAAGTGCTGTCGATTAATCTCGATGGCACATTCCTGGTTACCGCCGCTTTCGTCCCTGGCATGCGGCAACGCAAATGGGGCCGCGTCGTCAACATGGCGTCGTCGACGCTCGGTTCGGTGGTCACCGGCTTTGCCCATTACGTTGCCAGCAAAGGCGGCATTGTCGGCTTCACCCGCGCGTTGGCATCGGACCTCGCCGGCGACGGCATCACCGTGAACGCCATCGCGCCCGGATTGACGCGCTCGCCGGGCACATTGGTGCGCGCGCCGCGCCCGGCGTTCAAGACCATGGATGACGAATTCGCCGCAGTCGCGCAAATGCAAGCAATCAAGCGGGTCGAGGTGCCGGAAGATCTGGTCGGCGCGGCGTCGTTTTTGACCAGCGACGATGCAGCCTTCATTACCGGACAGACGCTCAATGTCGATGGCGGACGAGTGAGGTCCTGAGCGGGGCCTGCCTTAATTACGGCTCCACGACATCCTAAGTTTGCCCCATGCGCCGTTGGCTCCGCCCGGTCTGGGTCGTTCTCGCGCTTTTGTTTCTGTTGGAAGCGTGGCTATGGGACCATCTCCAGCCCATCGTCGCGCGCGCCGTCAATTTCATTCCCTGGGGCCGGGTCAAAGTCTGGCTCAAGCGCTTGATCGAAGACCTGCCGCCCTGGGCGGCGCTTGGCGTCTTCATCATTCCCTTCATCGTGCTGTTGCCGCTCAAGTTCCTCGAAGTCTTTTTTCTGGCCGAGGGGCAATGGCTTGCCGCCGGTTTGGTGCTGATCGCGGCCAAGCTGCTTGGGCTCGGCGTCACGGCGTTCGTGTTCGACGCGACGCGTGACAAGCTGCTGCAGATCGCCTGGTTTGCCCGCATGTTCGACTGGTTCATGTGGGCGCGCGACTGGTCGCACGAAATCACCGAACCGGTGCGCGCACGCGCGCGACGACTGATGTGGTTGTTAAAGCCGCAGCGCGCCGGAAAATTTTTGCGTCGGCTGATGAAGCTGCGCCGCCGCGCCTACCGCAGCCACCCGGCCTAGTGAACCAGCATATGCACGAGGTGAGGCGCCCACAGGCCGATACTGATCAAGCCCAGACCGACCACGCCGAGCAGGCCGGATAGCCAGCCCAACACGGCCATGCCGGTGATCACCTGCGCCGAGGCGAGCACGATGCCGATCTGGAAAGCCGCCGAGGCGAATTCGTAGTTGTGATACCGCGACAGCGCCAGTTCGCGCTTTTCCTCGGATTCCTTGGCGCGCTCGGCGAGCTGCTTGCGCCCTTCTTTGCCTTCCGGGTCGTCGTCATAGCGGTCGGCGTTCTTCTTCCAGCCGTCGATCACTTTCTGCGCGCGCGTTTTGGCATCGGGCTCGGTCGCGCGATCGGCCACGAGCTGCATTTGTTCTGCCGCGGTGCGCAGGATCGTCGCGCGGATGTGCTTGGCCTGGTAGAAAGCCCACAGGTCGTTGGTCGTCACGTTGTAGGTGATGGCGGCGGTCTGCGAACTCTTGCCCAGCGTTTCGGAGAACGCCAGGAAAAGCGCCAGCACCGAGATCAGCAGTGCAATTTTTTTGTTGCCATGCGAGGCATGCTCGGCGTGCTCGGCATGTTCCAGGTTTTCGTGTGCGCTCATCGCTGCCCCCAATGGATGGCGCGACGTTGCTATGAAATACGGCCCCCGCGCAAGAGGGACTTTAGGCGCGCGGATGGGCGCTGGCGTAGACTTCCAATAAACGTTCGGAATCGACCGCGGTGTAGATTTGCGTGGTCGACAGAGAGGCGTGGCCGAGCAGTTCCTGGATCGCGCGCAGGTCGCCACCACGCGCCAACAGATGCGTGGCAAAGGAATGACGAAGCGCATGCGGAGTTGCCGTGTCGGGGAGGCCGAGCGCGCCGCGCACGTGCGCCATAGCCAGTTGCACGACGCGGGGCGACAGCGGCCCGCGGCGGGCTCCGACGAACAACGGCCCTTCGTCGGGCAGGTCGAATGGGCAGAGGGCGACGTAGTCGGCAATCAGCTTGGTGACCTGTGACAAAACCGGCGTCATACGGGCTTTGTTGCCCTTACCAACCACGGCGATGACGTCGCCTGTACCGATATCCTTGCGTTTGAGCGACAGCGCTTCGGAAATGCGCAGGCCCGAACCGTACAGCAGCGCCAACACGGCGGCATCGCGGGCGACGATCCACGGTTCGCTGTGCTCGCTGGCGCGCAATTCGGTATCGGCAATGCGTTTGGCACTGGCGATACTCAGCGGTTTCGGCAGGGTTTTGGCCACTTTGGGCGCGCGCACGGCGGACAAGGCACCGACCTTGCCCTTGCCGTTACGCTCGAGGAACCGCGCGAAGGAACGCGCGCCTGCCAAAACCCGCATCAGCGAGCGGCTGGAGAGGCCTTCGCCGCGCCGCGCCGCCATGAAGGCGCGCACATCCGACGGCGTCAGCTTGGCCAGCTGCTTGAGCGAGGGCGCGCCACCGAGGTGATGGCCGAGAAAAACAAGAAACTGGCGGGCGTCGCGCTCATAGGCTTCGAGCGTTTTCGGC
>DASUGZ010000200.1:0-28196 GCA_036273755.1 Pseudolabrys sp.
GATCGGCGCCATTCCGCACGATGCATTGTCCGGCTTCACCGTGCTCGGCGAGCTCGGCCTCGACGGCGGCATCGCCGCAGTCGCCGGCGTCTTGCCGGCGGCAATCGGCGCCAACGGGCGCGGCCACGGTCTCATCTGCCCTTACGCCTGCGGCCCGGAAGCGGCCTGGGCCTCGCCCGAGATCGAGATCGTGGCCGCGCAGTCGCTCATTCAGCTGACCAATCACTTCAAGGGCACGCAGGTGCTCAACCGGCCGCAGCCGAAGATCCGCGAGGTCGACGGCGTGCCGCTCGATCTCGCCGACATCAAGGGCCAGGAAAGCGCCAAGCGCGCGCTCGAGGTCGCCGCCGCGGGTGGGCACAATCTGCTGATGATCGGTCCGCCCGGCGCCGGCAAGTCGATGCTCGCGGCGCGGCTGCCCTCGATCCTGCCGCCGCTGTTGCCGGCCGAGTTGCTCGAAGTCTCGATGATCGCGTCGGTCGCCGGCGAGATCGAAGGCGGCGCGCTCACCAACCGGCGGCCGTTCCGCTCGCCGCATCACTCTGCCTCGATGCCGGCTTTGGTCGGCGGCGGCTTGCGCGCGCGGCCCGGAGAAATTTCGCTGGCGCATAACGGCGTCTTGTTCCTCGACGAACTGCCGGAATTCTCCGCGCAGGTGCTGGACTCTTTGCGTCAGCCTTTGGAGACCGGCGACGTCGCCATCGCCCGCGTCAACCACCGCATCACCTATCCGGCGAATTTCATGCTGGTCGCGGCGATGAATCCATGCCGCTGCGGCCGCGCCAACGATCCGGGCTTTGCCTGCCGGCGCGGGCCCAACGCGCGTTGCGTCGCCGAGTACCAAAACCGGCTTTCCGGCCCGCTGCTCGACCGCATCGACCTGCACATCGAGGTGCCGGCGGTGACCGCCGCCGATCTGATCCTGCCGCCGCCGTCGGAGGGTTCGCGTGAAGTCGCCGCGCGCGTCGCGCGGGCCCGGGACATCCAGTTCGCGCGCTACGCCGCACTTGGGCTCGCGGACGTGCGCACCAACGCGCAGGCGCAAGGGCAGGTGCTGGAGGAAGTCGCGCGCGCCGACGGCACCGGCCTCACCCTGCTGCGCGACGCCGCCGATTCAATGCGACTGTCGGCGCGCGGCTATCACCGCGTGCTGCGGGTCGCACGCACGCTGGCCGATCTCGACGGCGCCGAAAAGGTTGGCCGCGTGCATTTTGCCGAAGCTTTGTCCTACCGCGCGCTTGCCGACGAAGTGCGCCGGGCGGCGTAGCAGCGACGCGTTTCGGCGCCGGTTAACAAACCAGTAAGCATAGGCCGTTAACCTTGGTGACGCGTGGGCGTTTTTCGTCCGCGCCGCCCAGGAGGGCCTCATGACGCGCTCGCACCTCGCCGCGCTGCTGGTTGTCGCCGCCGCGATCCCCGCCGCCACCGCCGCCGCATCGTTCTTCACATCGAGCGCATCGAGCAAAGCGCCGTGCTTCTTCGCCGGCGCCACCGGCTATCGCATCTCGAACGCCGACGCCGACCTGACCGTGCGCATCGACAATACGTCTGCCGCGCCCGACTTGCGGCTGCAATTGATCGACGATGCCGCCGCCGCCGATTTCGTGCTGGTCGATGACGGCGACGCCGGTTCCGCCTGCGCCGGCGCGACCGCCATGCGGACGATCCGTCTCGCTCCGGGTGAGGATCATGCGGATCTCACGGTCGCATTGTCGCGCGCGCCCGCGCCTCACAAAATCTACGTGCATTCGGCCGCCTTCTCGCAGCAGGACGCCGCCGCGGTATTCGCCGCAATCTGGCGCAGCGACCGCAGAACCGCCGGTTCCAGCCGCGAATTGGCCGCCCGCGACTGATCCTGCCCCCGCCGCTTAACGCTCCTTTCACCACGTCCGCGGCGGGCCCGCGGCCGGGAGTAAAGTGGCAACGTTAAAGGCGCCAAATATCCCGTCATTCTGCGGGCATCCGGACGTCAGACGATGGGATCGGGGTCGCACAACACAGTTGCGCAACGAGCGCGCCGGCACGCCCGCAACAAGGCGGCGCTGGTGTTGTTCGGCCGTTCGGTGGTCGCCACCATGGCGGTCGTCTCCGGCTGGCTCGGCTTCCTCACCGGCATCAGGCTGCAAGAGTCGAACTACAATCCTTACGCCTACGGCACCGGCGTCGCCGCGCTGTTCGCGGCGGCCTGCGCCGTCATCGCCTTCATGCTGATGCGGCAACGCAACCACAAAGAAACGGTGCGCACGCTGGAAACGCGCATTGAGGAATTGTCAGACGACCATTGGGCGCTGCATGACATCGAGGTCAGCGCGCTGGCCAAGGCCCGTGACGACGCGGAAAGCGCCAACCGCGCCAAATCGCGTTTTCTCGCCACCGTCAGCCACGAGATCCGCACGCCGCTCAACGGCATTCTTGGCATGGCCGATCTCCTGCTCGACACCCCGCTCACGCCCGAGCAGCTGACTTACGCCAAGGCGGCGAAGGCCTCGGGCGAAACGCTGCTGTCGCTGATCGAGGAGATCCTGGATTTTTCCAAGATCGCGGCCGGCAAGCTTGAATTGGAGGTCGCGCCCTTCGCGCTGGCGCCGCTCGTCGAAGAGACGGTCGAGCTGCTGGCGCCGCGCGCCCAGGCGAAAAACATCGAGATCGCATGCGTCGTCGACGAGCGGCTGGCGGAGCGATTTGTGGGCGATGCGGCACGACTGCGCCAGGTGCTGCTCAATCTCGCCGGCAATGCCATCAAGTTCACCGAACACGGCGGCGTCACGCTGACGGTCGAGCCGGACGGCAGCGCCGTCCGCTTTGCCGTGCGGGACACCGGAATCGGCCTGACGAAAGACGACCAAGCGCGCATCTTCCGCGACTTCGAGCAGGCCGACGGCTCTTCCACGCGCAAGTTCGGCGGCACCGGTCTGGGTCTCGCCATTTCAAAGCGCATCGTCGAGCACATGGGCGGCCGCATCGCGCTCGACAGTGAGCCGGACAAAGGCTCGACCTTCAGCTTCAGCGTGGCGTTGCCGCCGGTGGAAGGCGCGCGCGAATTCACCGCCCCCGATCTTGCCGGCAAAGCGGTGTTGATTGCAGCAGCGCCCGACGCGGTGGCCTCGACGCTGGCGCAGCGGCTCGCAAGCTGGGGCGCGCAAACCGCCGTCGCTGCGGACGAACAAACCGCGCGTGCACTCCTGGCGACGCGAAAATGGGACGCCCTGCTGGTCGACTATCCGTTCGCCGCCGGTGAGCCAGTGACAAATCCGCCGCCGCGCTGCATCGTGCTGATCCGCCCGGCCGAACGGCACGACCTTCCCGCGCTGAAAGCGCGCGGCTTTACCGGCTATCTCATCAAGCCGGTGCGCAAGGCCTCGCTCGCCGCCCGTCTCACTTCGCAAGCGGCCTTCGAAGACATGCCGGTGGAAATCTCCGACACTCCCGCCACCGCGCCGGGCAAAGGCCTGTCGATCCTGATCGCCGAGGACAACGAGATCAACGCGCTGCTGGCGCGGACGTTGCTCAACAAACTCGGCCACCGTCCGGCGGTCGCCGGCAACGGCGAAACGGCTGTCGACATGTGGGCCGCCGCCCGCGCGGCCGGCGCGCCTTACGACCTGGTGCTGATGGATGTGCAGATGCCCGGCATGGATGGGCTCGAAGCGGCGCGCCGTATCCGCGCCGCCGAAGCGGGCAGCGAACGGCCGACGCGCATCGTCGCGCTCACCGCCAACGCCCAGGCCGACGATCGCGCCGCGTGTCTTGCCGCCGGCATGGATGCGCTTCTGGTCAAGCCGCTCGACCGCGAACGGCTGATCGAGGCGCTCGCGGCGGCTGCGGCCCGCCTTGCCGCCTGAACTTTTCCACCCTTGTCATAGTTCTGTGTTGTCATAAATCCGTGTCGCGCCCATGTTGTACGGGGGGTAACGGCATCTCGGTACCGATTCGTTTTCGACGAGATTCCGTTCAATCGCGCCTTTTTTGCCCCGAAAAGGAGCCAAAACCCCATGGCACGCCGCGATACCCTCGCCCCGCCGCGGACCCTGTTCGAACGGTTTCGCCCGGCGCCGTCTGCGCCGGCCGTTCCTGGCCTGATCTCGGCGCTGCAAGCCTATGGCGGCCTGCAGGCCTGGGCGGCGCGGGCGCATCGCCCGTCGCAAAGCCTCGGCCGGATCGGCGCGCTGGAGGTGCGCTTGGCGCAGACGGCCGCCGAAGTGCGGCAAGCACAGAAATTGCGGTTTCGGGTTTTCTATCAAGAGGGCGCGGCCATCGCCAATCCGGGCCGGCTGTTCGCCCGCCGCGACGTCGACGCCTATGATGCGATCTGCGACCACCTCCTGGTGCTCGATCACGAGACGCGCGACAGGCACAACGCCAACCGCCCGGCAGTCGTCGGCACTTACCGGCTGCTGCGCCAGCCGGTCGCCGAGGAATACGGCGGCTTCTACACCTCCGGCGAATTCGACATCGGCGCGCTCATCGCGCGGCACCCCAACCTGCAATTCCTCGAGCTCGGCCGCTCCTGCGTGCTGCCGCCCTACCGCAACAAGCGCACCATGGAGCTGTTGTGGCACGGCATCTCCGGCTACATCCGGCAAAATCGCACCGACGTGATGTTTGGCTGCGCCAGCCTCGACGGCACCGATCCGAAGCAACTGGCCATGCCGCTGTCGTTCATGCACCATTATGCGCGGGCGCCGGAACAATGGCGCGCGCGCGCGCGGCCCGAACGTCACGTCGAGATGAATCGCATCTCCAAGGAAGCCATCGATCCGAGGCAGGCGCTGCAGATTCTGCCGCCGCTGGTCAAAGGCTATCTCCGGCTCGGCGCCTATATCGGCGACGGCGCGGTTGTCGACCACGAGTTCGGCACCACCGACGTGCTGATCATCCTGCCGGTCACGGCCATCAAGCAGCGCTACATCGAGCACTTCGCCATCGCGCGTAGCGCGGCGTAGGTCCCCCTCACAGCCGCCGCAGCGATACCTGCTCGACCTGGTGGCTCTCGCCCTTCTTCAGGATGAGGTCGGAGCGCTGCCGCGTCGGGATGATGTTCTCGTGCAGATTGACCAGATTGATCCGCGTCCAGATCGACACCGCGGTTTCGGTCGCTTCCGCGTCGGATAAATTCGAATAGCGATGGAAATATGATTTCGGATCGCGGAACGCGGTCGAGCGGAGCGTGAGAAAGCGATCGACGTACCAGGCCTTGAGCACGTCCTCGCTGGCGTCGATATAGACGGAGAAGTCGAAGAAGTCAGAGACGAACGGGATCGCCTTGCCGTCTTTCGGCAGGCGGCCGGTCTGCAGCACATTCAGACCCTCGACGATCAGAATATCCGGCCGGTCGACTTCCACCCACTGGTTCGGCGTCACGTCGTAGATCAGATGCGAATAGACCGGCGCCCGCGCCGGCCGGCGTCCAGCCTTCACGTCGGTAAGAAAGCGCAGCAGCGCCGGCAGGTCGTAGCTTTCCGGAAAGCCCTTCTTCTCCATCAGGCCCTCGCGCTCGAGGATGGCGTTCGGAAAGAGAAAGCCGTCGGTGGTGATGAGGTCGACCTTGGGCACGTTCGTCCAGCGCGCCAGCAGCGCCTGCAGCACGCGCGCGGTGGTCGACTTGCCGGCCGCCACCGAGCCGGCGACGCCGATGATGAACGGCATCTTGATGTCTTCGGTGCCGAGGAAGCGTTCCTGCGCGCGGAACAGCCGCTGCGTCGCCGCCACATACATCGACAACAGCCGCGACAGCGGCAGGTAGATCTCCTCGACCTCCTTGATGTCGAGCCGGTCGTGCAGCGAGCGCAGGCGCGTGACCTCTTCCGAGGTCAGCGTCATCGGCGTGTCGTCGCGCAACGCCGCCCATTCCGCGCGCGAAAAGGTGCGGTAGGGCGAAAGCGTTTCTTCGGTGCGCTGTTCCATGAAAACGTCCGCCCGCTACTTGCGCGCGGCCTTTTCCTGATGGCCGGATTGCGCCGTGCGCTTGTCCAACTCGGCCTCGACTTCGGCGAGCGTCACCCCGCGCGCCTTCAGCACCACCAGCAAATGATAGAGCAGATCGGCGGCCTCGGCGACGACGCGCGGCTTGTCCTCCTGCACGGCAGCCATGGCGGTCTCGAAGGCCTCTTCGCCGAGTTTTTTGGCGCAATGGGCGACGCCTTTGTCGAGCAGGGTCCGGGTATAGGATTCGCCCGCGCCCGCCGCGGCGCGCTCGTTCACCCGTTTTTCCAGATCGGCCAACGTGAACTTGCTCATGGGCGGTTCTCTATCACGGATCGAGCCGCATCGGCAGACCGGCTTTGGCCATATAGGCCTTGGCCTCGCGCACGCTGTGCTCGCCGAAATGGAAGATCGAAGCGGCCAGCACCGCGGTGGCATGGCCGTCGCGGATGCCCTCGACCAGATGATCGAGATTGCCGACGCCGCCGGAGGCGATGACCGGCACGGAGACCGCATCGGCGATGGCGCGGGTCAGGGGGATGTCGAAGCCACGCCGCGTGCCGTCTCGGTCCATCGAGGTGAGCAGGATCTCGCCGGCGCCGAGCGCGACGACTTCCTTGGCATAGGCGACCGCGTCGATGCCGGTCGGCTTGCGGCCGCCGACGGTGAAAATCTCCCAGCGCGGCGTCTCGCCTGGGTTCGACACGATTTTGGCGTCGATGGCAACGACGATGCACTGGTCGCCGAATTTCTCCGCGGCCTCCTTGACGAAGGCGCGGCGCTCGACCGCCGCGGTGTTGATCGACACCTTGTCGGCCCCGCAGTTCAACAGCTTGCGGATATCGTCGACCGTGCGCACGCCGCCGCCGACGGTGAGCGGCATGAAGCAGGCTTCCGCCGTGCGCCTCACCACGTCGTAGATGGTGTCGCGGTTTTCGTGGCTCGCTGTGATGTCGAGGAAGCACAGTTCGTCGGCGCCGGCCGCGTCATAGGCGATGGCCGCCTCCACCGGATCGCCGGCGTCGCGCAGATTGACGAAATTGACGCCCTTGACCACGCGGCCGTCTTTGACGTCGAGGCAGGGAATGACGCGGACTTTGAACATGGCTTTAAGCCGCCGCCTTGGCGTCGCGGATCAGCTTGAGCGCTTCCGCCGCGTCAAGCCGGCCATCATAGAGCGCGCGGCCGGCAATGGCGCCTTGCAGCTTTTTCGCGCGGGGCTCCAAGAGCGCCTTGATGTCGTCGATCGAAGCGAGCCCGCCGGAGGCGATCACCGGAATCGAGATGGCGTCGGCCAGCGCGATGGTGGCGTCGAGATTCAAGCCCTGCAACATGCCGTCGCGCGCCACGTCGGTGTAGATGATAGCGGCGACGCCGGCATCCTCGAAGCGGCGCGCGATCTCCAGCGCCGACAATTCCGACGTCTCGGCCCAGCCCTCAACCGCCACTTTGCCGTCGCGGGCGTCGAGCCCGACCGCGATCTTGCCCGGATAGTCGCGCGCCACCTGTTTGACGAAAGGTGGATCGCGCACCGCCGCGGTGCCGATGATGACGCGGTCGATGCCCTTGTCGAGCCAGCCTTCGACCGTCGCCGTGTCGCGGATGCCGCCGCCGAGCTGCACGCACAGCCCGACCGTGTCGAGAATGCGCTCGACCGCCGCGGCGTTCATCGGCTTGCCGGCAAAAGCGCCGTCGAGGTCGACCACGTGCAAATGTTTGAAGCCCTGTTGTTCGAACAGATGTGCCTGCGCCGCCGGATCGCTATGGAACACGGTGGCGCGCGCCATGTCGCCTTGCTGCAGCCGCACGGCCTGGCCTTCCTTCAGGTCAATGGCGGGAAACAGAATCATGGCGTCCACTGCAAAAAATTCGCGATCAGCTTCAGGCCGAGCCGCTGACTCTTCTCCGGGTGAAACTGCGTGCCGATCATGTTGTCGCGGCCGACGACAGCCGTCAGCGGGCCGCCGTAGTCGGCCTGCGCCACAAGATCGCCGGCTCGCGTCGGCCTGAGTTCGAAGGAGTGCACGAAATAGGCGTGCAAGCCATCTGGCCCGAGTGGGATGTCTTCGAGCAACGGGTGGGCTTTGCGCATAGCGAGCGTGTTCCAGCCCATGTGCGGGATCTTCAAATTCGGATCGCTCGGCGTAATGCGGTCGACCTCGCCGGCGATCCAGCCGAGTCCCGGCGTCACCTGATACTCGCGGCCGCGCTCGGCCATCAGCTGCATGCCGACACAAATGCCGAAGAATGGTCTGCCGCGCTTCACGACGCTTTCGTTCAAAGCATCGATCATGCCGGGAATGGCATCGAGCCCGCGCCGGCAGTCGGCGAAGGCGCCAACGCCGGGCAGCACAACGCGATCCGCGCACGCGACCTCGTCCGGCTTGCTGCTGACGCGGATCGGCTGATCGTGCCCGCTCTCGCGCGCGGCGCGCTCGAACGCCTTGGCCGCCGAGTGCAGATTGCCCGAGCCGTAGTCGACAATGGCGACGCTCATCGCGGCGTCCCCGCTTCGGGGAAGAGGCCGATGATGGCGGGCGTCTCGCGCGGCATCGGCGGCGCGGCGGGTGTCGCCGGCGGCGGCGCTTCGGCCGCGCGCGCGCCGGCTTTCTTGCTCCACTCGGCGAAGAAGCGGTGCTCCGCCGCCTCGACATCCTCGCCGACGACAAAGCCGAGCGTCGTCCAGCGCTTCCGGGCGAGCTTACGGCGGCGCAGGCTCGCCGCTTCGAGAGCGATCAGCAGCGAGACGATGACGCCGGAGATGAACTGCACCGCACCGCCGGCGCCGATCCGGCGCAGCACGATGGCGAGCGCAACGCTGAAGACCGCGTAGACCGCAAAGGCCAGCCACAGCCGGTAGCGCAGCAGCCAGAGCGGCGTCAGCAGAAGCGCCCAGACATGGAAGCCGTCGCGCACGAACGCAAAGCGCTCGGGAGCGCTCGCGGTTTCGCCCTTGCGCGGCGGGGGTGCGTACACGGTGTAGGTGGGCATTGCAGTTCCTGTTACGCAACGTCCTAGCTTTTTATCCCTCCCCTGAAAGGGGAGGGTGGCTCCGCGCGAAGCGCGGAGTCGGGTGGGGTCAATCTCAACTCACCCCCACCCGCGCGCAAGAGCGCGCGACCTCCCCCTTGCAGGGGGAGGTATCAAGAAGGATCACCCGCCCAGCGAGCCCTTGGTGGACGGCACCTCGTCCTTGGCGCGCGGATCGATCGCGATGGCGGCGCGCAGCGCCCGCGCCAGGCCCTTGAAGCAGGACTCGGCAATATGGTGATCGTTGCTGCCATATAAAGTCTCGGCGTGCAGCGTGATGCCGGCATTCATGGCGAAGGCTTGGAACCACTCCTGCACCAATTCGGTGTCGAAGGTGCCGACCTTGTCGCGCACGAACTCGGCCTTGAACACCAGGAACGGGCGGCCGGATATGTCGAGCGCGACGCGGGTGAGCGCCTCGTCCATCGGCACATGGACATCGGCATAGCGGGTGATGCCCTTCATGTCGCCGAGCGCTTGCTTGACCGCTTGGCCGAGGGCGATGCCGGTGTCCTCGGCGGTGTGGTGATCGTCGATATGCGTATCGCCTTTGGCCTTGACCGTGATGTCGATGCGCGAGTGCCGCGCCAGCAAGTCGAGCATGTGGTCGAGGAAGCCGATGCCGGTCGCAATCGACGAACGCCCGGCGCCATCGAGATCGACTTCGACCTCGACGTCGGTTTCCTTGGTCTTGCGCTTCACGGCGCCCTTGCGCATGGCGAACCCTTGGCAATATCCCTTGTCGCGCGCCTTTTATCAGGGGTTTGGCTGATTTGCCACCTTCGGTCACGCCCGTTTGCAAACGCTTTGCGGCATGCCTAGATGACCCGGATTGCAGGGGTTAACGCGTATGGGAAACGACAGTCCGACAAATTCTCTTTGGCACGGCACGACGATTCTGACCGTCCGCAAAGGCGGCAGCGTCGTCATCGGCGGCGACGGCCAGGTCTCCATCGGCCAGACCATCGTCAAGGCCAACGCCAAGAAGGTGCGCAAGCTGGGTAAAGGCGACGTGATCGGCGGATTCGCCGGCGCCACCGCCGACGCGTTTACCCTGTTCGAAAGGTTGGAGGCCAAGCTCGAGCAATATCCTGGCCAGCTGCTGCGCGCCGCGGTCGAATTGGCCAAGGACTGGCGCACCGACCGCTACCTGCGCCGGCTCGAAGCCATGATGATCGTCGCCGACGCGAAGGTGTCGCTGGTGCTCACAGGCACCGGCGACGTGCTGGAGCCGGAAGCCGGCGTCGCCGGCATCGGCTCCGGCGGCAACTACGCGCTCGCCGCCGCGCGCGCGCTACTCGACGGTCCGCTCGACGCCGAAGCGATCGTCAAGAAGTCCCTCGACATCGCCGCCGACATCTGCGTCTACACCAACCGCAACGTCACCATCGAGCAGCTCAAGACGTGACCGACGCCGCGCGCTCTCCGGTGCGGACTTACGCGCTGATCCTCGCCGGCGCGCTTGCCGTGCAGGCCGCGGCGCTCATCGCCATGGGCCACCCGCTGATCTGCACCTGCGGCACCGTCAAATTGTGGTGGGGCGTGGTGCAGAGTTCGGAAAATTCGCAGCACATCTTCGACTGGTATTCGTTCTCGCACATCATCCACGGCTTCATCTTCTACGGCCTGACGTGGCTGGTGCTGCCGCGCGCGCCGCTCGTTGCGCGTTTCGCCATCGCCATGGGTATCGAAGTATCGTGGGAGATCGTCGAGAACTCGCCGTTCATCATCGAGCGCTATCGCGCCGGCACGATCTCGCTGCAATATTACGGTGACAGCGTCATAAATTCGCTGTCCGACACGTTCTGCATGATCGTGGGCTTTGTGCTGGCGCGCCGGCTGCCTATATCGGCGGTGATCGGCGCAGCCGTCGCCATGGAGCTGATTGTGGGCTATGTGATCCGCGACAATCTGACCCTGAACGTCATCATGCTGCTGCATCCGTTCGACGCCATCCGTGCCTGGCAGGCCGGCGGCTAGCAAAGCGTAACCCCCAAGCGTAAACCCATGACCGACTTCTCCCCTCGCGAAATCGTCTCCGAACTCGACCGCTTCATCGTCGGTCAGAACGACGCCAAGCGCGCCGTCGCCATCGCCTTGCGCAATCGCTGGCGTCGGCTGCAGCTCGACGACAAATTGCGCGAGGAAGTGCTTCCGAAAAACATCCTGATGATCGGCCCGACCGGCGTCGGCAAGACCGAGATTTCGCGCCGTCTGGCGCGGCTTGCCGGCGCGCCGTTTCTCAAAGTCGAAGCCACCAAGTTCACCGAGGTCGGCTATGTCGGCCGCGACGTCGAGCAGATCGTGCGCGATCTGGTTGAGATTTCCATCGCGCTCACCCGCGACAGAAAGCGCAAGGACGTGCAGGCCAAAGCCGAATCGAACGCCGAGGAACGCGTGCTCGACGCCCTGGTCGGCCCCGGTTCGGGGCCCTCGACGCGCGAGAGCTTCCGCAAGAGGCTGCGTGCCGGCGAACTCAATGACAAGGAAATCGAGATCGAGGTGCAGGCCGGCGGTGGCGGCATGCCGATGTTCGAGATTCCCGGCATGCCCGGCGCGCAGATGGGCGCCATCAATCTTGGCGACATTTTCGGCAAGATGGGCGGCAAGACCAAGACGCGCAAGGTGACCGTGCAGGATTCGCACGACATCCTGGTCAATGAGGAATCCGACAAGCTGCTCGACGACGAGCAACTGATCCAGGAATCGATCAAGGCGGTCGAGCAGAACGGCATCGTCTTCCTCGACGAGATCGACAAGATCGCGGGCCGCGAAGGCCGCATGGGCGCCGACGTGTCGCGCGAGGGCGTGCAGCGCGACCTCCTGCCGCTGATCGAGGGCACCACCGTCAACACCAAGCACGGGCCGGTGAAGACCGACCACGTGCTGTTCATCGCCTCCGGCGCGTTCCACCTGTCGAAGCCGTCGGATCTTCTGCCGGAATTGCAGGGCCGGCTGCCGATCCGCGTCGAACTCAAGGCGCTGACCCGCGACGACTTCCGCCGTATTCTGACCGAGCCCGAAGCCTCGCTGATCAAGCAATACGTGGCGTTGCTCGCGACCGAAGGCGTCACGCTCGATTTCACCGAGGATGCCATCGATGCCATCGCCGACATCGCGGTCAGCGTCAATTCGGCGATCGAGAACATCGGCGCGCGGCGCCTGCAGACGGTGATGGAGCGCGTGCTCGACGAGATTTCGTTCACCGCCACCGACCGCTCCGGCGAGACCATGACGATCGACGCCGCATACGTGCAGCAGCACATCGGCGATCTCGCCAAGAACGCGGATTTGAGCCGATTTATTTTGTAGCCCGCTACTTCTTCGTCATGCAATCCATGACGAACTTCGACCGCCGGTCCATCGCGATGTTCTGATCGGCTGCCTGCTTCTGGCAGTCTCGCAGCTTTTGCTTTTCTTCAGGCGACGCCATTTTCTGCGGCGCGGTCGGCTTCATCGCCGTCTGCGCAACGGCGCTCGCGCCCACGAGGCAAGCCAGCATCGCCAAAACGACCGCGCGCATGACGTTCCTCCCTGCAGGGGGAGCTATTTCTTTTTGCCGGACCTGTCGCGGCCGGGCCCGGGCTCGGTCACCGCGACCGGGTCCGACGCCGGAAAGGTATCTTCCAGCCCTTCCTCGAGCTCGCGCTCGAGGGCTTTCTTGTCGGATTCCTGCGTTTTGCCGGGGGATTTCGTCTTGTTGGACATGGGCTGCTCCCTCATACGCCGCACCAACGCCGATCAGCCGGGCCGCGTTCGCCGCACCCGCACATAAAGCGCGCCCGCGCCGCCATGGGCGATATGCGCGTCCTCGAAGCCGACCACAAGCGAGCGGAATTCCGGCAAACCAAGCCATTGCGGCACCTGGCGGCGCAACACGCCGGGCTCCGCGCCGCGGCCTTTCCCGGTAATCACCAAGAGCAGCCGGGCGTCGCGCGCCTGCGCGTTGCGCAGGAAATGCAACAGCGCCGAATGCGCCTGCGCCTGAGTGAGTCCATGCAAATCGATACGCGCGTCGATCGCCTCCTTGCCGCGCGCGACGCGCTGCTTCATGCGGCGGCCAAGCGGCGCAAGTGGCGGCGCCAGAGACGGCGGCGACGGTTTTGCCGGCGCTGGCTGCGGGGCGACGGCGGTTGCCTTTGCACGCGGCGGCGAAACAACGTTGGGGATCGCCGCATCGCCTGCATCGAAATGTGCGCCCGCCTTGAGCGGTTCGATCGTCTTGGTAATGGCTGCCCACAGCACGCGCTCCTCGCCGCTGAGGACGCGACGCCGGCCGCCTGCGCTCATGGCTTCGGCTTGGCTGCCGCCGGCGAAATGTCGGCGATGACGTCCTTGGGCCGCGGTCGCGGCAGCGGGATGCCCTTGA
Source organism: Pseudolabrys sp. (assembly GCA_036273755.1). Taxonomy (GTDB): domain Bacteria; phylum Pseudomonadota; class Alphaproteobacteria; order Rhizobiales; family Xanthobacteraceae; genus Pseudolabrys. The sequence goes on from DASUGZ010000200.1 coordinate 13,322, forward strand.
CCGGCGCCGGCTCGCTGCCGGCCGCCGAAACGCCCTGCGGCAGCAGCATGACGAATTTGCCGAACTGCTTGATGCGGCCGGCGATGTGCGGCACGTCGTCGCCGTGACCGAAATAGATGTCGGCGCGCGCCACGCCGCGGATGGCGGAGCCGGTGTCCTGCGCAAACATCAGATGACGAAAGGTGTCGGTCGGCTGTTCACCCTTGATCGGGAATTTGGCGTCGATCCAGATCGGCTCGCCGTAGACGTGGACGTGCGGATCGACCGCGAGCGAACGCCCCGGCGTCAGCGGAATGCCTTGCGCGCCGACCGGCTCGTCGTCGGGCCTGAGCCGCGTCTCGGAGAAAAACACGAAGGAGCGGTTCTTCTCGCGCAACGCTTTGCCTTCGCGCGGATTGGCCTCCATATATTCGCGGATCTTGTCCATCGACATGTCTTCGGGCGCGCACAAGCCCGCATCGATCATGAGGCGGCCGACCGGCGTGTAGGGCTTGCCGTTGCTGGCGATGTAATTGAGGCGCAGCAGTTCGCCGTCGTCGAGCTTGACGCGGGTCGAGCCCTGGATCTGCGCGAAGAAGGCGTCGACCGGATTCTTGATCCAGCAGATTTCCAGTCCCTTGCCGGCCAGCGCACCGCCTTCGATGGCCGTGCGATCGAATTGCGAAAACACCGTGCTCCGCCTGCCGGCCAATTTCCCAGGCACCCGATAGATCGGGACTTTGAAGTCTTCGGTCTTGACGCGCGAGCCGGTGACTTCGGCTTCGTAGTAGCCGGTGTAGAAACCGTCGGCGCCGGTGTAATAGCCGTAGGTGTGAGTTTCCGGCAGGACGCGCACCGGCTTGAAATTGGCTTCGAAGAAAGCGCGCGCCTTGTCGCGGTCGAGCGGTCCCAAGGCCGTCGCGCGCTCGCAAACTTTGTGCAGTCCGGCATAGATCGGCCGCGTCTTGTGCGCCGCCGGCGAGCCCTGCACGATCGCGCTGCAGCTTTTCAGAAAGGCTTGGTACGCCACGGCGTGGTCGTCGGCTTGCCAGCCGTCGAGCTTGGCGAAAGTGAGCGGCTCGACCTTGGCGTTGCGGAATTTCAGCTCGGCCGCCGAAGCCGGCCCGCACGCCGCCGCGATCAGAGAGAAGGCCAGGCCGATTTGCGCGCGCGTGGGTCGTGGCGCCATGCGGTCATTGCCCGGCTTCGGTGGCAACCAGTTTCCAGTTCGGATCGCGCGACGACAGATCGCGGGCGAAGGTCCAGACGTCGTTGACATCGGTGACCTTCTCGGCGTTGCCGTCGGTGACGTTGCCATCCTTGTCGCGGGTTGCGGTGACGAGCTTCGACTGGAAGCGCACCGTCAGCTGCGCGGCGCGGCCGCGCAGCTCGGCGGCCGTGATCTCGGCATTGTCGACGGAGACGAAACGATTCTCCATCGATTCGCCGCGCTTCTCGCGTTCGGTGATGGCGTTTTCGAAGCCGTCATAGACGTCGCGCGACAATAGATTTTTCAGAGTGCGGCGGTCGCCTTCGGCAAAGGCGCTGACGATCATCTCGTAAGCGGCGCGCGCGCCGGTCAGGAAATGTTTGGCGTCGAAATTCGGATCGGCGCCGACGATGGCGTCGAGTCCGCCGGCAAGCGGCGTACCCACCGCGGCGATGCCTTTCCAGCGTTCGCCCGCGGGTACGGGCTCGGTAGGCTTTGCGGCGGCGGCTTCCGGCATGCGGTTGGGCAGCGCGACGACCTTCTCCGGCGCCGGCCGCGCCGGCTCGCGCGCGGCATAAGGATCGTAAGGCGGCCGCTCCCGGCCGGTGCGCTGGCCGAGCACGCTGCGCAGCCGCAGGAAGATGAAGACTGCGAGCGCCAGGAAAATGATGGTGTAGATGTCGAACACGTCTCGCATGCTTTCGCTAACCGTACCGGCTGGTTGGGCCTCAAGTCCGAATCGGCGGCGTGACAGGTTGGTCGCCCGTACTTATCTATGCCGGTGACCGCGCCAATCCATAGGCCCAGCGCCGGTTTTCGGCGCTTTTGTGGTCGCGAACAAAGCTTAAACGATCGGGACGCCTACGCCAACCTCGGGTATTCAGGGAAGTTAAGCACCGACGGCCCAACAACGCGGCCTCCGGAATTTCGTTTCGATTGCGGTCCAAGGATAGAAACACCGATGAATGTGGCAAAATCCCTGCTGTTCGTGGTGCTGGCGCTGCCGTTTTTGGAACTGGTGGCGTTCATCGCCGTCGCCCAGGCCCTCGGCCTGTTGTGGGCGCTGGCGCTAATCGGCGCCGGCTCATTCGCCGGCGCCATGGTGCTGCGCCATGCCGGCGGCAACCACATCGCCCGCGTGCGCGTCGCCATGGGCGATGGCGGTATTTCAGCCTTGCAGGCCGACAGCGCCGGGACCGCCACCCTGTTTGCCGGGATTCTGTTGCTGATTCCGGGGTTTATTACCGATGTTTTCGGTCTTTTGCTGCTCATCGCGCCGTTACGGCGGACGCTTGCCGCACTCGTCGGCGGCAACACCGCGCGGCGCCGCGACGATGGCGTCGTCGATCTCGAGCCCGAGCAGTGGCATCAGGTGCCCGATCCAATTTTGCCGCGGCGGCGCGACGACGAGCGCTAGAACTGCCGTGTCCTTGTCCGCCTGGTGACCCTGTGTTAGCCAACCGCCGCTTTCAATCTTTAGTGGCGGCAAGGAGTTCTTATGTCGACGACCAACGGAGGCCCGGCGCCGGCCGCCAATCAGCAGCCGCAGATCAGCGTGGTGGCGCAGTACATCAAGGACTTCTCCTTCGAGAACCCAAACGCGCCGCAGTCGCTGTCAGGCGGGACGCAGCCGCAGATTTCCATCCAGATCAATGTCGCCGCCAAGCCGCTGGCCAATAGCGATTTCGAAGTGTCGCTCAAACTCGACGGCAAGGCGGACCTCAACGACAACGTGCTGTTCCGTTTCGAACTGGAATTTGCCGGCGTGTTCCGCCTGCAAAACGTGCCGCCGGAAAGCTTGAACCCGATGGTTCTCATCGAATGCCCACGCCTGTTGTTCCCGTTCGCGCGCGAGATCATCGCCACCACGGTGCGCAATGGCGGCTTCCCGCCGCTGCTGCTCGATCCGGTGGATTTCGTCAGCCTCTATCGCCAGCGCATGAGCGAGATGCCGGCAGCCGGCGCGCCCACGCCGTAAAATTGCAACTCGATCGGAACTGCCGGCTCACCGCACGACCGCTTGAAGCGACGGGCTCGGTCGGGCGTGCGCGTGCCAGGCGCCGTCATGCAATCTGCGGCAAATATGGCGCTTTGGTTGTATCGGACGTGCACCACCCGCGCTGACAGCAATAATTGTTTCTTAACGGCCATTCCGTAAGCACTACCCCGGTAGTGCCCCGATTGCCCCGGAATCCGAATGCGCTGGCCAATGCCGCCGTTTCGTCGAACGATGTTCGACATCGGCTTACTTGTCTGCCTGTCGCTGGGCGCACTCTACGCAACGGCACGCATTGGGCTGCTGCCGGATCATCCGGCGGGCGGCGTCGCGGTGATTTTCGCGCCATGGACCGCGGCAGACCAGACCTTCTCGCGGGCGGTCCAGAGCGGCGGGCGCTTCGTGCGCTACGGCGGACTCCCGTTCATCGCCGTCGTCATCCCCAATAGCGAAGATTATTCGCAGCGCATGCTCGACGCCGGAGCCTGGCTTGTCGTCGACCCGAAAGTGCTTGCGGCATGTTTGCCGGCAAGCCTTTCGACGCAGGGGCAATCATGACAAATCTCCAATCGTTCCAAAACACGGTCGCGCGGGCGCTCACCGCTCTTGCACTCGTGCAGATTCCGATTCTGGCGATGATCGCATGGGCCCTGCATCGGCCGGTGGCGTCGAACGCCGCCATCGCAGCCGCGCTCGCGCTGGCGCCGGCCGCCGCTCTCGTGCTGCGCCGGCCGATTATTGTCGTTGCATTCGCGCTGGTCGTCGCATTGGTCGGACAAACGTCGCTGCTCGTCTTCGAATTCAACGGGCACCCGTGGCAGGTCGAAATGCACTTCTACTACTTCGCCGTACTGGCGATGCTGTCCGGGTTTTGCGAGTGGAGGGTCTTGGCAACCGCGGCGGTTTTGATCGCGCTGCATCACCTTAGCCTGAACGAGCTTGTCCCCGATGCCGTTTACCCCGGCGGCGCGAATTTCCTGCGTGTCGTCGTGCACGCCGTCGTCGTTGTCATCGAGACGGCGATGCTGATCGGCATCGGTCACGCCATTCGCTCGGCATTTGCAGACGCGCAGCAAGCGCACGGCGAGGCGGAAGCGGCGGCCAGCGAGCTCAAGAAGAGCGCCACGCGACGGGAGGAGGAGTTGGCCGCGACCATCACCCGCGCCGACCGGATGAGCGACCTGCTGAACCGGTTCAAGCAGGAGATGGCGGAAGCGACCGAAATGCTGCACTCGGCTGCCGAGAATCTGCAAGTGGACGCCGACAGCCTCGGCAAGACGGCGGCACACGCAAACGCACAATCGGCCAACGCCGCGTCGGCGTCGGAGGAAACCGCGAGCAAGGTGCAATCCGCCGCGGCGGCCGGCGAAAAACTGGCGACCACGATCAGCGATGTCGGCTCGAACGCGGCGCGCTCATCGCAACTCGCCGCCAACGCGGTCAACGAAGCGGCAAAGACCAGCACGACCATCGACGAGCTCGCATCCGTCGCCAACGAGATCGGAAAAGTGACCGGTCTGATCAGCACCATCGCCGCGCAAACCAACCTGCTCGCCCTGAATGCGACGATCGAAGCGGCGCGCGCCGGAGAGGCCGGCCGCGGCTTTGCGATCGTCGCGCAGGAAGTCAAAGCACTCGCGGGCCAAACCGCGAAGGCGACTGATGAAATCGGCGAACGGATCGACGCAATCCAGGTCGCCACCGGCCGCTCGGTCGAAGCCATTCAAGCGATTTCCGCGACCATCCGCGACCTCGATCAGTTTTCCGCGCGTATCGCAGAAGCCGTCGAGCAGCAAGCAGATGCGGCGCGCGAAATCGCTACAAACGCACATGCCGCGGCGCACAGCGTCGATCAGGTCGGTGGCGCAATCGTTCATATCGAAAACGTCGCCGATCAGGCGTCGCGCTCAGCCAACAAGCTGAACCAGGCCGCCGGCGGCCTGACCGGTCAGGCACGGCAAATCCGCGAGCGGGTGAGGACCTTTACCGAGGAAATTCAGGCGCTTCCGGCTTGAGCGGTCGGCCTTACAGATAGGCCCGCCACAGCGCTTGCTCGCCTAGGCTCGCAACGAAGTCGCGGTGCGCCGCGCGGTCGGCTTCGGTGATGCGCGGGGCAAGCGGCACCTGGCGTTCTCGCCGGGCCGCGGCGCCGTTACCCATGACGTCGCGCCGCACGCCGCTTTCGGCAAGCCCGAGCTGCGCTTGGCGGGCGCCGATCAGCTCCAGGTAGACCTCGGCCAGGATTTCGGCATCGAGCAGCGCGCCGTGCTTGGTACGCCGCGAATTGTCGATGCCGTAGCGCGCGCACAAGGCATCGAGGCTGTAGGGTCCGACCGAATGCTTGCGCCGCGCCAAAAACAGCGTGTCGACCAGGCGCTCGCGCGCAATCAGCGCGCGCTCGACGCGCTTGAGTTCGGCGCAGAGAAAGCCGTGATCGAAGCTCGCATTGTGGATCACCAGCGGCGCATCACCGATGAAGGTCAGGAAGTCGTCGACGATCTCGATAAAGCGCTTGTGGCCTTTGAGGAACTCTGACGACAGCCCATGGATGGCAAAGGCCTCGGCCGGCACGTCGCGTTCCGGATTGAGGTAGACGTGGAAAGTCGCGCCGGTCGGAATGCGGTTGAGCAGTTCGATGCAGCCGAGCTCGACCAGGCGGTGACCCTGGTTGGGGTCGAGGCCGGTGGTTTCGGTGTCGAGCACGATTTCGCGCATGTAGTCCTCGGGCGGCGACTCACCCGCGCCGTTTCGGCATATTACGCACGCGCTCGAGAATATCACGCACCTGGGCGCGGGCGTGGTCGAAACCTTGCGAGGTATCCACCACGAAATCGGCGCGGCGGCGCTTTTCCTGGTCCGGCATCTGCTTGCCGAGAATTGACGCGAACTTATCGTCGGTCATGCCCGGCCGCTCCAGCGCACGCCGGCGCTGAACGTCCGCCGGCGCCGAGACGACGACCACCGCGTCGCAGCGCCTGTCGCCGCCGGTCTCGTATAAAAGCGGCACGTCGAGCACCGCAACCGGCGCGCCGGCATGCTCGGCGTCCGCCAGAAACTTTGCCGACGCCGCGGTGACCTTGGGGTGCACGATCTGCTCGAGCCGTTTGATCGCCTCGGCATCGCCGAGGACGCGCCGGCCGAGCTTGGCACGGTCAACCTTGCCGTTTGCGGTGGTGCCGGGGAATGCCGCCTCGATCTCCGCGCTCGCCTCGCCGTCGTAAAGCTTGTGCACCACGGCGTCGGCGTCATGCAGCGGCACGCCTTCGTCGACAAACATCTGCGCCGTGGCGGATTTGCCCATGGCCAGCGATCCGGTCAGGCCGAGGATGAACATTTGCTTCTCTTGTCCCGGACGCGGTGCGGCGCGTAAGCGGTGCACCGCAGATCCGGGACCGCTGCAAATTCTGAACTTGGTAACGGTCCCGGGTCGGCGTCGCAACATTCATGTTGCGCCGCGCCTGGGACATAAGCCTAGCCGTCGACAAACTTGTTCTGCCGCAAAAAGGCGAGCAGCGGCAACAGCGGCAGGCCGAGAATGGTGAAAAAATCGCCGTCCACTTTCTCGAACAGATGCACGCCGATGCCCTCGAGCTGATAGGCGCCGACGCTCGAAAGCGCCGCTTCGCCCACCATGTCGAGATACGCGTCGACAAACCGGTCGGAGATGTCACGCATCGTCAGCCGCGCGCTGTCGACGCAGTCGAACAGCACCTGGCCGTCGCGCACCAGCGCCAGCGCCGAATGAAGTTCGTGCGTGCGCCCGCGAAGGCTGCGCAACTGCTCGGCGGCGGCGGCGCGATCGGGTGGCTTGCTGAAGCGTCGCGCGCCGCGCGCCAGCGTCTGGTCGGCGCCGAGCACCAGGCGTCCGGGCAGCGTCGCCGCCACCGCGGCCGCCTTCGCGCGCGCCAGCAGCCGGGCGACGGCGGCGGCATCGGTCGTGCCGCTTTCGGCTTCGACCGCGCGCTCGTCGATCTGCGCCGGGCGGATCTCGAAGCGCAGGCCGACCGCCGCCAGCATCTTGCCGCGCACGTCGCTTCTCGACGCCAGCACCAGAGGCTGCGGACTAAGCCAAAGCGCCATCACAGTTTCCCCAAGCCCCCATGAACAAACACCGCAAGGCCGGCTTTGCGTCCGAAGGCATTCAGCCGGCCGGCTGGCGGCGGCGCTCGGTCAACAGCTTCATCACCGCGGCGGCGGTCTCCTCGATCGAGCGCCGGGTGACGTCGATCGACGGCCAATTGTACTTGGCGCAGAGGCGGCGCGAGAACGCCACCTCCTCGGCCACCGCCGACTTGTCGATGTAGCGGTCGTCGTCGCGGTGCGCCTTGAGGCCCAACAGGCGGTTTTCGCGGATCTGCACGATGCGCTCGGGGCTGGCGTAGAGCCCGATCACCAGAGGGCGCGTCAGCTTTTCCACCTCCGGCGCGAGCGGCACGCCCGGCACCAGCGGAACGTTGGCGGTCTTGACGCCGCGGTTGGCGAGATAGATCGAGGTCGGCGTCTTCGACGTGCGGGAAACGCCAACAAGGACCACGTCCGCCTCCTGCAGCCCTTCGACATGCTGGCCGTCGTCGTGGAACATCGTGTAGTTGAGCGCGTCGATACGCTGGAAATATTCGGCGTTGAGCACATGCTGGGCGCCGACGCGGTGGATGGTCTCGGCGCCGAGATAGGACTGGAACAGCCTCAAGATCGGCCCCAGTACCGACATGCAGGGCAGCGCCAGGTCGCGGCACTTTTTCTCCAGGATCTCGATCAGGTCTTCCTCGAGCAGCGTGTACAGCACCAACCCCGGCGAGTCGGTGATTTCCGCCAGCGCCAGGTCGAGCTGTTTCTTCGAGCGCACCATCGGGTAGAGGTGCTCGACCGGCTGCACATTGGCGTATTGCGCCGCGGCGGCACGCGCCACCGTGATCAGCGTTTCGCCGGTCGCGTCCGAAACCAGATGGAGATGGAAGTAGCCGGTGTTTGGCATCTGTATAGATCACGCGCCGCGTGTGGACAGGACGGGAGAAGGCCACGCCTTGCCGCGCCGCGCAAGCACAGGCCGGCGCTTCTGCCGATTTCCATCCACACCGCTGCCCCGGGAAGTTATCCGTGAAGCCTGCGCGCGGACGATCCTAAAATGTGGATGACGCCCTGGGGATAGCCGGGGATATGTCGCGGAAAGGCCGATAAAAGGCACCCGGTTGCTGTGGACCGCCGCAAGCCGATTTGTACCTGAATCTGAATTCGCCACGGCCATGCGGTGGACAGACTGTTGACCGGTAGGCATGAGTCCTATCCACGCGCCAACAACCACTACAAAGAAACTTATAAGAGTCTTTATGGAAGAAGCCGGCAAAACACCTGCCGTGGGGATAAAGCCGCTGCTGCGCGTGCTGGATCGCGAGCCGCAGGCAGTGCCGCCGGTCTGGATGATGCGGCAGGCCGGACGATATTTGCCGGAATATCGTGCAACACGGGAGAAGGCCGGCAGCTTTCTCAATCTCTGTTTCAATCCGGAACTCGCGGCCGAGGTGACGCTGCAGCCGGTGCGGCGTTTTGGTTTTGACGCGGCAATCCTGTTTTCGGACATCCTGGTGATCCCGCTGACGCTGGGGCGCAAGCTCTGGTTTGTCGAGGGCGAAGGGCCACGGCTTGAACCGATGCCGGATGCGGCGGCGTTGAAATCGTTGCAGCGTAAAGTCGATCAGGATCGACTGGCGCCGATCTATGAGACGGTGCGGCGGGTGAAAGCGGCGCTTGAGCCGCAAACGGCGCTGATCGGCTTCTGCGGCGCGCCTTGGACGGTCGCGACCTATATGGTGGCGGGGCGCGGGACTCCGGATCAGGCGCCGGCAAAAGAATTAGCCGGGCGCGAGCCGGAGGCGTTTCAATACCTGATCGATTGCTTGGTCGATGCCTCCGTCGACTATCTGGCGCGCCAGCTCGAAGCCGGCGCTGATGTCGTGCAGCTGTTCGACACCTGGGCCGGCTCGCTGTCGGGCCCGGATCTGGAGCGCTGGTGCGTCGAGCCGACCAAGCGCCTGGTGGCGAAGCTTCGTGCGAAGCGCCCGGGCGTCAAGGTCATCGGCTTCCCGCGCGGCATTGGCAAAAATTTTCCCCGCTACATCGATGAAACCGGCGTCGATGCGGTCAGCCTGGAAACCGAGATCGACCGCGGCTTTGTGCAGACACAAATTCAGAGCCGGGTGCCGGTGCAGGGCAATGTCGATCCAGCGATCTTGCGCGAAGGCGGTGCTGCGCTCGACCGCGAGGTCGATGCGGTGCTCGCCGCGTTTTCCCGCGGCCCATTCATCTTCAACCTCGGCCATGGCATCCTGCCCGATACGCCGATCGCCCATGTCGAGCGGATGCTCAAGCGTGTCAGGGGCTGACAATCCCTCCCCCGAAGGGGGAGGGTGGCGAGCGAAGCGAGCCGGGTGGGGTATGGCCAATCAAATCGCAAGGCGTCTCCGCAAGACACTGACGCCGCAGGAGGTTAAGATTTGGAATCATCTCCGCTCGTGGCGGAAACGTGGTTTTCATTTCCGCCGTCAGGCGCCCCGCAAAGGATTCATTGTCGACTTTGTCTGTTTGAAGCGCAGCCTCGTTGTCGAAATCGATGGCGGGCAGCATAATTTGAAAGGTCACGCGGCAAACGATGAAAAACGAGATCAGACGTTTGTGCGCGCTGGTTTTCGTGTGCTTCGGTTTTGGAATAGCGATGTCGATTCGAATCTGGATGGCGTTTTGCAAACGATCGACGCTGCGTTGACGGAGAGTAAACCCCACCCGGCCGCCTTCGGCGGCCACCCTCCCCTTGCAGGGGAGGGATAAGCAGCATGTACCTCTGGATCAAAGCCTTCCACATCATCGCCGTCATCGCCTGGATGGCGGGAATGCTCTATCTGCCGCGGCTGTTCGTCTATCACTGCGACGTCGAGCCGGGCTCCAAGCAGTCCGAGACCTTCAAGGTGATGGAGCGCCGGCTGCTCAAGGCGATCATCAACCCGGCGATGATCGCCACCTGGATCTTCGGCGCCTGGCTCGCCTGGGACGGCCATTGGTTCGCCGCGCCGTGGCTTTGGGCCAAGCTCGCGCTGGTCGTGGCGCTGTCCGGCGTGCACGGCTATTTCGTCCGCTTGGTTAAAGAATTCGCCGCTGACCGGAACCGGCACAGTCAGAAATTCTATCGTATTCTCAATGAGGTACCGACGGCGCTGATGATTATTATCGTGCTTTTGGTCACGCTCAAGCCATTCTGACCGCGGCGTTCCTGCGCACACGCCGCCGCCGCCGCCCTTGCGAAAAACCGCGTTCCCGCTTATGTTGGCTTTTCCCACCGAACGCAGGCGGATGCAGTCGCGTTCCGGCTCCCAAAAGTAAAGCCGGCGGCAGCATCGGGTTCCCGGGCACTATTTCCCAAATCCCTCGTTACCCCAGACCTGCGATCTCTCTTAAGTCCAGCCCACCGGCGCCGAGTCTGCGTATTTTTATCCAGGACTCCGCCAGCCACTCTCCCAAGGATCAAGACCCCCCATGCGGGAAATGAAACTCCAGGACCTCAAGTCCAAAACACCGGCCGAGCTGGTGCAATTCGCCGAAGAAAACAAAGTCGAAAACGCCAGCACCATGCGCAAGCAGGAGCTGATGTTCGCCATCCTCAAGCAGCTGGCGACGCAGGAAATCGACATCATCGGCGAAGGCGTCGTCGAGGTTCTCTCCGACGGCTTCGGCTTCCTGCGCTCGCCGGAATCCAATTACCTGTCCGGCCCCGACGACATCTACGTCTCGCCGAGCCAGATCCGCCGCTTCGGCCTGCGCACCGGCGACACCGTTGACGGCCACATCCGCAGCCCGAAAGAAGGCGAGCGCTATTTCGCCCTGCTCAAGGTCAACACGCTCAATTTCGAAGACCCCGAGAAAGCCAAGCACAAGGTCAACTTCGACAATCTGACGCCGCTTTATCCCGACGAGCGGTTGAAGATGGAGCACGAGGATCCGACCAAGAAGGACCTCTCAGCCCGCGTCATCGATATCGTCGCGCCCATCGGCAAAGGTCAGCGCGCGCTGATTGTGTCGCCGCCGCGCACCGGCAAGACCGTGCTGCTGCAGAACATCGCGCATGCCATCACCGCCAATCATCCGGAAGTCTTTCTGATCGTGCTCTTGATCGACGAGCGGCCGGAGGAAGTCACCGACATGCAGCGCTCGGTCAAAGGCGAGGTGATCTCCTCGACCTTCGACGAGCCGGCCTCGCGCCACGTGCAGGTCGCCGAAATGGTGATCGAAAAGGCCAAGCGCCTGGTCGAACATGGCCGCGACGTGGTCATCCTGCTCGACTCGATCACCCGTCTCGGCCGCGCCTACAACACCGTCGTCCCCTCTTCCGGTAAAGTGCTGACCGGCGGCGTCGACGCCAACGCGCTGCAGCGGCCGAAGCGCTTCTTCGGCGCCGCGCGCAATATCGAGGAAGGCGGCTCGCTCACCATCATCGCCACCGCGCTGATCGACACCGGCTCGCGCATGGACGAAGTCATCTTCGAAGAGTTCAAGGGCACCGGCAATTCCGAGCTCATCCTTGACCGCAAGGTCGCCGACAAGCGCACCTTCCCGGCCATGGACATCACGCGCTCCGGCACGCGCAAGGAAGAGCTGCTCACCGATCCGGCGGTGCTCAAGAAGATGTACGTGCTGCGCCGAATCTTGAATCCGATGGGCACCATGGACGCCATCGACTTCCTGCTCGACAAGCTGCGCAACACCAAAAATAACGCCGAATTCTTCGAGTCGATGAACACATAAAACGCCGCTTATCGACACAATCTGCACACAAATGGCCGACCCTTGAGTCGGCCATTTTTCATTCTAGACCAACACGTTAGTAGGTCGGGAACCCGACTTTGGAACGGTATCGCCGCTTGGTCGTTAAGGGCGGGAGTTCCGGGAGGTTCCATGTTCCGAGTCCACACCAGCCGACGGTGACCTTTGGGGAAAGGTCCGACGCGTGCATTTCCAGACCGTGCAGAGAGTTGTCAGCGCCGAAGGAGGGCGTCGTCAGGGGGCTTTGATGTCAGCAAAGAGGGACAGCATGAATCGTTTGCTCACGACGCCTATCTTGGGAGCCTCCACGGCTCTGCTTCTGATCGGATTCCTTCAATCGCCTGCCCAAGCCTATCATCGCTCCGGCTACCACCATCGCTCCACGCATCACCACATCTCCTATGGCGTTCACTCCACGCGCATGCGGGCCGTGTCGGGGGGCTGTGTATTCAACAATGACGGGCGGCAGATTTGCAACGGTGTTGCACCGGCGCAAACGGCGGCGGCTTACGACAGCAACGGCAATCGCGCCTACGCCGCCTATGCCTCGATCGACGAAGGCTCCATTATTGGCGCGCGGCCGCCAGGTTGCCCGCACGCCTACTGCGGCTGCGGCCTGCGCAAGTATCTCGGGCTCGCCGACGCGCGGCTCAATCTCGCGAGCAACTGGGCGCGGCTGTTTCCGCGCGAAGGCGCGCCGCGCGCCGGTCTTGCCGCCGTGCGCAGCGGTCACGTGATGTATATCGAAGCTTCGGCCGGCAACGGGCACTGGCTGATCCGCGACTATAATTCCGGCGGCGGCCTGTCGCGGCTGCACGTGCGCGACCTGCGCGGCTACGTCTTCGTCAACCCGCGCGGCTAGGCGAAGGTCAGCGTCCCTCTCCTCACGCGGGAGAGGGACGATCACTCGCCTGCGCGGCTTGCGACTTTCATCTTGCTGCCGTGGCGACTGGCAAACCCCGGGTTCGGCATGCAATAGCCGTCCTTTTTGTCGGTGAGCGACTGCTCGCACTCCGATAGACTCGAGTAGCCGCAGCGCACCGGCGCGTTTTCTTTGTCGATGAAGCCGCACCATTCGGCGGCATTGGCGGCGGTGAGCGAAAGGGCGAACAGGGTGGCGAGCGCAATTCCGTGACGCATGAGACAATCCGTTGCTGTGCCGCCCGCGGGAAAATTATAGCGCGCGATCGACGGCGGTAAACCTCTCTCCGTCACGCGGCGCTATCGCACGTCAGGATGACGGATTGGGACTGCGCATCGCCGCCACGGCCGCGGCGATCTGCTCCGGCTCGGTGACCGGCAGCGAGCAGCGCTCACCGACGCAGACGAAGGCAGCGCTGCCGGAGACAGCCCTCAACTTTTCCTGCGCCGGATGCGTCGCCGGCAGCTCCGCCGCGGCGCGCGCGCGCAGCACGATGCGGTCGGTGAATGGCACCCGCAGCGCACCTTGCGCGAACCGTTCGGCGTCCGCTCCGGTGGCGACGATCTCGGCGCCGCGCAGGCGCAGGTCCAACGCATTCAGCAAGGCCACGTGGCCGAACAGGTTGCGCTCGGCGGCCGACAGGATGCTCTCGATCAGCCGGTCGGCCTGCGCGCGGAATGCATGGTCGCCGGCGAGCACGGCGAGCCGGACCAGGTTCTGTGCGGCGATCGCATTCGGATTGGGGATGGCGTCGTCGACGGTGGAATGCGGCCGCAGCAAGAGATCGCCGGCGTCGTCGGCCGACAAAAAATAGCCGCCGCCTTCGTGGTCGGCGTAATGGGTGTCGAAAGCGCGCTGCCAGGCGAGCGCGCGCTCGAGATAGGCGCCCTCGCCGGTCGCCTCATAGAGCGCCAGCGCCGCGCGGATCATGGCGGCATGGTCGGAGGCAAGCCCCGGAAACAGCAGCTTGCCGGCGCGCCAGGAATGCCCCAGCCGGTCGCCGCGCGTCATATTTGCTGCAATAAAATCAAAGGCTTGGCGGGCTAGCGCCAGCCACGCCGGTTCCTCCAGCAGGACCCCGGCATTGATCAGGGCGGCGATCATCAGCCCATTCCAGTCCGCCAGTACTTTGTCGTCGAGACCGGGCCGGACGCGTTTCTCACGCAATTCCAGTAGCTTACCGCGCAACATGGGGATTCGTGCTGCATCGGTTTTGCTGCGGCCTGGCGCAGCCCCAGGCTCCGGGGGCGAATCCATGCTGCGCGGTAAGTCATGGAGACGATTGAGGATATTGTGGCCTTCGAAGTTGCCGCCGGCGCTGACGTCGTATTGCGCGGCAAAATCGTCGGCATCCGGTCCCAGGGCTTGGCGGATTTCCTTGAGCGACCAGACGTAGAACTTGCCTTCTTCGCCCTCCGAATCGGCATCGAGCGAGGCGGCGAAGGCGCCCTCCGCCGTGGTCATTTCGCGCTTGAGCCAGCCGACGGTTTCGCGCGCGCGTTCGGCGAACAGCGGCCGGCCGCTGCGCTGCCAGGCCAGCGCCAACAGCTCCAGAAGCTGCGCGTTGTCGTAGAGCATCTTCTCGAAATGCGGCACCAGCCAACGTTCATCCACGGAATAGCGCGAGAAACCGCCGCCGAGATGATCGTAGATGCCGCCCTCGCTCATGTGCTCGAGCGTGTGCTCGACCGTTTGAAAGAAGCGCGCATCGCCGCTGCGCGCGCCGGCGCGCCAGAGGAATTCGAGGATCGCGCCTTGCGGAAATTTGGGCGCGCCGCGCAAGCCGCCATTGACCGAATCGAACATGTTGCCGACCTGCCTGGCCGCGGCATCGAGCTCGTTGAGCCCGACGACGATCTTGCCCTCCGGGCGCGCCCGGTCGGCAAGCCGCGCCAGCAGCGCGGCGCGGTTCTGCTCGATCTTGTCGGGCTCCTCGCGGAACAGCCGCGACACTTCACGC
>DASUGZ010000201.1:0-4415 GCA_036273755.1 Pseudolabrys sp.
CGCGGCGGCTTGGCGCCCGGCGCCGTCGACTGCCAACGGTCAAATAGACCGGCTCGCCGGTCACGCAATATTATTAACGTGCCGCCCGGCCATCCCCTGCGGCGGACGGCGAAAAGAAGAAAGAATTGGACCGCGCACCTCGGTGCAGGTTTCCGCGGAACAGCCGCATCGAGAAAATCGAGAAGAAGAAGATGTTCGGTTGAGTTTCGCGCGTGGAACTCGGGCCGCGCCGCTGCGTTATCCCGGCACGACGCGAGTGCATTTGGAAGGCGATTGACCGATCGCCCGGAAACCCTGGCCCACCGGAGGCCGGGGTTTTCTGTTGCTCGCGCCACGTCAGCGCGCGGCCCTTCGGCTTTTTCTAGTAATTTTGCCCAAGCGCACATGGGCTTAGTCATGGTCGGCCAATGGCCGACCGAGGTCCTGCGGCACCCTCGGCCGGTGGCCGAGCTCAGTGCCCGCGCCGGCGCTGCTTGGCCGAGCGCCGCGTGCTGCCGGACCGGCGCTGCACCGGCCGCGTCGGCAGCGGGTAGAACGTGCCATCCGGAAACTCCAGATAACGGCTGAAAACCTGCAGCTGGCCTTCGCCGCCGCTCCGCCCTTCGATCACGAACTTGGTGCCCACCGGAAAACGGCTGGGAAGTCGACTTGAACTGGATGCCATGACACCCATCCTCCTGCGATGCGTCACCCTGCCCTCTCAATGTGTAGGTCAATTGACCGGGTCCACGGGTTCAGCGCTTTTCCACGCTATCCCCACATCTCCCATGCGGAGCGGCTACCTCGCCCCGGCGACCCCGACGTGTTAGGAACTTGACCGACCTAAATTGTGGGCCTTTGGCCATGAGCGCGCCGCTGAAAAGCATTGAAGGGACTGGAGATATTGCCGCGCTGATGGCCGGGATCGGCCGGGAGGCGCGTGCCGCCGCCCGCGTGCTGGCGCTCGCCCCGGCCGCCCAGAAGGACCGCGCCTTGACGCTGATGGCAGAGGCGGTGCGGTCGGCCAATGGCCGAATTCTTGCGGCCAATGAGGAGGATGTCGCCGAGGCCCGCGGCTCCGGCATGGCCGTCGCCTTTCTCGACCGGCTGATGCTGGACAAGGCCCGCGTCGAGGCCATCGCCGCCGCCATCGAGGCGGTGCGCGCGCTTCACGATCCCGTTGGCGTCGTTACCGAATCCTGGACCCGACCAAACGGCATGACAATCGAGCGCGTGCGCGTGCCGCTCGGCGTCATCGGCATCGTCTACGAGAGCCGGCCCAACGTCACGGCCGACGCCGGCGCGTTGTGCCTGAAATCGGGCAATGCGGCGATCCTGCGCGGCGGCTCCGACAGCCTGCGCTCCAGCCGCGCCATCGTCGCCGCGCTGGGCCAGGGCTTGCGCGCGGCCGATTTGCCGGAAGCCGCCATCCAGCTTGTTCCCACCCGCGACCGCACCGCGGTCGGACTGATGCTGGCCGGTCTGGACGGTGCGATCGATGTGATCGTTCCGCGTGGCGGCAAGAGCCTGGTGGCGCGCGTGCAGGCGGAAGCGCGCGTGCCGGTGTTCGCGCATCTCGAAGGCGTCTGCCATGTCTATGTCGACAAGGCGGCGTCGCTCGATATGGCCAAGAAGATCGTGCTCAACGCCAAAATGCGCCGCACCGGCGTCTGCGGAGCGGCGGAGACGCTGTTGATCGACCGCGCCGGCGCGGACACATTCCTCAGGCCGCTCATCGAGATGTTGCTCGGTGCCGGCTGCGAAATCCGCGGCGATAAAGCGACGCAAGCCGCCGACAAGCGCGTCAAGCCGGCGACCGAAGAAGATTGGTCGACCGAATATCTCGATGCCATCCTTGCGGCCAAGGTCGTGGACGGTGTCTCCGGTGCCATCGATCATATCGAGCGCTACGGCTCGCATCACACCGATGCGATCGTCACCGAGGATCAGGCCGCCGCGGAGAAGTTCCTGCGCGAGGTCGATTCCGCGATCGTGCTGCATAACGCCTCGACGCAGTTCGCCGACGGCGGCGAATTCGGCTTTGGCGCCGAGATCGGCATCGCTACCGGGCGCCTGCACGCGCGCGGACCCGTTGGCGTCGACCAGCTCACCACGTTCAAATACCGCATCCACGGCAGCGGTCAGACACGCCCGTGACAGCGCAGAGTCTCGACCGTTCCGAGCGCGTCGTTCCGCCGCACGCGCCCGGCCTGAAGATCGGCCTGTTCGGCGGAACTTTCGATCCGCCGCATCGGGCCCATGTTGCCGCCAGCCTGCTTGCGCTCAAGCGGCTGAAGCTTGACCGCGTCTGGTGGCTGGTCACCCCCGGCAATCCGCTCAAGAACACCAGCGGGCTCGCCCCGCTGGCGCAGCGGATCGGCGTCGCCCGCGCGCTCACCCATCATCCGCGCATCGACGTCACCGGTCTCGAAGCTGTCATCAAGACGCGATATACGTATGACACCATAAAATGGCTCAAGGCGCGGTGTCCGGGCGTCCACTTCGTGTGGATTATGGGCGCCGACAATCTGCGGAGTTTCCACCGCTGGCAAAAATGGCGTCGCATCGCGCAGCTGGTGCCGTTCGTGGTGATCGACCGCCTCGGCCCAAGCCTTTACGCCGCGGCAAGCGCGGCTGGCCAAGCCCTCTCCCGCTCCCGCATTCCCGAATATGCCGCACCCAGCCTGCCGTATTGGAAGCCGCCGGCCTGGACCTTTCTGCACGGCCTCAAATCGCCGCTCTCGTCCACCGCGCTGCGGGCCTTGCGTCAGCATGGCGGAACTTCCGTCCGCCCGAGCGGCAAGAAAAAGTCGAAGACGCGGCCAAAAAGTGGAAAGCGGCGCGCGAAGTGACTATCTTGACCGTGGCCCCGGCGCGCGCCGGGGCGGGTGCAACGCAGGCAAAGGAAAACAACCTCTGAGCAAAACTGCACTCTCTCGGGCAGCGCGTGTCGCGCCCGAATCCGTCTCACGGCGCCCAAACGCCAAAGAGACGCTCCGCATCGTTCTCGCGCGGCTGGAAGACATGAAAGCCGAGGACAGCGTCACCATCGACCTCACTGGCAAATCCTCCATCGGCGATTTCATGGTCGTGACCACCGGCCGCTCGCAGCGCCATGTCGGCGCGGTGGCCGAGCATCTGGTCAAGGACCTCAAGGCCGCGGGCATGACCGGGATTCATGTTGAGGGCCTGCGCCAGGGCGATTGGGTGCTGATCGACGCCGGCGACGTCATCGTCCACATCTTCCGGCCGGACGTGCGCGAATTCTACGACCTGGAAAAGATGTGGAAGGGCGGCACACGCCGCGCAAACTGATACACTCCGGGCACGATGCGCATCATCGTTGCCGCCGTTGGCCGCCTGAAGAAGGGCCCGGAAACCGAGCTTGCCGAGCGCTACGCCAAGCGCGCCACGCAGACCGGCCGCAGCCTTGGCTGGCGCGATATCGACATCATTGAAATCCGCGAAAGCCGCGCCGACGAGGCGCAAAAGCGCATGCTCGAGGAGTCGATCGCGCTCGCCAATGTCATCCCCGAGCGCGCGGCTGTCGTCTTGCTCGATGCCCAGGGCGAGAACCTCAACAGCGCGAGCCTCGCCGCGCGTCTGGCGCAATGGCGCGCCGACGACCGTCCCGCAGCGGTCTTCATGATTGGCGGCGCCGACGGCCTCGCCCCCACGTTGCGCACCAAGGCTGAATTGCGGCTCGCCTTCGGGGCGGCGACTTGGCCGCATCAAATGGTGCGCTTTATGCTCCTGGAGCAGCTTTATCGCGCCACCACGATCCTCGCCGGGCATCCCTATCATCGGGCCTGACCGCCGTAGATCGGACTTAATCCACCTGCAAGAGACCGGCCGGAACATTGGCCTTGCCGTGTCAACCTGCGGGCGTAACGTGGCTGCAATGATTTGCTTCGGGGGATTCGAGCCACGCTCCGCGCTTGTCGCGGCGCTGGCACTTGGGATGCCGGTCGCCCTCGCCGCTACCGTCGTGGCGCAAGAGCGGCCGATTCAAATCGCGCAAATCGGCAAAGACGACAAAGCGGAAAAGCTCGACGCGCTCAAGCAACGCGACGAAGCCCTCAAGGCGGCGCGCGACGCGCGGGGGAAGTCGATCGAAACCGAGGCTGTGCTCAAGCGCGAGATCGAGCAGATCGGCGCCGACCGGCGCAAGCTCAACCAGGATCTGATCGACACCGCCACCCGCATTCGCAATGTCGAGGCGCAGGTGGCGGCGACCGACGCGCGGCTCAAGCCGCTCGACGAGAAGGACTCGGCGATTCGCAAATCGCTTGATGGACGCCGCGCGGTGATCGGCGAAGTGCTGGCGGCGCTGCAACGCATCGGCCACCGTCCGCCGCCGGCCTTGATCGCGAGCCCGGAGGACGCGCTACAGTCGGTGCGCACCGCCATGGTGCTCGGAGCGGTGCTGCCGGAGA
>DASUGZ010000202.1:0-5251 GCA_036273755.1 Pseudolabrys sp.
GGCTGAGCAAGAGCCCGCGCTTCTGCGCCAGCATCGCATAGGTCAGCGCGAAAACGACGTTGAACGAATTGGTCACCAGGCTGCCGAGCGCGCTCTGCGCGATGAAATGTGCGTCGTGATCGAGCGCGAGAAAAATGTAGACCGGCCCGGCGCTGATCGGCAGCGTCGCCACCAGCCCGCCGATGAGCGGGCCAGCGCGTTCGGCGGTGACCGTCGCCAGCAGCAGGAAGGCGGCGGTAACGGCCATTTTGACGATGAGGGTGAGCGCGAAATAGAGGTCGGCAGACATTGCGCCGCTGTTATACGCGAAGCGGGCGCCGGTCGTCCTCCGCTTTCTCGGCACGACGCATCTATATGCGCGCCAATTTCACCTCGACCGGCGGCCCGGCCTTGATGGTCTGATAGACCACGCAATAGCGCTCGGTAAGCTTGAGCAATTGATCGAGTTTGTCCTGTGGCGCGTCGGTGTCGACGTCGAAACGCAGACGGATCTCGCGGAACCCCACGGCTGCATCCTTGGCGACGCCGAGGGTGCCGCGGAAATCGAGATCGCCCTCGGCCGAGACCTTGCCCGATTTGAGCGGAATATCGAGCGCGGTCGATACCGCCTTGAGTGTCACGCCGGCGCAGGCGACCAAAGCCTCCAGCAGCATGTCGCCGGAGCACAATTCGAGTCCGGAGCCGCCGGTTGCCGGATGCAGGCCGGCGGCGGCGAGGGCGCGGCCGGTTTCCACCTTGCAGGCGATGTTGGTGTCGTCGAGTGTGCCCCTCGCTTTCAAGGTGATGACCGCGGACGACGGGTCGGCTTTGTACTTATCCTTGATCGGCGCCTGCATCGCGCGCAGCCCGGCAGCATCCATGTCATCACTCCATTGCTAAACCGTCGCGAACCAACCGGCCCGGACCCGAATAACACCTCACCCGCATCGCTATTCCGGCATAGCCGTCATGCCGGCGTCAGCACCACGCGGCCAACGACCTTGCCGGCGCGCAACTCGCCGTGCACGGCGTTGACGTCGTCGAGCGGCCGCGTGGCGACCGGCACATCGGGCAGCCCGGTGCGGCGGATCAGTTCCATCAACTCGGTCATCTCCGGCACGCTGCCGACGTAAGAGCCCTGAATAGTCAGCGCGCGCATGGGGATCGGCGGCAGCGGCACGGTAAAATCGCCGCCGTAGAGTCCGACGATGACATATTTTCCACCTTTGATCAGGCTGCCGTAACCGAGCGTCGCCGACTGCGTCGAGCCGACCACGTCGATCACCGCCCAGGCGCCGCCATTGGTCAGCTTCTGGATCTGTTCGATGGCGTCGGACGCCTTGCCGTCGACGACCGCCGCGGCGCCGGCCTTTTTGGCGGCGTCGCGTTTGGCTGGATCGATATCGACCACGATCGCCGAATGACCGCCCATCTTTTGATGCAGCGCGAGGCACATCAGCCCGAGCCCGCCGGCGCCGATGATGACCGTCGGTTCGCGCGTGAGCGTCGGCACTTTCTTCAACGCGCCGAACGTGGTCACGCCCGAGCAGGCGAGCGGCGCGACGCGCTCCGGTGCAAGATCGCCGATGTCGAACAGGTAACGCGGGTGCGGCACCATCATCATGTCGGCGTAGCCGCCGTTACTGAACACACCGAGGCTGCGCATCGCCATGCAGAGATTGTCTTCGTTACGCGCGCAGGCTGCGCACTTGCCGCAGCCGATCCACGGATCGACCAGCATGCGCTGTCCGACTTTGACGCCTTTGGCATCGGGACCGGCCGCCACCACCTCGCCGACGTTCTCATGGCCGAGCGTCACCGGCAGCTTCATGCCACGGTCGGCGAGGCTCATGCGCTTGCCGCCGCCGAGATCGAACCAGCCGTCGGCCAGATGCAGGTCGCTGTGGCAGACGCCGGCAGCGAGTACCTTCAGCAATACTTCGGTGCCTGCCGGCTTCGGCGTCGGCGCCTCGTTGCACTGGAGCGGCTCCCCGCAAACGCAGACCTGGTACATGCGCATGACGAATGTCCTCCCGACGTGTTCTTATCGCCGGGCAAATAAGCACAGTCCGGATTTCACCACCAGAGTGCGGCGCCCGTCTGCGTATCCTCGCGCCGGACGGGGCTGAGCGAGCGATCGAGCGCGGTCAGGACGCGGCGTTTGATGGCATCGAACGCCGCCGACTGGCGGTCCCGCGGACGCGGCAGGTCCGCCGCGATCTCGTCGCTGATATGGCCGGGCTGCGGCCGCATGACCAAGATGCGGTCGGCGAGCACGATCGCCTCGTCGACATCGTGCGTGACCAGGACCAGTGTCGGGCGGCCGTCCGCCCACAGGTCGAGCAGATGATCCTGTAGGTCGACGCGCGTGAACGCGTCGAGCGCGGAAAACGGTTCGTCGAGCAGCAGGACTTCGGGGCGGGGCACCAGCGCGCGGGCCAACGCCACACGTTGCGCCTGCCCGCCGGACAACTCGCGCGGCCACACCGCCGCCTTGTCGGGCAGGCCGACGCGCGTCAACGCTTTGGTCACGCGCTCGCGCCGCTCGGCGCGCGGGCGGTCCTCCAGCCCGAAGCCGACATTGTCGGCGACCTTGAGCCAGGGCAGCAGCCGCGGTTCCTGGAACACGATGCCGATCCGCTCGTGCGGCCTTGTCACCTGTTCGCCGTCGAGCAGCACACGGCCCCGACTCGGCGGGTCGAGCCCCGCAATCGCGCGCAGCAAGGTCGACTTGCCGCAGCCCGAGCCGCCGACGATGGCGAGAATTTCGCCCGGCTCGACCGAGAAGCTCACGCCGTCGAGCGCACGAACGCCGTTGCGGTAGATCTTGCCGACGCCTTCGAGCACCAGCATGTCAGTCCGCCTCCGTGCGCGCGCTGAAGCGATCTTCCCAGCGCAAGAACGGCGCCGACGCAACGACGATCATCCAATCGGTGATCTTGCCGATGATGGCGAAAGCGACGATGGCCGAGACGATCTCGGCGGGCTTGCCGAGCTGCTGCCCGTCGATCAGCAGATAGCCGAGACCTTGAGAAGCTCCGAGCAGCTCGGCCGCGACGACGAACATCCAGCCCAGCCCGAGGCCCGAGCGAAGCGCAATCACATAGGACGGCAACACTGCCGGCAGCAAAATACGCCGCACCATCGCGAGATCCGACAACCTGAAGGCCCGGCCGACCTCAACCAGCTTGCGGTCGACCGACATAATCGCGCCCATGACGCCGAGATAGACGGGAAAGAACACACCGACCGCGATCAAGGTGATCTTCGAGCCTTCGAAGATGCCGAACCACAGCACGAAGATCGGCACCCAGGCGATCGAGGGGATCGCGCGCAGCGCCTGCATCGTCGGATCGAGCAGTCGCCGCCACAGCGCGAAGGAGCCGCAGAGCGCGCCGATGATCGTGCCGGCCGCCACGCCGATGCCGAAGCCGGCCGCCACGCGCATCGTCGTGATCAGCACGTGGCGCTGCAATTCGCCGGTCGCATACAGATCGGCAAATGTCGCGTAGATGACCGACGGCGGCGGCACCAGCCGCCCGCTCGCCCAGCCCTCGCGGACGATGAACTCCCAACCGATGGCGACCGCCAGCGGGACCAGCAGCCCAAGCGCGGGACCGGTCAGCCGGTAAAGCCAACTCCTGCGCCGCTTCTGCTGCGCCAGCGCCGTTTCGGCAGATACGCTCATTTGCACAAGAGACATCAAGACGCTCGTGGAAGGCAAGCCTTCAACTCATGATGCCCCGCGGCAGTTCAGCTCCCGGTCACGTACTGGTCGTCGATCAGGTCGTCGACCGCCTTCTTGACGTCGACATTCGCCGGCAGCACGCCCGCCTTTTGCAAGGCCAGCCCCGCTTGCAAGATCGAATCCCGCTGTTCGGGGCCGATCTTGTTGTAGTGCAGATCGGTGCGCTCCTTGAGCTGGATGTCGGCGATCTTGTCCGAAAGCTTCGTCACCGCCTGGAACGCCTTCTTTTCCTCGTCGTAGTTGGCGAGCGAGTATTTGCGGGCCTTCTCGTAGACGGCGATCACGCGTTTCACCAGATCGGGGTGATCCTTCAGGAACTCGATGCGCGTCGAAAGAATGCCCCAGGTGTTCGCCGCCTTGTTGCGGTAGAACAGCCGCGCGCCGTCCTCGACCTCGGCCTGCGCCATCATCGGATCGAGGCCCGCCCAAGCATCAACGTCGCCGCGTATCAGCGCCGTCTTGCCGTCGGGATGCTGCAGCAACACCGGCTGGATGTCCTTTTCGGTCAGCCCGACGCTTTGCAGCGCGCGTACCAGGAAAATGTGCGGATCGGTCCCGCGCGTCACCGCAACGCGCTTGCCCTTGAGATCGGCGATCTTGGTGATGTTGGTGTCCTTGCGTGTGACCAGCGCCGTCCACTCGGGCTGCGAATAGACATAGATCGATTTGATCGGGTTGCCGTTGATCTTGGACACGAGTGCGGCAGCGCCGGCGCTCGAGCCGAAGTCGATCGAGCCGGCGTTAAGAAACTCAAGCGCCTTGTTCGAGCCGAGGGTCTGCACCCAGCGGATGCCGATGCCGTCCTTTTTGAATTCTTCCTCGAGCCAGCCCTTCTGCTTGAGCAGCATCGACACGGGATTGTAAGTCGCCCAGTCGATGTTGATCGTCTTCGGCTTGTCCGCGGCGAACAGCGTTGTGGTCGGCAGCACGCCGACCGCAAAAGCGGAGGCGAGAAGCGAACGGCGGCTCAATAAATTCATGACACTCCCCTTGGAAACCAGAACCGGCGGCCCGATACCCTCAAACGGACCGCGTATAAATTATTCTTTATACGCCCCAATAGCATAGGGCAACCGAATGTTTGTATCGGATACGCGGCAGAAGGTAGAATAAATTACTAGAGATCGTGAGACCGGCATGCGTGCGTTTATTTTTCGCGGGCCGGTGACTTGCGCCATCGCCTCCGCTATCCCGTCCCGTCATGTCCCTTGCCACCGAGGCCGCTTCCCGCTCCGCGCCCGATCATCCGACCCGCGGCGCGGGCGACCTGATCGATGTCCGCGCCGTCGCTACCGAGCTCGACCGCCTCGCCGCGACCCATCGTGGTGGCGAGCGCGAATTGCGCTCGGCGCTCGCGCAACGACTCAAAGCCGCGCTGGCCGAAGGCCGCGTCAAGGCCGAGCAGCTGCTGCTCAAGGACCGGCATGGCCGGCGCTGCGCCGAGCGGCTGTGCCGGATGGAAGACGAAGTCATCCGCCTGCTGTTCGAATTCGTGCGCAAGCACCTTTACCCCTCGGAGAATCC
>DASUGZ010000203.1:0-3146 GCA_036273755.1 Pseudolabrys sp.
CGGCGATCAGGTCCTGGATGGCCGGGGCTCCGCCGCGGTAAGGCACGTGCACGATCTGCGTGCCGGTCATGAATTTGAACAATTCGCCGCCGACATGGCCGGGCGAACCGTTGCTCGAGGAGGCATTGGTCAGCTTGCCGGGATGCGCCTTGGCGTAGGCGATCAAGTCGCCGACCGACTTGACCGGCAGCATGGGCGACACCGCCAGCAAGAGATGCCCCCGCGCCACCAGCGCGATCGGCTGGAAGTCGCGCTCGATGTCGTAGGGCAGCTTCTCCACCATGTGCCGGGTGATCGCGAGCGCGCCGATCGGCCCCATGCCGATGGTGTAGCCGTCCGGCGCCGACTTCGCGACGAGATCAAGCCCGAGCGTGAGCGCGCCACCGGGCCGGTCGTCGACGACCACCGGCTGGCCGAGCTCCTTGCCGAGTTCGATGGCGAGGATGCGCGCAACATTGTCGGTGGCGCTGCCGGCCGCTTGCGGCACGATGAAGCGGATCGGGTGATCGGGGTAGTCGGCGGCGGCTGCAGCCGTCGCAATGGCGGCCAGCGCGAACGCAATGATGGCGAGGCGGCGCATAACATCTCCGCTGTCATGGCCGGGCCTGTCCCGGCCATCCACGTCTTTCATGAAACAAGACGTGGATGGCCGGCACAAGGCCGGGCATGACGGAAAATCACTTTTGGCAACTCGGGCAATAGAAGGTCGAGCGGCCGTTCTGCACGATACGCTTGATTGTGCCCTTGCAGCCGGGGCATCGCTTGCCCTCGCGGTCATAGACCTGAAAATTGTGCTGGAAATCGCCGAGCGCACCGTCGGTGCGGCGATGATCGCGCAGCGACGAGCCACCGGCGGCAATGGCGTCCTGCAACACGGCCTTGATGGCGTCGACCAGCGCCACCGCGCGCGCATTGGGCTTGCCTTGGCGGTCGGCAATCGTCGAGGCCTGCCGTTTTGGCGATAGCCGCGCCCGGTAAAGCGCCTCGCAGACATAGATGTTGCCGAGGCCGGCAACGACGCGTTGATCGAGTAGCGCGGCTTTGAGCGACGTCTTCTTGCCGGCGCAGGCGTTGGCCAGCATCGTCGCGTCGAATGCATTGCCCAAAGGTTCCGGCCCGAGTCCGCGCAGCAGCGGCTCCGCGTCGAGTTTGGCGCGCTGGACGAGCTTCATCGAACCGAAGCGGCGCGGATCGTTGAAGGTCACGGTGGCGCCGTTCGACATGTGGAACACGACGTGGTCGTGCGCCGTGCTCTTCGACCGCTCGTGGTAGTAGACGCCGGGTTTGGCATCGGCGCCGACGCGGAACGAACCCGACATGCCGAGATGCATCACCAGCACGTCGCCGGACGACAAATCGGCCAAGAGATATTTCGCCCGCCGGCCAAGACCTTCCACGGTCTGGCCGGTCAGACGCTTCTCGAAATCCCTGACGATCGGCCAGCGGAGGCGGCGGTCGCGCACCTCGATCTTGTCGAGCCGCGCGCCTTCCATGGCGGGCGCCAGGCCGCGCCTTAC
This sequence comes from Pseudolabrys sp., assembly GCA_036273755.1. Lineage (GTDB taxonomy): Bacteria > Pseudomonadota > Alphaproteobacteria > Rhizobiales > Xanthobacteraceae > Pseudolabrys. The sequence continues at coordinate 1,518 of DASUGZ010000203.1, forward strand.
CGTTTCGACTTCGGGGAGTTCGGGCATATTGGGCGGGGCGTTGCGGCTTGCCTAAAAGCAACCAGGGGTACACAATAATCCGGATCGGGGCGTTGTGTGATGTCTTCCACCGTTCGCGAGCGCGAGCAAGAGCCGCCGGCAAGGCGATGGCGCGTCGTCAAGATCAGCGCGTTCGCCGTCGTGGCGGTCGCCTTCGTCATCGCCGCCGCCCTGTTCATTTCCATCATCCAATTCCAGATTCGCATCATCGAAGCGAAAACCCAAAGCAAGAATTTTTCGCTGATCTCGCTGTCGCAAAGCGTAGCGATGCAGAAGGAGTTGGACAGCTCGGTCGCCTACGTGCAAGGCGCCCAAGATTTTCTCGCCAGCTACGAAGCCTTCAACAATTCGTTCTTCGGCGATCTGTCGCAGTTCGTCACGCTGCTTTGCTACGGCAACGACAAGGACGAAGCGCGCCTGCGTTGCGCCTCCGGCATCGCCGGCGCGTTGCAAAGCGGCTCGGGGTCGCAGCAATATATCTACAAGGTGATCGCGCTGTACGGCGGATTCGCCGCCGACAAAATGCCGTCCGACATCAAACCGATCGCCGACGCGACGATCAAACTCGCCGACCGGCGCGACGCGTTCGCGCGCGCCAACGGCGAGGAACTCACCAGAGTCAAAACCAACTGCGCCGTCATCGAGCGCTACTTCGTTCTTTCCGGCGAAAGCAGCACTGACGTTTCCGCCCAGGCGGTCGGCTTGCGCGGCACCAGCGACGAGCAGGGCCGCAGCATCATCGACAGCATGTCGCGCGAATATGTCGTCGCCGCCCGCATGCGCTGTTACGCCAATTTCAACACAGGCGCCGCGGCGCCGGTGACGTTGGTCGCGGCCAAGGTGGACACCAAGGCGAACCCGCCGGACGCTTCGGCGCAGTTCGGCACGGTCGCCGCTCCGACGCCGCCGACGCCAAATCAGAATGCCGCAAATCTGCGGGCCGATCTGAGCAATGGGCTGTTCTTCGACCTGATCTCATACTATCGGTTTTACGAAAAACTGCTCGGCGCCACTCTCACCGGTCTCGCGGTGATCGCGCCGATCGACATCACTTTTATTCTGCTGGTCATTCTCTGCGGCGGGCTCGGCGCCATGCTGCGGATCGTCGCCGAATCCTACGACCCGAAATTGTTCGGCAAGACGCATGAGACGCCGCGCGCGAAGATCGTGTACTCGTTCGTCCTCGGCATCATGTGCGCGCTGATCGTCTATATTCTTGCGAGGACGGTCTATGCGGGCTTGGGCGAGTCGAATTATTCGTCGAAGTCGGGAAATTTGAGCCCGTTCGTGACCGCGTTCTTGGCCATCATATCCGGTCTCATCTACGAAGAGGCCTTCCAGCAGATCATCGTGGCCGGCAAGACCCTTCTGGCGAAAACGGCCGGCGGGTCCGGCAGCGCCGATACTCCGCGAAAACAGCCTTAAGCAACAACACCGCTACTGCACGACCACGCCCGGCGCGGGCCCGAACGGCGTCGGGCAGAAGCAGCGCGTGCCGACGGGCGCCGGCGCGCCGAGGAAGCACACGGCCTGCGGTGTCTGACAGCGTTGGCCGAAGATGAATTGCGCCATGTGCTGCCGCGGTGCGTC
>DASUGZ010000204.1:0-29275 GCA_036273755.1 Pseudolabrys sp.
GTTTGCGCGCCTCGTGATCGAAGATCATGGTCGTCACCATCAACTCGTCGGCTTGTGCCGCCGCGATCAAGGGGTCGAGCCGCGCCTTCACGGTCGCGGCTGAGCCGACCGCAAGCTTGGTGCGGTTTTGCGCGATACGGGCGCGATCCGCGGGCGAATAGTCGTAAGCCGCTGCGTCTTCGGGCGAGGCAAGCGGCAGATATTCGCCCTTGGCGCGACGCACGATATTGAGGTCGACGGTCTTGGCGAGACGTTCCGCCGCGTCGTCGGTATCGGCACAGACGACGTGCGTGGCGAGAATGGCGTAGGGCTTTTGGTGCGACACCGATGGCTTGAAATTGTCGCGATAGAGCCGCATCGCCTCGACGGCATCGAACGTCGCGAAATGATGGGCGAACGCAAAAGCCGCGCCGATATGCCCGGCCAGTTGCGCGGAATAGTCGGACGAGCCGAGCAGATAGATCGGCGGCAGCGCCACGTCGGACGGCATGGCGCGCACGTTGTGGAACGGATGCCCGGCGGGGAAAGCGCGCGTCTCCAGCAGCATCAATTCGTTGAAGCGCTCGAGAAAGTCGTCTTCCTCGCTGATACCTTGGCGCCGCCGCAGCGCGTAGGAGGTGGCAGGGTCGGTGCCGGGCGCGCGGCCCAGGCCCAGGTCGATGCGGCCGGGATAGAGCGCTTCCAGCACCTTGAAGCGCTCGGCCACCATCAGCGGCGCATGGTTGGGTAGCATCACGCCGCCGGAACCGACGCGCAGCCGGTTGGTGACCGCGGCGATCTGCCCAATCATGATATCGGGGGCGGAACTCGCGATCGCCGGCAGATTGTGGTGCTCGGCGACCCAATAGCGCACATAGCCGAGACCATCGGCGAGGCGAGCGAGATCGAGCGAATTGCGCAGCGCTTGCGCGCCGGTCGAGCCTTCGGCAATGGGCGACAGATCGAGGATGGCAAGCGGGGTCATGGCTGATCATCTCTATGCGATCATGGTGGATAGCACCTTCTCGCCGCCATCCCGAGGCGTATGATAAATAGCAGAACGTAAGAGGAGCCGGGCATGGCCGCGTTGACCGAGTGGAAAGTGCCGGCTTCCGCGCAGCCCCGCGCGGAAGACTATGGCTATGACCTTGAGCGCGCGCTGTCTTCGGTGGTCGGCCTGCATTCGATCATCCCACCCGACGCCTTCACCGCCGAGACGCTCGGCGTCGAACGCGCCGGCAACGGCGTCTTGATCGACAACGGCTTGGTGCTCACCGTCGGCTACCTGATCACGGAAGCCGCAACGGTCTGGCTGCATCTCGGCGACGGCCATGTGGTGGAAGGCCATGCGCTTGGCTTCGACCAGGAGACCGGCTTCGGCCTGGTGCAGGCGCTGGGCAAGATCGAGTTGCCGTCGCTGCCGATCGGCTCGGCGAAGGCGGTCGAGATCGGCGAACGCGTGGTCATCGGCGGCGCCGGCGGACGCACGCGCTCGCTCGCCGGCCGTATCGCCGCCAAGCAGGAATTCGCCGGCTATTGGGAATACGTGCTCAACGAGGCGATCTTCACATTTCCGGCGCACCCCAATTGGGGCGGCACCGGACTGATCTCGCCCAAGGGCGAATTGATCGGCGTCGGCTCGTTGCAGCTCGAGCGCGCGCGCGAGGGCAAGAACGAACATCTCAACATGATCGTGCCGATTGACCTGTTGGCGCCGATCCTCGACGACCTGCGCAAGTTCGGCCGCGTCAACAAGCCGGCCCGACCCTGGCTCGGGCTTTATTCGACCGAAATCGAGGACAAGATCGTCGCCGTCGGCATCGCCCCCAAGGGTCCGGCGGCGCGCGCGGAGCTCAAAACCGGCGATGTCGTCCTCGCCGTCGACGGCGAGACCGTTTCGACGCTCGCCGCCTTCTATCGAAAAGTGTGGTCGCTTGGCCAAGCCGGGGTCGAAGTGCCGATGACACTCTATCGCGACGGCGTCACCTTCGAGGTGAGGGTGAATTCATCCGACCGCGCCAAATTCCTCAAGTCGCCGCGCATGCATTAGAGCGGCTCCGCTTCCCGCGCGGCTCAGCGCTTCCCGCGATCGTCGACGTTGACCAGCCGTCATTCGAGGCCATGGCATGACCGATATCAGTCAAGTGAACACGGTGTTTCAGCTTCTGTCCTTGGCCAAGCGGAGGATTTCGCCGGGCGCCTGGGACTACATGATGGGAGGCTCGGAAACCGAGACGACTCTCAATCAAAACCGCTTGGCGCTCGATCGCCTCGCGTTCCGCCCGCGCGTGCTGCGCAATGTCGAACACGTCGATACGAGCACGACCCTGCTGGGGCAGAAGTTGAAGCTTCCCATCGTGCTGGCGCCGATCGGATCGATGCAGGACATCATCGCCGAGGGCGGCGTGGTGCCGACGCGCGCGGCGGCGCGTGCCGGCGTCGTCCACATGCTGAGTTCTGTGTGCGCGCCCGGTCTTGAAGAGGTCAGCCGCGCCGCCGACCATCCCAAATTCTTCCAGCTCTATGTGCGTGGCGACAAGGCATGGGTCGACAGCACGATCAAGCGGGCGCTGGAGTTCGGCTATCGCGCCATATGCCTCACGGTCGACCGCGCGGCCTATGGTCGCCGCGAGCGCGATCTTGCCAAGGGCCATCGTCCGACCGCCCGCGTCGGACACGCGCCCGAGGCGTTCCAGGCGGCGTTCGATTGGGATGACGTCGACCGCATCCGGTCCTTCGTCAACGTGCCGTTGATCATCAAAGGCATCAGCACGGCCGAAGATGCGGAAATCGGCGTCGCGCGCGGCGTCGACTGCATTTACGTCTCCAACCATGGCGGACGCCAACTCGACCATTCGGTGGGAACCATCGCGGCGCTGCCGGAGATTGTCGCTGCCGTCGATGGCCGCGCCGAGATCATCGTCGATGGCGGCATTCTGCGCGGCACCGATGTGCTCAAGGCGCTGGCGCTCGGCGCAACCGCGGTCGGGGTCGGCCGTCTGCAGGGGATCGCGCTTGGAGCCGGTGGCGAAGATGCCGTCGTCCGCATGCTTGAAATTATCGCAAACGAGATCGCAGGTTCGATGGCGCTGTTGGGCGTAACAAAGCTCTCTGAACTCAACCCGCGTTATCTGACGTCGGCCGAGCCAATCGCCCGCACTTGGATTGAGAGCGCCTTTCCGCTGATGCGCGAAGGTTACGGCGCGCCGGCAAATGAAATCCGCGAATTGTCGCTTGCGCTCCCCGGGGAGGTCGCGGGGCCGCGCGCTCAGGCGAGCAAATCGTGATCTTGCGTTTTGCCGCGGAGGAGCGAGCCGTCAGGATTCTGCGATTGAATCCACCCGGTTCGGATAGAACGCCAAATAACCGGTGATGTCCGCCATGGCCGGAAATGGCTCCTCGTAGCTCCACACCGCGTTCTCCGCCGTCTTTCCACCGGCGATGATCGTGAAATAACTGGCGTCGCCCTTGTAGGGGCAGTGGCTCGTATGTGTGGTGGGCTTGAGCAGGTCCATGACGACGTCAGCGCGCGGGATGTATTGCACGGCCGGATAGTTGGCTTCTTTCAGTGTCAGGGCATGTCTCGTATCGGCGATCGTTTGGCCGGCGAAAATAACGCGCACCCGCCTGGGATTGGCGGCGATGGTGATCGGATGGTCGGGACCGGGGGTTTTCATGCTGTCTGGCTGGATTTCCGAACATTTTGTCTTCGCGCGTTCATCATTTGGTGGGGACTATGACAGTTGCCTAGGTCGGATACCGACAATTTGAACAATCCCGCTTAAGAAAATGAGAGAGGTTCTGGACTAACCTCCGACCGTCCTCATTGGAACGGTCTCCTGAAATGTCCGCCAATACCAAGGAAGCTCTGCTGCAGAATCTCACGATCCTTGTGGCCGACGGCAACGCCTACATGCGCCGCCTGTCGCGCAACATGCTGACGTCGCTCGGCGCAAAATCGGTGATCGAAACGGAAGACGGCGTCGCCACGCTGGAAGCGATCCGTTCCCGCAATCCGGACATCATCCTGATCGACGCTGATTTGCCGGGGTACAGCGGTCTCGACGTGGCGCGTGCGGTGCGCACCCCGGGCATGTTTCCGCGGCCGCATGTTCCCATCATTATGCTGAGCACCCAAGCCTCGCAATCTGCGGTGAAAGAAGCCATGCGCGCCGGTGTGCACGAATTTCTCATCAAGCCGACGTCGCCCAAGGCCTTGCACGATCGTCTGACGTCGATCCTGGTCAACCCGCGGCCGATGACGCGCCGCGGCGACTTCTACGGGCCGGAGCCGAGGCCGCGGATCGACATCACCAAGATCGCCAACCTAGCCTAAGCCGCCAAAGCCGCGAAGCCGTCAAAGCCGCGAAACTGCTCCGGCCTGAGCGCTCAAAAATCGTAGAGCCGCGCCGGGTTGTCGACCAGAATGGCGCGGCGCAGCGCGCGGTCCCCGGTCCAGTCGAGGAAAACCTGTAACAGCCGGCCCGCATCCGGCACCGGCCCTTCGGGCCGCGGATGCGGCCAGTCGGTGCCCCACACCAGATTGCGCGGATTGGCCGCAACCAGCGCGTCGTGGAACGGCAGCGCCTGCGCGTAGTCGGGCGCCGTCGCGCCGAGCCGGTAGGTGCCGGAGAGTTTGGCCCACAGCCGGCCGTCGCCAACGCCGCGCAGCAGCCCCTGAAAGCCGGGATTGCGCGTGCCGTGATGGTGCTCGAGCCGGCCCATGTGGTCGACGACGACCGGCACCGGCACCCGCGCCAGCGCCGTCGCCATGTCCGGCAGATCGCGCGCGTCGACCCAGAGCTGCAAATGCCAGCCGAGATCGGCAAGTTGCGGCAGCAACGGCTCGATCTCCTTGAGCCCGACGCCGTTCTGATAATAGGGCTTGCCGTCGCGGCGGAATTCATTGGCGCGCAGCCCGCGCACGCCGGCGGCATGCCAAGCCTTCAGCGTTGCCGGCGTCAGCTCGGCGCCGCCGACCGCGACGCCGCGCAGACGCTTCGGCGCGCGCTTAAGCGCGTCCAGCATTGCGGCATTGTCGCGGCCATAGGCGGACGGCTGCACCAGCACGCCGCGGTCGAAGCCAAGCCGGTCGAGCAGCGCAAGGTAGGCGTCGAGCGGCGCGTCGTCGGGCGTGTAGCTGCGCGGCTCCGCATAGGGAAATCGCGCAGCGGGGCCGAACACGTGGCAGTGGCAGTCGCAGGCGCCGCCGGGCAGCGCTCCGCTCATTTCGGCTCGATACCGGCGAGCTTGGCTGCTTCTTTCATGTTGGCGTAGTCGGCTTTGATGAAGGCGGCAAAGCCCGCCGACGTCAGCTGCTCGGGCGTGGCGATCTCCGAGCCCATGGCGCGCAGCTTGTCGGGCGCCGGTCCACTTTCAAGCCCGGCGGCGATCGCCTTCTGCAGTTGCGCGACGATTGGCGCTGGTGTCGCCGCCGGCGCCAGGATGCCGATATAGCTCTCCGCGGTGAAACCCTTGACGCCGCCCTCGATGAAGGTGGCGATGTCGGGCGCAAGCTTTGAGCGCTGCGCCGAAGCGATGGCGAGGATGCGCGCCTTGCCGGCCTTGTGCAGCGGCAGGGCGGTCGAGAATTCGGTCATCGCCGCCTGGATATTGCCGCCGATCAGGTCGGGCATCAGCTGGCCGCCGCTGCGGTAGGGAATATGCGTGAACTTTGCGCCGGTCGCCGCCTTGAAGCGCTCCAGCGTCATGTGGGTCGCGCTGCCGACGCCCGAGGTGGCGATGCTCACCGGCTGCTTTTCCGACGCGGCGATCAGGTCCTGCAGCGTCTTGGCCTCGACCTTCGGGTTGAGGATGATGACATGCGGCACGTAGCTCGTCAGGGCGATCGGCGCGAAGTCCTTCAGCGGATCGTAGCCGAGCTTGGCTTGCACGAAGGGATTGACGGTGAGCGGCCCGTTCGAGCCGACGAACAGCGTGTAACCGTCGGGCGCGGCGCGGGCGACGAGCTCCGCGCCGATCGAGCCGCCGGCGCCGCCGCGGTTGTCGACCACCACCGGCTGGCCGACCGCGCTGGAAATGCGCTCGCCGACAATGCGGCCGACGATGTCGGCGTTGCCCCCGGGAGCAAAAGGAACGATGAGATGGATCGGCCGGTCCGGATAGGCGGCGAACGCCGCGCGCGGCAGCAGGCTCGCGGCCGAGCCGAGACCGAGGGTGACGATGAGCTTGCGGCGTGAAATGGTCATGGCTGCTCCTCCCAGGGGTTGTTGGCGCCGGCGTTGACCACCGGCTCTCTTGTCGAACGGTTTGCGGCCTGCGCAAAAGCCGGCGTTGCAGTGTAGGCAGCGCGCCTCTATTTTCCTAATTGATAAGGGCAATATCGCATATTCACTGTGTGAATGCCCCGGAGGCGTGGGATTTTCATGAACCTCGGCAATCTCGATTTCAATCTGTTGAAGGTGCTCGACGCGCTGATCGGCGAACGCAACGTCACCCGCGCCGGCGTGCGGCTCGGCCGCTCGCAGCCCGCGGTCAGCAACGCGCTCAACAGGCTGCGCAAGATCCTCGGCGACGACCTCCTGGTGCGCGGGCCGCAGGGCTTCGTACTCACGCCGCGGGCCGAAACCATCCGCGCGCCGTTGCGCGAAGCCATCGCGCTCGCGGAAAGCTGTCTTGCCGGCGAGACGCAATTCAACGCGGCGACCGCGACCGGCGTATTTCGCCTGAGCACGCCCGACCGGCTGAGCATGGCCGTGGTGCCGCCTTTGTTCGAGCGTTTGCGCAAGCTCGCGCCCAACATGTCGCTGCAGATCCTGACCGCCGACCGCAAGCAAGCGCTCGACCTGCTCGATCAGGACCGCACCGATCTCGCGCTCGGCTGGCTCGACGAGAAGCCGAGCCACTTCAGCGCCGAATTCATGCTGGCGGAAAACCTGTTTTGCGTGTTTCGCCGCGACCATCCGATCCTCAAGCGCGGCGTCAAATTCGACATCGCCACGGTGCTGTCGTTTCCGCACATCATCGTCAGCGCCACCGGCAACCGCACCGCGATTTTCGACGACCTCCTGTTGCGCCACCGGCTGCGGCGCCGGGCGCTGGTGGCGGTGACGAATTTCACCGCCGTGCCGCATTTGCTGGCGCGCAGCGACATGATCGGCGTCTTCACCGATTTGGCGTCGAACGTGTTCGAGCGCTCGTTCAAGCTTGCCAGGCGCGCGGTGCCGGTCAATGTCGGGAAAATCTCGACCAACATGGTCTGGCATCACCGCAACGACAAGGACAAGAAGCACGTCTGGCTGCGGCGCCAGATCAAGGCCGTGTATGCGACGTTTCGATAGCGCGCGCAAAATCCACGGCGCTTCGCTCAGGCTGGGCTGACAGCCGTCGCGGGCCGCGCCGTCGACCGGTGGGGTGAGCCATCGTTGTTGATCTCGATCTGGAAGGTTTCGGACAAGCCCGTCCTTCCAGACGGCGTCAGCCGGAGGGCACGGCTGCCTGAAACAGATTTGAGCCACCCGAGCTCCAACAGACGATCGAGAATCCGGGCTCCGACCAGTCCCTTGATGTGATAACGGCGCTCGCTCCAGTCGAGGCAAGGCTGGCAGAAAATCCGCCGCGTTCGCGGCCTCAGATCGGCGCCGAAAGCGGACAGGAAACGCTCGCCCGACGATGTGACCTCGCCGCCTTCATCGGTGAGCGCGATGTGACCCATGGCAACAAGCGCATCGGTCACGGCGACTCCCACCTGGCCAGCCAGGTGATCGTAGCAACTTCGGGCAAAGCGGAGCGCGTCGTCGTTTGCCGACCGCGAGTGACGGCGCGGCGGCACCTCGATGGCGGCGACAACCTTGATGGTCTCCAGCATTGTCGCGACCAGCGGCGACGCGATCCGATAATAGCTGAAGCGGCGATGGCGCCTGACGGTCAAAAGCCGCGCGGCAACCAGCTTGCTCAGGTGGCCGCTCGCCGTCGCGCGAGAGACATTGGCGCAATAAGCAAGCTCGGTGGCCGTCAGCGACTGGCCGCCCATGAGGGCGTTGAGCATCGTCGCTCGCGCGGTGTCACCCACGAGAGCGGCCACTTCCACCAGATTTGCCGCTGCGACCATCCTTCACCGTACCGTTGATACCGGGAGCTATCAATCGTCGACAGTTCGGCGCGGGCCGAACTGTTCGCGCGGGACAATTGCGATCCTCGCCGCGTTAATGCGCTGTAGTCCCAGCAGGGATGCTCACGGTTGGCAGGGAGGATCAGATGGTCGCCTATTGGATCGCGCGTTCGAAGGTCAACGATCCCGAGCAATATAAAAAGTACGCCGAGCTGGCGACGCCGATCATCGGGACATTCGGCGGCAAGTTCCTGGCGCGCGGCGGCAAGTTCAAGATTCTCGAAGGCCCGCAGAAATTCCACCGCTTCATCGTTATCGCGTTCCCGAGCTTCGAGAAGGCGGTCTCCTGTCACCAATCGCCCGAATACCTTGAAGCCGCGGCGCACCGCCAGAAGGACGGCGCGAGCGAATTGGAAGTCGTCATCGTCGAGGGCATCTGAGACCCGCCGATAGGGCGAGGCCATGGAAAGGCAATCGATAAAGCTTCAACTTGCCGCCCGGTGGTGCTTGGCCAGGAATTCTAGCGTGCGCGCCCGCGCCGTCTTGGCCGCGGCTTCGACATAAGCCGGCCGCACATCGTTGGCGAAGGCGTGACCGGCATCATAGATCCAGGTCTCGGCCGACGGAAAAGCCTGGCGCACCTGCGCGATGATCTCCGGCGTCGCGTTCGGGTCGGTCTTGCCGAAATGAAAGAGTAACGCGCACTTCGGCTTGAGATCGAGATAGGTCGGCAGCCGCGTGCCGTAGAAAGCGATGGCGCCGCGCAGGTCGAGGTCGGCCGCCGCGCGCACGATGACGCCGCCGCCCCAGCAGAAGCCGAGCACCGAGACACCGTGACTGTTCTGCACGTGTTTCGCCGCTGCGCCGACGTCGAGCATGACTTTGTCGAGCGGCAGGGCGTAAGCGAGGTCGCGGCCGCGGTCCGGTTCGTTGAACGGGATCACCGTGCCGGGCTTCACGCGGTCGTAGACGCATGGAAAGATCGTGTCGTAGCCGTCGGCGGCATAGGCGCGCACCACCGATTTGAGCTGATCGGTCAGGCCGAAGATTTCCTGCAGGATGACGAGGCCGCCTTTGACGCCCTGTTTGGGTTTGGCGCGAAACGCCTCGAATGAGTGGCCGTCGGCCGCGGTCAACGCGATCGTCTCTTCGATGATGTCGTGCTGGTCCATCGCTGTCTCGCTTGCTGGTGGGGAGGGGACGATAGAGAGCGGCCGATCATCGGCATAATCGATAATGAATATGCCCGGCATTCACCGTGTGAATTGCCGCAAAGATCACCTGAACTTCGGCAGCGCCTGCTTCACTTTCCCGATGCCGGCCCAGGGGTCCTTGCGCAGCCGCTTGAGTCGCGCCGGCAGGTTGCGCACGGTGAATTGGTTGGCGCCCTTGAGGCTGCCGAGCTCGGCCCAGTCGACCGGCACCGACACCGGCGCGCCCGGCCGCGCGCGGGTGGAGTAAGGCGCGACCGCGGTCGCCTCGCGGCTGTTGCGCAGGTAGTCGATGAAAATCTTCTTGTCGCGTTTGGCCTTGGTCGCGGTCGAGACGTAACGGTCGGGATGATCGGCTTCCATCGCCTCGGCCACGGTGCGGGTGAAGGCTTTGACTTCGTCCCACGGCGCCGGCTTGATCGGCAGCACCACGTGCAGGCCTTTGCCGCCGGACGTCTTCAGAAACGTCTTGAGCTTGATGCCTTGCAGCCGGTCGCGCACGTCGCGCGCGGCGGCCACCACGTCCTTCCAGCCGGTGCCCGGCCCGGGATCGAGGTCGAACACCAGGCGGTCGCCGCGCTCGCGGTCATCGATGGTGCTGCCGCGCGTGTGCACTTCGAGGACGCCGCCCTGCACCAGCGACACCAGACCGTCGAGGTCGTCGATGGAGATGATCTTGCCGCCTTTTTCCGCCACCTGATGCAAATGCTCGGTGGAAATGCCCATGGTGGCGTGTTTCTGGAAGAAGCATTGGCCGGCGGCGCCTTCCGGGCAACGCACCAGCGAGATCGGGCGGCCTGTGACATGCGGCGCCATCCATTTCCAGATCGAGCGGTAGAATTCGGCGAGGTCGCGCTTGGTGACGCCGGCGTCCTTCCAATAGACACGGTCGGGATGCGTCAGCGTCACGTCGCCGACTTTGTTGCCGGCGGCTTTGTTGCCCTTGGCGGTCGGCCTGCTGGCTTTCTTCGCGGCCGTGGTCTTGCTGGCGGCGGCAAGCGCCTTGACCTCGCGCACCACCTGTTTGGCCGGCTTGTCCTCGCGCAGGCCCTGGAATGAGGCCTGCCGCACGCGGTCGCCGTGAGTCCAGCCGTGGAAATCGACCTCGGCGACGAGTTTCGGCGCGACCCAGATCGGCCCGCGCACGCCGCGCTCTTCCGCCGGCACGGCGTCGAACGGGGATGTCTTGCTGATCAACGGCTTGAGCTTGCGATAGAGGTCGCGCGCGCTCTGGTGCGTGAAGCCGGTGCCGGTGCGTCCGGCATAGCGCAACTTGCCGCGATCGTAGACACCGAGCACGAAGGCGCCGACGGCGCGCGCATCGTTGATCGACGGCGCAAAGCCCGCCACCACGAACTCCTGCCGGTCCGAACACTTGGTCTTGACCCAGTCATGGCCGCGGCCCGAGCGGTAGGGCGCGTCGGCGACTTTCGACATGATGCCTTCCAGGCCCAGTTTGCAGGCGTGCTTGAGCAGCACCGCGCCCGGCTCCGTCAGCGACTCGCTGAAGCGGATCGGTCCTTGCGCCGGCGCGCGCCTCAGCAGTCGCTCCAGCGCCGCCTTGCGCGCAGCGAGCGGCAGCGGCTTGAGATCGCGGCCGTCGAGATGGATGAGGTCGAAGGCGTAATAGACCATGCGGTCGTGGCGGCCTTCCTTGAGATCCTGCTGCAGCAGCGAGAAGCTGGAAATGCCGTCGCTGCCCTCGGCAACGATTTCGCCGTCGATCAGCGCTGTGTCGGCGCCGAGCCTGGCGACCGCGTCCGCGATCGTCGGAAATTTACCGGTCCAGTCGAGCCCTTTGCGCGTCAGCAGCTTGACTTTGCCGCGGTCGAGCCGCGCCTGAATGCGGTAGCCGTCGAACTTGATCTCATGGATCCAGGCGTCGCTCGATGGCGCTTTTTCGGTCAGCGTCGCCAGCGCCGGCTCGATGAAAGCAGGCAGGACGGCGCGCTTGGCGCCCGGGACCGCGCCGTCGTCGGCTGTGCCGGTTTTGCGCGACGTCTTCTTGCTGGATGTCTTTGTCTTGGCCGTCTGCTTCGCGCCGGCCTTGGCCTTGCCCGCGGTTTTCTCCGCGGCGGCGCCCTTTGCACGGTTGCTGTGCCAGACCTTTTTCGACCGGCTGGCGATCTCGTCCATGCTGCGGCCGCTCGCGACCGACAGCGGCTCTTCCTCGAGGATGTCCTTGTCGCGCGCGCCGCGCTCGGCGTCGTCGTGCTGCTTGATCAACAGCCAGTTGTCGCGCTTTTCGCCCGGCCGGCGATGCATGCGCACCAGATGCCAGCCGCCGTGCAGCTTCTTGCCGGCGAGCTTGAAAGCCAGATGACCCTTGGCGAGACCCTTGTGCGGATCGGCTTCCGGCTCCCAGGCGCCGCGGTCCCAGATCATCACCGTGCCGCCGCCATATTCGCCTTTGGGGATGGTGCCCTCGAACGTGTTGTATTCAATCGGGTGGTCCTCGACCTGCACCGCGAGGCGCTTCTCGCCCGGCACAAGGCTTGGGCCCCGCGTCACCGCCCAGCTCTTCATCACGCCGTCGAGTTCGAGCCGCAAGTCGTAGTGCAGCCGCGTCGCGTCGTGCTTCTGGATGACGTAGGCATGGCCGCGCTTGCGTGCGACCTTGCCCTTCGGTTCGGCGGTGATGCCGAACTTGCGTTTGGCCCGATAAGTCCTGAGCCCAGCCGCCATTTAGCTGGCTTTCTTCACCTTGCGCCGCGCGGCCGGCTTCTTGCGGGAATGGTTGCTCTTGGCGCGCGCCGAGGCGGGCTTGCGGCGGTCGCCTTTCGCGCTGCGCCGCAACGCGTCCATCAGGTTGATCACGTTGCTCGGCCGCGGTTCGGCGATTGTCGGCGGCGCCTTGCCGGCCTGCTTGGCCTTGATCAGCCCCTGCAGCGCGGTCTCGTAGCGATCCTCGAATTTGTCCGGATCGAAGCTGCCTTTCTTCGAGTCCAGAATATGCGTCGCCAGCTTGAGCATGTCGGCCGGGATCTTGATGTTCGCAACCTCGTCGAAATAGTCCTTCTCGGCCCGCACCTCGTTCTTGTAGCGCAAGGTGGTCGCCAGCAGGCCCTTGCCGCGCGGCTGCAGCAGCAGCAGGTGCTCACGGCGGTAGATCACGACGCGGGCGAGACCGGCGAGTTCCTCCTTGCGCATCGCCTCGCGGATGACGGCGAAGGCCTCCTGCGCGATCTCGTCCTGCGGCACGATGTAATAGGGCGTGTCGAGGTAGATGCGATCGATCTCCGAAGCGGGGACGAATTCCTCGATGTCGATGGTGTGCGTGCTTTCCAGCGCGACGTTGTCGAGCTCGTCGTCCTCGACCAGCACGTATTCGCCCTTGTCGACCTGGTAGCCCTTGACGCGATCCTCCGGCTCGACCGGCCGCCCGGTGTCCGCGTCGATGACGTCGTTGCGGATGCGGTTGCCGGTCTTGCGGTTGATGATATTGAAGCGGATGCGCTGGCTGGTGCTGGTCGCCGGGTAGAGCGCCACCGCGCAGGAAACCAGCGACAGCTTGAGAAATCCCTTCCAGTTCGGACGCGGTGCCACGGTTCACTCCTCACGCAATACCAATGTTGAACGCCGGCAAGATTAGCCGAGTTCCGGCACGGCGTCATGATCTCATGGCTAACGGCCTGCGGCGGCGCCCTCAGCGGCCGATCGAATCGAACTTCGCCTTCTGGGCGTCGTCGAGCCCGGCGTAGAGGCCGTCCAGCGCGATTTCCAGCGAGGTCGCCGCGTAACTGAGATTGGAAAGCTGGTCGTTCACGGCATCGAGGCGGGCGACCGGATCGGGCGGGATCGGCAGTCCGCACGGCGCGGTTGTGAGCTTGGCCATGTCGGTGATGGTCTTGCGCAGATCCTGCATGGCCTGGTCCTGTTCTGCGCGCGGCTGCACCTCTTGTTCGATCTGCCGCACGAGGCGTTGCGATGCTTCGAGGCTCGGCGCCGCGCAGGCCTGATATTGTTTGGCCATGGCGCCGTTGTCGGGTTTGCCATCGGACTTGGCATTCGGTCTGGCGCGTTGGTCAGGCTGCTTCCAGACGAAATCTTTTTTCTGCTGGTCGTTGAGCGACTCGTAGAATGTCTTGAGCGGCGTGCGAATGTAGATGCCGGCGTCGCGCGCCGTCCACAATTCCTGCACGGTCGCCTTGAGGCGATCGAGCGGCGGCAGGCCGTGCACGTCGCGGCAGCCGCTCTTGACCGTCTTGATCGCTTCGTTCACCGCGTCCTGCATTTTGCCAAGCGCTGCGCGCTGCGCGTCGTCGAGCTTGCCGTCCTGCTCGATCTGCGAGGCCGGCCATTCGACCCGCGCCGTCGGCGGCGGACCGCAAGCGTCGGCGGCATTGCCGTTGCTGTCGCTCTGCACCGCGGCGCCGGTGGTGTTGCGCGCCACTTCGCGGGCGCGCCCTGGGCTCGTGAGCGCGTCGGCGACGACGTCGAAGCCGTGCATGCGAATTTGTCCGGCATAGCGGCCGGGCCAGAATGTGAAGCCGACAATGTCCTCGTAGGCGCGCGACCAGCCGGTCGGTCCGACATCGCCGAAGCGCGCCGACGGCGTTTGCGCCTCATGCTCCTGCTCGGCGTGCGAGCGATGGCGGCGCGGAAAATGCCCGAAGCGGCCAAGCATCGAGCGCAACGGGTGCGTGAAGGTGCCGATAATGCCGCCGGGCGAAAATTGCGCCTGCGAGGCCTGCGGCAGCGCCGCCGCCGCGGCCAGCAAGACGACGAGGAGTGCCTTTCGCCCGCGCATGACCTTGCTCCCATCCGCCGCTGCCGGAAAGCCGCAAAGCGCCGGTCCCGCTTGGCATAACCGCCAGTTCCACGATGCGGTTCCAGCCGCTATGGAGGTAATTGCAGCTCATTGAAATCCTGGGCCGAATTTCGTCGGCAACCAGGGGCGGCGCCATGCATTATAGAGTGCGAGTTCCATAACGGAACCGGGCGACGGCAGACGGATCGAGCGATGGCTAAAACAAATCCCGTGCGGCGGCCGCGATGCTAGCCGCCGCCGTCACCTTCATCGTCCGCATCTGCGCCCGCGTGCCGTGGCTGATTATCGCCCTGGGGGTGGCCGCTGCGGCCGGGTCGGCGGTCTATTCGGCGAGACACTTCGCCATCAATACCGACGTCAACAAGCTGATCTCGCCGTCGCTCGACTGGCGCCAGCGCGAACTGGAATTCGAGCGGCTGTTTCCCGGCCATTTTGGCTCGACGCTGGTGGTCGTCGACGCGCCGACGGCAGAGCTCGCCGCGCAGGCGGCAGCCGACCTGACGAAGCGGCTTTCGGCGCAGCCCGCGCTGTTCACCTCGGCGGAGGACATGGCCGGCAACGCGTTCTTTTCCCGCAACGCTTTGCTATTCCGCCCGGCCGACGACGTGGTGCGCCTGACGCAAGGTCTGCGCCAGGCCGGACCGCTCATCGGCACGTTGGTCGCCGACCCGAGCCTGCGCGGGCTGACGCGGGCGCTGGCGCTGGTGTTCATCGGCGTGCAGAACCATTCGACCACGCTCGACGATCTGGCGCGGCCGCTGTCGATGGCGGCGACGACCTTCGAAGACGTTCTTGCCGGACGCCCCGCGGCGTTCTCCTGGCAGGAAATGCTCAACGGCCATCCGCCGGCGGCGGGCGACTTGCGGCGGCTCATCGAAGTGCATCCGGTGCTGGACTATTCGGCGCTGCAGCCGGGCAAGCGTTCCAGCGACGCCATCCGTCAGGCCGTCAAGGAACTCGACCTTGCCGGCAAATACCGCGCCCGCGTGCGCCTGACCGGCTCGGTGCCGATGGCCGACGAGGAATTCGCCACCGTGCAGCAGGGCGCGGTGGTCAATGGTCTCGCCACCGTCGTCATCGTGCTGGTGATCCTGTGGCTGGCGCTAAAGTCGGCGCGCATCATCGCCGCGGTGTTCATCAATCTGTTCGTCGGCTTGAGCATTACCGCCGCGCTCGGGCTGTGGATGGTCGGCGCGCTGAACATGATCTCGGTTGCCTTCGCCGTGCTGTTCGTCGGGCTCGGCGTCGACTTTGGCATCCAGTTTTCGGTGCGCTACCGCGCCGAACGTCACGACGTCGGCGACCTGCGCCAGGCGCTGGCGCAGGCGGCGGCGAAAGTCGGGGTGCCGCTGACGCTTGCCGCCGCCGCGGTCGCCGCCGGCTTCATGTCGTTCATGCCGACCGACTATCGCGGCGTCTCCGAACTGGGCCAGATCGCCGGCGCCGGCATGCTGGTCGCCTACGCCACCAGCATCACGCTGCTGCCGGCTTTGCTCGCGGTGATGAATCCGGCGGGCGAGCCGCATCCAATCGGCTACCGCGCGCTGGCGCCGGTCGACTGGTTCCTGCAGACCTACCGCGTGCCGGTGATCGCCGGCACCGTGGCGGTCGCCTTGCTCGGCTCGCCGCTGCTTTACTACCTCTCGTTCGACTTCGATCCGATCCATCTGCGCAACAGCGAAACGGAATCGATCTCGACGCTGCTCGACCTCGGCAACGATCCGCGCGTCGGCATCAATTCGGCGAACGTAGTCCTGGCTTCGCTCGATGCCGCCAATACCGCGGCCGGCCGTCTCGCCAAGCTGCCGGAAGCCTTGAGCGCGACCACGCTGCAGAATTTCGTGCCCGGCGACCAGGACAAGAAGCTCACGGCGATCCGCGCACTCGCCGGCGGCGTCGGCCCGATCCTACAGCGCTCGTCGAACCCGCCGCCGTCGGACGCGGAAAATGTCGCCGCGCTCGACAGCGTCGCCGACCAGCTCGAGCGAATCGCCGGCGATGCCAAGGGTGCGGGCGCCGACGCCGCCAAACGGCTTGCCGCCGACGCGCGCAAATTGGCGGCGGCGACGCCGGCGCAGCGCGCCACGGCGCAAGCCGCCTTCGTCGTGCCGCTGGAAATCGACATCGGCAATTTGCGCGATTATCTCAAGGCCGACACCGTAACCGTCGCCAACCTTCCTGGCAGCCTCAAGCGGCAATGGGTCGCGCAGAGCGGTCAGGCGCGCGTCGAGGTCGCGCCCAAGGGCAACACCGACGACACTGCGGTGCTGCGCAACTTTGCCCGCGCCGTGCTCGCGGATTCTCCCGAAGCGGTCGGCGGGCCGATCTCGATCCTCAAATCGGGCGACACCGTGGTGACCGCCTTCATCGCGGCCGGCGCCTATGCGCTCATCTCGATCGCTCTCATTCTGTGGATCGTGCTGCGCCGCTTCGGCGATGTGCTGCTGACGCTGGTGCCTTTGCTGCTCGCCGGCATGGTGACGCTCGAGACCTGTGTCCTGATCGGCATGCCGCTGAACTTCGCCAACATCATCGCGCTGCCGCTGCTGCTCGGCGTCGGGGTTGCCTTCAAGATCTACTACATCATGGCATGGCGTGCCGGGCAGACCGACCTGCTGCAGTCGAGCCTGACGCGCGCGGTGATCTGGAGCGCGCTGACCACGGCGACGGCGTTCGGCAGCCTGTGGCTGTCGCAGCATCCGGGCACATCGAGCATGGGCAAGCTGCTGGCGCTGTCGCTGGTCTGCACGCTCGCCGCGGCGGTGCTGTTCCAGCCGGCGCTGATGGGCAAGCCGCGCAGCCCGCAGGATTAAGGGCGCTGTGTGCCGGAAATGGCGGGCACGCCGTGGCCGTTGCCGCGCGACGCCGTCGTCGCCCGGTAACGCGCACGCAGCGCGCCGACGGCGAGTTGGCCGAAAAATTTCACGCGGCGTTTCATCTGCCAGCGCCACGACGTGTCGAGTGAGAACGAGCGCAGGTCGTAGGCCTTGGCGAGCGAGGCCTCGTCGCAGGCCTGCTTCACCGGATCGTCATAGAACTCCGCGATCTTGGCCGAGCCCATGCCCGGCGTCGCCAGCCAGCGCGGGATATGAACGTTGACGAGGCGTTCGACGTCGTTGAGCGCCTTGCGCGCGCCGGTGCCGGCCGCCGGGCACGATGTCGCGAAGGCGTCGCCGATGAGGACGATGCCGTCGCGGCGCAGGCCGCGCGTGGCGTAAAGATCGACCGGGCGAATCTGCACGTCGCTCGTGACCGCGAAGTCTCCGGTGATCCTGCGCAAGCCCGGCATCAGCGCGTGCAGCGTCTCTTCAGGACGGTGCCGCATGGCGCTGAGCCAAGGGTCATCCATCGTGCGATAGGCGAACAGGTTGGCGCGCATCGTTGCGCCGATCGGAAACAGCGTGATCAGCGCGATGCGGTCGGTAACGCGTTCGGCGTAATAGGTCAGTGCCGGAAATTCGAAGGCGCCGCCGCCGGCAGGCGCGACGTCGAAGCCGATGCTGGTCGAATGGCACGCGCTCAACACCTCCGCGGTGAAGCCGAACGACTGCCGCAACGCCTTGTTCAGTCCGTTGGCCAAGACGACCAGGCGCGCCGAGACGGTGTCGCCGGTCGACAGCGTGATCATTTGCCGCTCGCCGCCCGTGATCGCGGCCGCCTTGGCGGCGATCGCGGGCACGTTCGACGGAATCAAACCGCGCACCGTATTGACCAGCGGCGCGTAGTAGGTGCCGTATTGGTCGCCGGGCCGCTTTTCCACGAGGCGGCCGAAACGCGCCACCCAGCTTTCGCGGTCGTGCGTCGCCGCGCGCAGCACATCGTCCGCGAGTCCGGTCTTGCGCAGGATCTCGACCTGTCCGCCGTCGAGTTTCTCGCAACGGAAATCCGGCGGATAGATTTTGTTGGGATCGATGAGGACGGTATCGACGCCGGCGCGGCCGAGCATGGCGGCCGCGAGCGAGCCCGCAAGCCCGCCGCCGACAACCGCGATATCCGTCGTGCGCATGGCTCGTCTCCGCGCTTCAGCCGCGCCGCCGCAGCCTGGCGCGGACCGCTTTGGCCCGCGCGCGCAGCCGCAGATAGATATCCTGCAGCCGGCTGAGATGCGTGAATGCGGCCGAGCCGCCGCGCCGCGCGTCGAGCCACAGCTCCGCCATGGCTTGGCGGCCGTCCCAGACGCTCATGAAACTCGATTCGTCGTAGGCGCAGGAATCGACGGACGCGACGCACGGATCGGCGAGGAAAGCCGCGGTGTAGTCTTCCAGGAGCAACATGCCCGGCGAGAAATCGCGCAGCCGCTCGTCATAGGCCGTCTTCCAGGTGAAGGCGGTCGCGCCCGCGCGCAGCACGATCTGCATGCTGACCGGCCGGCCGTCGAGGGTGAGCGCGTGAATCCACGCTTCGCCGTGCGGCGCCAGGGCGCTCATCATCTCCCGCGTGAACGTCGCGTCGGGCGGATTGCACAAGAGCGCACTGCGTTCGCGGCCTTTCCAGCCGGCGGCTTCGAGGTTGAGGAAATCGTCGACGGCGCGGCCGATCGCCTCCGGCTCCGTGATCGTTTTTGATTCGAGCGCGCCCTGCTCGGCGAGGCGGCGCCGGTGCTGGCGCAGCTTCTTGCGGGTCGAAGCCGACAACATCGTGTCCGCGGCCGGCGCGGCGTCGCGCCGGCAGGCCAGCATCGGCCGCACCGAGCGGCGCAGAACACGGGCCGTACTGCCGCGCGCGTCGAGCACGCGGGCGAGCGCCTGCATGGTGGCGCCGTCGGCGCGCATGCCGTCGAGCGCGAGGATGTTCGGCAGGGCCGGGTCGCTGGCGATGCGATCCAGCATCGCCTGCAAGGCCTCATCGAGCACGTCGCGGTCGATCACCGGCGCGGCGAGATAAGCATGCGCAAAAGGCGGCGCCGTCAGGGCCGAGATCGGAAAAAGACAGCGCGGGGCATGCCCGATGGTGAAAGCCCACAGACCGGCGAGTTGGCGGTTGCCGCCATTGTCACGCCAAGCGAGCAGCGTGACGCTGCGCGCATTCGGATAGCGGGTGCCGAGGGCGACCAGCACCGGGTGCATGAAAACGTTGGCGACGTCGGCGCGCGCGACGAGGTCGCGCCATTCATGCTGGATTTCCGCAAGCCGCGCGCCGGTCGCGATTTCGACGCTGACTGCCGCGCGTCCGGCGACAGGCGGCGGCTGAACGGCCGGCCGTTCGGTCAAAGACATAGGCTGTAGCAAGTGCTTTCCCCAGTACGGCCGCGACGTTCCGCTAATAGCGAGAAATCTTTCATACGCGGTTTACGGGGGTGCCTTCGACCGGCGCAGCGATTTACCAAAGATTAGGGTTAAAGCCCGCGCCCTTCAGTCGGGCTCGTGCGAAGGCATGCTTTGCGCGCGACCGGGCTCGGGTGACATATCGTGGAGAATTGTGCTAAAGGCGCGCCAATAATCGCACCGAATCGCGAATTTCCGCAGTTATCCGCCGGAATGACCACGGCTGCCGAACCCAAACCTGTCGCGCCCGTGATCCGCATTTCCGCGGAAGCGGTTCCGGCGCAGGCGTTTGCCGATCTGGTCAAGGGGGCGCAGCTTCACCAGCTTTGGCGGCGCCTGGCGTTTCACGATATCCGCCAGCGATTCCGCCGCTCGGTGCTCGGCCCGATCTGGCTGACAATCTCGATGGGCGTCATGGTCGGCGCCCTGGGCCTCGTCTTCTCCACGCTGTCGCAACAGCAATCCGACAAGACGCTGCCTTATATCTCGGTCGGCATCATCTTCTGGGGCTTGCTGACCGGCTGCATCACCGACGGCACCACGGTTTTCATTTCGGCGGAATCCTTCATCCGCAATGTACCGATGCCGCTCAGCGTGCATTTCTATCGTGTCATCGCGCGCAACGTCCTGATCTGGTGCTTCAATATGGCGATCTACGTCGTCATCGCGATCTATTTCGGCCTGGCGCCCGGATTGAACACCCTGCTGTTCATTCCGGGATTCATATTGTTCGTGATCAATGCCGGCTGGATGGCGCTGGTGGCCGGCGTTCTCTCCACCCGGTATCGCGACATCCCGCAGCTGATCGCCAATCTCATTCAGGTGGTGTTCTTTCTGACGCCGGTGTTCTGGTCGCCGGCGATGCTGCCGGCGCGGCCGGCTTTCGTGCAACTCAATCCGTTCTATCACCTGATCGAGATCGTGCGCGCGCCGTTGCTCGGCGAGGCGGCGCCGGCGGTGAGCTGGGCGCTGTGCGTCGGCTTGGCGCTCACCGGGCTTGGCATGACCATGTGGCTCTATCGCCGGGCGCACGCCCGCATCGCTTATTGGGTGTAGCCGGCATGGCGCATATTTCGATCGAAAACCTGACGGTCGAGTTCGCGATTTTCGGCGCCAGCGGCCGCTCGCTGAAGAACAAGATTCTGTCGTCGGCGACCGGCGGCCGCGTGATGTCGAACGCCCGCGACATTATCACCGTGCGCGCCATCGACAGACTCAACCTCGAGATCAACGACGGCGACCGCGTCGGCCTCGTCGGCCACAACGGCTCGGGCAAGACGACGCTGTTGCGCGTGCTCGCCGGCATCTACAAGCCGAGCGGCGGTGCCATCAGTATCGAAGGCAGCGTCGGCGCGCTGCTCGATCCGGCCGCCGGCATGGATACGGAATCGACCGGCATCGAGAATATCTACCTGCGCGGCTATATGCTTGGCATGAGCCGGCGCGAGATCGCGGCCAAGCTCGACGAGATCGCCGATTTCACCGAGCTGGGAAACTTTCTGGAGCTGCCGCTGCGGACTTATTCCGCCGGCATGTTCGCGCGGCTGGCCTTCGCCATCTCGACCGCGGCGCAACGGGATATTCTCCTGATCGACGAGGCCATCGGCGCCGGCGACGAGGCTTTTCGCAAGAAGGCGCACCAGCGCATCGAAAGCCTTTTTCACCGCACGCCGATCGTGATCCTCGCCAGCCACTCTGAATCGCTGATCGCGGAGTTCTGCAGCCGTCGGGTGCAAATGGAGCACGGCATTCTCAAGGCCGCCGTGTAGGCGGCGGGGTTGTCCTCTCTCGCAACGATCATCGAGCCGCACATTGCCGACGCCGGATAACGAGATCGAGCCCTGGGGCCGCGTGACGAAAGCGACGCACACGGTGGCGACGCCGGCGTTCCTGTCCGGCGCCGGCGCCGCGCTGACGCAGAGCAACCGTCCCACATTGGCGCTCGGCTGCGCGCGCTCGTACGGCGACGTCTGCCTCAACGCCGGCAACGAACTCGTGCGCATGACCGCGCTCGACCGGCTGATCTCGGCGGATTGGACCGACGGCGTCGTGCGCGCCGAGGCGGGGCTGACGCTCGATGCGCTGTTGCGCGTCGCCGTGCCGAAAGGCTGGTTTCTCCCGGTGACGCCGGGCACCAAATTCGTCACGCTCGGCGGCGCCGTCGCCAATGACGTGCACGGCAAGAACCACGAGAGCGCTGGCACCATCGGCTGTCACGTGCGCCGCATCGGCCTCGTGCGTTCGAGCGGCGATGTGCTGGAGCTTTCGGAAGCCGACAATGCCGACCTGTTCCAGGCGACGATCGGCGGCCTCGGCCTCACCGGGCTGATGCTGTGGGTCGAGTTGACTTTGAAAAAAATTGAGTCGTCATTTGTCGAGGTCGAAACGCTGGCGATTTCCGATCTCGATCATTTCTTCCGCCTCGCCGAGGATAGCGCCGGCTGGGAGCACACCGTTGCCTGGGTCGATTGTCTCGCCACGGGAAAAGGCCTCGGCCGCGGCCTGTTCATGCGCGGCCGCCACAGCGCCGGCGGCGGCCTGCGCCTGCACGGCAATGCGCGTATCGCCGCGCCGTTCGACGCGCCGCCGTGGCTGCTGAACGCGGCGACGGTGAGCCTGTTCAACCTCGCTTATCGCCGCCGGCCTTGGATCCTGGGCCGCCATAGCGTGCACTACGATCCGTTCTTCTACCCGCTCGATGCGGTCGGGCGCTGGAACCGGTTCTACGGCGCGCGCGGCTTCTTCCAGCATCAATGCGCGGTGCCGAAGGCGGCGGCGCCCGGCGCCATCGAGCGCCTGCTGCGCCTGACCGGCGAACACCGACAGGGCTCGTTCCTGGTCGTCTTGAAATTGTTCGGCGCGCGCAAGTCCCCCGGTCTGTTGTCTTTCCCCATGGAGGGCGCGACACTTGCGCTCGATCTGCCCAACCGCGGCGAGACGACGCGCAAGCTGTTGGCCGATATGACGGCGGCGGTCATGGAGGCGGGAGGCCGCGTCTATCCCGCCAAGGACGCGACCATGTCGGCGGCGGCGTTCCGCTCAGGATTTCCGGAATGGAGGCGGCTGGCAGCCTTGCGCGATCCCAAGATCATGTCCGACTTCTGGCGGCGGGTGGCGCAATGAGTGCGGCGTCGCGCAACGTCTGGATCCTCGGCGGCACGTCGGCGATCGCGCAGGCTTATGCGCGGCGCAAGGCGCCGCAAGGCTGCAGGATTTTGCTTGTCGGGCGTAACGCCGAACACCTCAAGGCCAACGCCGCCGATCTTGCCGCGCGCGGCGCAAAGGCGGCAACCGAAGTGCTTGATCTTGCCGCTCAAACCGACCGCAAAGCCGCGGTCGACACGCTCATCGACCGGCACGATTTTCCCGACGAAGTGCTGGTGGCCTACGGCATTCTCGGCGCGCAGCAACGCGCGCTGGACGATCTCGCCTACGCCGCCGAGATCGTCGACGTCAATCTCACCAGCGTCGCCCTGTGGCTGCTCGCGCTTCTCGCGCGCCGCGATGCCGCGCGGCCGCTGACGCTCGCCGCCATCGGCTCGGTCGCGGGCGACCGCGGCAGGGCCAAGAATTTCATCTATGGTGCGGCCAAAGGCGGGCTCGATCTTTTCCTCGAAGGTCTGGCGCACGCCAATGCCGGCACGCCGCTGCATGTGTTGCGGGTCAAGCCGGGCTTTGTCGACACGCCGATGACCGCGGCGATGAAAAAAGGCGGCCCGCTCTGGGCGACGCCCGAGCGCGTCGCCGCCGATATCGACCGCGCGATCGAGCGTCGCGCCGCGGTCGTCTATACGCCATGGTTCTGGCGCTGGATCATGCTGATCATTCGCCTGTTGCCGCGCGCGCTGTTCAACCGGCTCAAGATATGAGCGGGCGGTCATGAGCCTGCGCATCGCCGTCACCGGAGCCGCCGGCCTCCTCGGCCAGAATCTCATTCCGCGGCTCAAGGCGCGCGGCTTCACCGACATCACGGCCATCGACAAGCACAAAGCGAACACCGCGATCTTGCGCCGGCTCAATCCCGACATCCGCGTCATCGAAGCCGATCTCGCGACCGGCGACGGCTGGCAGGATGCGGTCGCTGCTTGCGACGTCGTTATCATCGGCCACGCCCAGATCGGCGGGCTCGACGCCAAGCAGTTCGAAGCCAACAACGTCACGGCGACGCGCCGGCTCATCGACGCCGTCGCACGCAATCCGCGCGCCTATCTGGTGCACTTGAGCTCGTCGGTGGTCGAATCCGAGGCGGCCGACTGGTACACCGAGAGCAAAGAGACGCAGGAGCGCCTCGTCGCGCAATCGGGCCTTGCCCATGTTGTGCTGCGGCCGACGCTGATGTTCGGCTGGTTCGACCGCAAGCACCTCGGCTGGCTGGCGCGCTTCATGCAGCGCGTGCCGCTGTTTCCGGTCCCCGGCAACGGCCGCTATCCGCGCCAGCCGCTTTACGTCGGCGACCTCTGCGACATCGTCATGGCCTGCATCGAGAAGCGGCCCGACAAAGCGAGCTACAATATCTCCGGCCGCGAGACCATCGACTACATCGACCTCATACGCGCGGTGAGACAGGCGACGGGGGCGCGCGCGGCGATCCTGCGCATTCCCTATCCGCTGTTCTGGGCGCTGCTGTCGACTTATGGATTATTCGACCGCGATCCGCCCTTCACGACCAAGCAGCTCGAGGCGCTGGTGACGCCCGACGTGTTCGAGGTGATCGACTGGCCCGGCATTTTCGGCATTCAGGCGACGCCGCTGCAGGCCGCGCTGATGCAGACATTTCAAGATACCGTCTACTCGAACATCGTGCTGGAGTTCTAGCGTCATGAGCCGCGCGGTCGTCATCGGCGCCGGCGCCATGGGTCTTGCCGCCGGCTATTACGCGGCCAAGCGCGGGCATTCGGTCACCGTGCTCGAGGCTGCGCCGGAGCCGGGCGGCATGGCGGCGCATTTCGATCTCGGCGGCCTGTCGATCGAACGCTACTACCATTTCGTCTGCAAGGCCGACCGCGCCACCTTCGACCTGCTCGACGAGCTTGGGCTCGGCGGCAAGATGCGCTGGGTGCCGACCTCGATGGGGTACTACGTCGACGGCACGCTCTACCGCTGGGGCGATCCGGTCGCGCTGTTGAAATTTCCCAAGCTGTCGCTGATCGGCAAGCTGCGCTACGGCGCCATGATGTTCTTCTCGACCAGACGCAATGACTGGCGCAGCCTTGAAAATGTCTCGGCCAAAGACTGGATCACGTCGTGGTGCGGGCGTGGCGTCTACGAGCGGCTGTGGGCGCCGCTGTTCCGGCTCAAGTTCTATGAATTCGCCGACAACATCTCCGCGGCGTGGATCTGGACCCGCATCAAGCGGCTCGGCACCTCGCGCCGGTCGATGATGCAGGAGGAACTCGGCCACATTGAGGGCGGCTCCGAAACCCTGATCCATGCGCTGGTCGCGGCGATCGAAGCGAAAGGCGGCCGCGTGGTGCTCAACGCGCCGGCGGAAAAGATCGAGACGGCGGCGGGCCGCGTCACCGGTGTTCGCGCCGGCGGCGCCCTCTATCCGGCCGACGCGGTGATTGCGACGGTGCCGACGCCGCTCGTCGCGTGGCTCGTGCCCGACCTGCCGGCGGCGGACGCCGCGCGCTACGCCGCGATCCGCAACATCGGCGTCGTCTGCGTCGTGTTCCGTCTCAAGCGCTCGGTCACGCCGCACTTTTGGATCAATATAACTGACAAGCGCTTCGACATTCCCGGCATCGTCGAATTCTCCAACCTGCGCGCGACCGGCGACACCGTGGTCTACATTCCTTATTACATGCCGGTGACGCAGCCGAAATTCGCCAAGGACGACGCGTATTTTTGCGACGAGGCCTTCGGCTATCTCAAGCTGCTCAATCCGCAGCTCTCCGACGACGACCTGATCGCCTGCCATGTCGGCCGGCTACGCCACGCTCAGCCGGTGTGCCCGCCCGGATTTCTGTCGATGCTGCCGCCGGTTCAGACGGCGATCGGCGGGCTGCAGATCGCCGACACCTGCTTTTACTACCCGGAAGACCGCGGCATTTCCGAAAGCGTGCGCTTCGGCAAGATGATGGCGGAGCGCGTGCCGTGATGACGCTGCGGCAGATAGCGTCACTCTATCTGTCCGGACAGTTCGGCCGCTTCCTGATCGCGGGCGGTGTTGCGCTGCTGCTGAACTGGCTCTGCCGCTTTGTGTTCAACTGGTTCGTCGATTTCGGCTGGGCGGTCGTGCTCGCATACGCCGTCGGTATTGCGGTCGCCTTCGTGCTCAACAAGATTTTTGTGTTTCCCTACAGCGAGCGATCGCTAAATTTCGAATTGTTTCTTTTCTTTTTGGTCAACATCGCTGCCTTTCCCTACGTCTGGTCGATAGCCTATGTTCTCGGCGAATGGGTCCTCGTCCATTGGATGCCGAAGCAGGTGGCGTTCGCATTTGGACACGCCATCGCGATCGCGACGCCGGTCTTTGTCAATTTTTTCCTCCATAAATTTGTTACCTTCCGCGGCGCGTAGGGGCGAGACAAGAAGGAGCCGGGCAATGCCTGACCTATCGGCGCTCTATCGCTTTCGCTTTCGCGAAAGCGAGCGGTCGAAAAAAATGGCGATCTGGAAAGCGCTCTGCGGCAGCTATTTTCAAGCCTTGACCGGCGACGGCAAGATTGTCGCCGACCTCGGATGCGGGTACGGTGAATTCATCAACAACATCAAGGCAACAGAGAAATACGCAATCGATCTGAACCCGGACGCGCGCGCATTTCTGGCGCCGGACGTCAAATTCTGCCGTTGCCGCGCCGACGAGATCAGCGACATTCACGGCAACGCGGTCGACGTCGTTTTCACCTCAAATTTTCTCGAACATCTCAAAACGAAGGACGAATGCGACGCGGTGCTCGCCGAAGTGCTGCGAATTCTGAAGCCGGGCGGCACGTTCATCGCCATGGGGCCGAATATTCGGTATTTGGCGTCCGAGTATTGGGATTTCTACGATCACTATTTGCCGCTGTCGCATCTATCCCTGGAGGAAGGGCTGGTCCAAGCAGGCTATCAAGTGACGAAAATTATTCCGCGATTCCTGCCCTACACGACGCGTTCGGCAATGCCGCAATATCCGTTCCTGATCAGACTTTATCTTGGCCTGCCGCTCGCATGGCGGTTCCTCGGCAAGCAATTTCTTGTGGTTTCCGAAAAGCCGGCATGAGTGAAAATCCGACGGTGTGCCGGCCCGTCACAGAGCCAGGACGAATGCCAACGCCGTGAGCAGCCCGAGCACAAGGCTCGCCGGGTCCTTGAGCGCGAAGATCACCGGGTCATCGTCGAGTTCCATGCGGTGGCTCAGCAGCCACAGACGCATCAGCCAGATCGTCATCAGCGTCGGCGCCGCGTAGAGCCAGTGCGGGTTGGCGTAGAAACCGGACGGCATGGCGTCGTTGGCGAGATAGAGCAACATGATGACGACCGAGATCAGCCCAGCGCCGACGCCGAAGCTCAGCGTCAGCGGCCAGTCGGCGCCGCGATAGCCGCGGCCGGCGACGTCGTCGGCACCGGAACGGTCGGCGCGCACCACCTCGACGTGCCGCTTGGCGAGCGCCAGCGACAGGAAAAACGCCCAGGAAAAGGTCAGCAGCCACGGCGAATAGCCGAGCCCGAGCACCGCCGTGCCCATGACGATGCGCAGCACGAACAGCATGCCGATGACGAAGACGTCGAGAAGCGGCAATTGCTTCAGGCTGAACGAGTAGGCGAGCGTCAGCACGAGGTACAGCGTGAGCGTCGTGGCGAAGGCCGGCGACAGGAAAAACGCGCCCGCGAGCGCCGCGACGATCAACAGCGGTGCCACCGTCAACCCGAACGCGACCGGCAGTTCGCCGCTGGCGAAAGGACGGCGCCGTTTGACCTGATGCCGCCGGTCGGCGTCGAGATCGGCGATGTCGTTGACCATGTAGGTCGCCGAAGCCAGCACGCAGAGCAGGGCGAAGCCCTCGGCGGCCGCGAAAACGCTGGTGAGGTCGTGGTAGGCGTGGCCGACGAACAGCGGCACGAAGATCAGCAGGTTCTTCGACCACTGGTGCACGCGCAGAGCGCGCAGCGCCGCACTGAGCGGCCGCCTGTCCGCCCCGGCCGGCGCGGGTCCGGAGCCGGGCGTCTCCCGTGTTACCTCCGCCGCGATAGTAACCGCGCTCCCCGCGCCTGAAGTGGTAACTGGCGCGCCCGAGACGATTCGAACGTCCGACCTTTGCCTTCGGAGGGCAACGCTCTATCCAGCTGAGCTACGGGCGCAACTCCCCGCCTGAATAGACGAAATGCCGGGGAGCGGCAACGCCCCGCCGCCCCGCGAAAAGCCCCCGGTTTCTGTGATTATTCGCGGTTCCGCCATACTTGCCCTTTTCCAAAGGCCGCGAATCTCATAGGGCTGATTCCAGGGCGCATGGTGCGCAACAGGAGCGGACGTCCATGGCAGAAGCAAAATCCAAACCGATCACCACCAAGCAGCTGGCCGACTCGCTGGCGGATCAGCACGAACTCACCAAACGCCAGGGCAAGGAAATGCTCGAAGACCTGGTCGGTCTCATCACCAAGCACCTGAAGAAGGGCGAGCGGGTGAAGATCGCCGGCCTCGGCATCCTGCAGGTGCGCAGGCGCGCCGCCCGCATGGGCCGCAATCCCGCGACCGGCGAGCCGATCCAGATCAAGGCCAGCAAGAAAGTCGCGTTCCGCGCCACCAAGGAACTCAAGATGGCGATCTGATCGCCGACGAATTGGTTGTGCGCCGAGAACCCCGCCGGGACGCCGGCGGGGTTTTTGTTTGCCGGGGCTAAGCGCGCCGTCCTAGGACTTGGCGGATTCACCGACAAAATCGGTCAGTTCGTGCCGCGTGGTCTCCGGCGCCATGAACAGGAACAACGGCGCGAGCAGCAGGAACGAACCCGCCAGCAGCGGTAAACCGGCCGCGATGGAATGCGAGGTCGCGATCCAGCCGAGAATAGCCGGCGCCAGCGAACCGGCGGCGACCCCGAACGTATAGGCGGCGCCGACGGCCGTGCCGCGAATTTGAGTCGGAAACAGCTCGGCCGTGTAGCCAAGGCCCGTGCCGAAACTGCCAAGGATCAGAAAATTCGCGCACAGGCCTGCCCAGAACAGCTGCGTGGGATCGCTGAGTGAACCCATGAGCGCAATCAGCGCGGACGCCGGAACGGCAAATATCGGGATGATAAAACGCCGGCCGAACTGATCGCTCAGCCATCCGCAGATCCAATAGGCGAAAATGGCGACGAACATCCAGATCGACAAATAGCCGACGGTCGTCTGGAATCCGAGCTTCTTCTCGACCGCCAGGAATTGCGGCATCCAGGCCGACCAGCCGATCCATGTGAAGAGATAGAAAAAATAGACGAGCGAGGCGACCAGCATCGCGCGCGGGTAGGCGCGTACGGGCGACAACAGATCGAGTCTCTTGCGCAATCCGCCTTTTACCATTGCGGCGGAGACATGCTCGTAGCGCGGACTCTCCTTGACGCCGAAGCGAATCCACAAAACGACGAGCGCGGGCAGCACGCCGAGGAAATAAAGCGAACGCCAGCCCCAAAGCGGTACGAGCACGGACGCCGCCAGCGAACACAGCATATAGCCGAATGGAAATCCGCCGACGAGAACGGCGAGCGCAGTTCCCCGCCACCGGGTCGGCGCGGTTTCGCTGACCATCACCATGCCGACCGGGAGTTCACCCGACAACGCGATGCGATTGATCGACGTGAAAATTAAAAGTGTAACCCAGCCGGTGGCGAAACCGGTCAGCCCGGAGAAAAGCGAATAGCCGAGGATGGAAAGGATCAGCAGCGGCTTGCGGCCGTAGAGATCGGCAAGCGCGGGGAATACGAATATGCCGATCATCCCGACCCAACGGCCGATGGTGGTGACGTTGCCGATGGTCGCGGGCGTGATGCCCCACTCCTTGATCAGCAGCGGGGTGACG
>DASUGZ010000205.1:0-19695 GCA_036273755.1 Pseudolabrys sp.
GGCCTTGGCCAACGCCTCCGCGGCGGCGCGGTAGTGGCGGCGGTTGGCGTTGACCGAGCCGAAAACGACCTCGTTCTCCAGCACCATGGTCCGATTGAGATCGCCGACGTCGAAGGCGAGCTTGTGACCGCCGGAGGAAACGCCGGCAAGACAGACGATGCCGCTCGGCGCGGTGCGGCTCATGGCATCGAGCACGACCGTTGCGGCGCCGGTGCACTCGATCACCACGTCCGGCGCGAGCTTGCCGAGATCGCCGGTGTGATAGGTGGCGCCGAGATCGCGCGCGAGCTGCGGCTTTGGCCCATCGGTGGTGCGGTCGAGAATATGCAGTTCGAAGCCGCGTTGGCGGCCTAACAAGGCGGCGAGCAGGCCGACCGGCCCGGCGCCGGTGATGAGAGCGACCCGCGGCTGCCAGGCGGCACCGCGCGCGCCGATGCGTTCGACGTGATCCCAGGCCTTGGCGACCACGCTCGTCGGCTCCAGCAGGACGCCGAGCGGACCGAGCGCTGGGGCGATTGGGACGGCGAAGTCCGGCTCGACGCGGAAATACTCGCTGCCGTAACCATTGCGCTCCTTGATGCCGCGCTCGGTGTAGCGGCCGTTGCGGCACATGTCCCATTCGCCCGCGGCACAGGCCGGACACGGTACCGGGTCGGGCCGGCGCACGATGCCGACCACCAGATCGCCGGCTTTGACGCCACAGCCGGCCGGCGCTTCCTCAACGCGGCCGAGCGATTCATGACCGAGAATCAGCCGGTCTTGTCCGGGCGGAGCTTCGCCGTACTTGCCTCCAATGATCTCGCGGTCGGTGCCGCAGATGCCGAGCGCCAACGCGCGCACCAGCACCGCGCCGTCGCTTACCGGCGGCGCGTCGACATCATCGAGCGCGATAGAATTCGGCCGGCCGGGGGCGACGGTTAAGGCGCGCATGGAACAACATTCTCAGCGCCGCCCGCCGCTGCCTTAACATAACGCGCTGTTCAAGTCGCGGGTTCCCTGGGCAATGCCTGAATGAAGCTATGCGCGCGGCGGCCTCCAGCCCCGCCGCCCTTGCCCTTTGGCGTTGCCGATAAAACCGGTAGCGTGGCCCAACACGCACTTCCGGCTGGGTTTCCCGATCCATATGACGAGCGCCGCGCAACGTTCGAGATTTTCGGCGCGTCAATTGGCGGTCGGACTTACCGGCTACTGCGCCTTCGTCAATCTCTATGCGCCGCAGTCGATCTTGCCGCTGCTGTCGCAGGAATTCGGCGCCACCGCCGCCGAGGTCTCCACCATCATCACCGTCAGCACGCTGGCGGTGGCGGTGACCGCGCCGTTCACCGGCGCCGTCGCCGACGTGCTCGGCCGCAAGCGGGTGATCGTCGCGGCGATGTTCCTGCTGATCGCGCCGACCGTGATGGTCGGCCTGGCGACGAGCCTCAAGGCGATCATCTTCTGGCGGGCGGTGCAGGGGCTGGTGCTGCCGCCGATCTTCGCCGTCACCGTCGCCTATATCGGCGACGAATGGCCGGCGCGCGAAGCAACCACGGCTGCCGGCATCTACTCGTCGGGCTCGAGCATCGGCGGCTTCAGCGGACGGCTGATTACCGGCCTGTTCGCCGACCTGATCAGCTGGCGCGCCGGTTTCCTGGCACTTGCCGGCGTCGCTTTTGCCGGCGCCGTCGCGACCATCTTTCTGTTGCCGCATGAGCGGAAATTCGTGCGCTCGGAGGGCCTGCTCGCCTCCATGCGGCAGATGCTCGCGCATTTCCGCAATGGCCAACTGTTGGCGACCTTCGCCGTCGGCTTCGGCGTGCTGTTCAACTTCATCTGCACCTTCACCTACGTCAGCTTTCATCTCGCCGCCGCGCCGTACAATCTCTCCGCCACCGCGTTGGGCGCGATCTTCGCCGTCTACCTCGTCGGCTCGGTGCTCTCGCCATGGGTCGGTTGGGCGGTGGGCCGGTTCGGACGGCGACGCTTCATGATCAAGGTGCTGGCGATGTGGATTGCCGGTATCGCGCTGACGCTCGCGCCGTCGCTGCCGCTGATTATTCTCGGGCTCGCGGTGACTGCGGGCTGCGGGCTGATCTGCCAGGCGATCTCGACCGGCTACGTGACGATCACCGCCAAAGCCGGCCGCTCTTCGGCGGTCGGGCTTTATGTGACGAGTTTCTACGTCGGCGGCAGCTTCGGGGCAGCCCTCGGCGGCCTCGCCTGGACGCTCGGCGGCTGGCCGGCCTGCGTCGCTTTGGTCGCCGCCATGCTGGCGATCATGTCGGCCATTGTGATGTTCGCCTGGGCCCAGCGGGTGCCGGCGGCATCGTCGATCCCGCCGATCGAACCGCCCTGAACGCTAGTCCGCGCTCGGATGCCACAGCGGCTGGTAGCCGCGTTCGAGCACGGCGAGAATCGACGGCGGCGTGAGCACGTCGACCGCGCCGGCATGCGGACGCCGGCGCGCCTCGCCGTAACCCGACGGCGTCCAGCGCAGCAGCCGCCCGCCGCGTAGCGCGAAGGCTTCACCGCCGAGCGCGATCATGGCGCCGTCCGGCAAAGTGTCGATCTTCGCGCGATGCAGGCGCTTGGCTTTGCCGTCGAGACGCTCCGCATGCAGTATTCGGTCCATGGCCGGAGCCCGCGCCCGTTCTTTGCCGGTCGCAAACAACGCGGCAAATCGCTCGGCGTCGTTGCGGCGGCATTCGAAGCACGGGCGATGACCGGCGGCCAACGCCGTCACCTCGTCGAGAAAGAACATTTCCGTATAACCGTCGCCGAACACAGCGCGGTGCCGGTTCTTGAAATCGAGCACACAGCAGATCCATTGCCGCGACGCCCAACGCCGCGCCGTCAGTTTTCGATGCGCGTCGTGAATGCGCCCACCGCGGTTGCCCATCATGAGCCCGCGCGCGCGATCGGCGAACAGATCGCCAAAAGGATCGACGCGGCTTTGCAGCGGCATGGGCGGCTCAAACGAAATGGCCGGGCGAACCCGGCCATTTTAACTTGATTCTGGGAACCCTAGCCTTGCGGCTGGGGCGCGACTTCACCCGAAGGCGGCTCGGGCCGCGGGCGCGGCTTGCCGGCCGGCGGCACCGCGGAGGAGCGCGGCGTCGTCGGCTCGATCACCGATTCGCGCACCGGGCGCTTGCCTTGCAGCAGATCGATAATCTCGTCGCCGCTCAGCGTCTCGAACTCGAGCAGACCCTTGGCCAGCGCTTCGAGGTCGCCGCGCTTGTCGGTGAGAATCTGCGTCGCCTCGGAATAGCCGGCCTCGACCAGCTTGCGCACCTCGGCGTCGATGGTCTGCGCGGTCGCCTCCGAGATGTTCTGCTGGCGCGACACCTGGTAGCCGAGGAACACCTCGTCCTGGTTCTCGCCGTAGGCCACCGTGCCGAGCTTGTCGGACAGGCCCCATCGCGTGACCATCAGGCGGGCGAGCTTGGTCGCCTGCTCGATGTCGGAGGCAGCACCCGACGTCACCTTCTCGCGGCCGAACACCATTTCCTCGGCGACGCGTCCGCCCATCATGATGGCGAGGCGCGAGGTCATCTGCTCGCGGCTCATCGAGAGCTTGTCGCGCTCGGGCAATTGCATGACCATGCCGAGCGCGCGGCCGCGCGGAATGATGGTCGCCTTGTGCACCGGATCGGTCGCCTTGACGTTGAGCGCGACGATGGCGTGGCCGCCTTCGTGATAGGCGGTCAGCATCTTCTCTTCGTCGGTCATGACGAGCGACTTGCGCTCGGCGCCCATCATCACCTTGTCCTTGGCATCCTCGAATTCGGACTGCGTCACCATGCGTTTGTTGCGGCGCGCCGCCATCAAGGCGGCTTCGTTGACCAGGTTGGCGAGATCGGCGCCGGAGAAGCCGGGCGTACCGCGCGCGGTTGTCTTCAAGTTCACGTCGGGCGCCAGCGGCACCTTGCGCACGTGCACCTTGAGGATGTTCTCGCGGCCGACGACATCGGGATTGGGCACGACAACTTGCCGGTCGAAGCGGCCGGGACGCAGCAGCGCCGGATCGAGCACGTCGGGCCTATTGGTGGCGGCGATCAGGATGATGCCTTCGTTCGCCTCGAAGCCATCCATCTCGACCAGCAACTGGTTCAGCGTCTGCTCGCGCTCGTCATTGCCGCCGCCGAGGCCGGCGCCGCGATGGCGGCCGACCGCGTCGATTTCGTCGATGAAGATGATGCAGGGCGCGTTCTTCTTGGCCTGCTCGAACATGTCGCGCACGCGCGAGGCGCCGACGCCGACGAACATCTCGACGAAATCGGAACCGGAAATGGTGAAGAACGGAACGTTAGCCTCGCCCGCCACGGCACGGGCAATCAGAGTCTTGCCGGTGCCCGGCGGGCCCACGAGCAAGACACCTCTTGGAATGCGTCCGCCGAGGCGCTGGAATTTTCCGGGATCGCGCAGGAATTCGACGATCTCCTGCAGGTCCTGCTTGGCTTCGTCGACGCCGGCGACATCCTCAAAGGTGACGCGGCCATGCGCTTCAGCGAGCAGCTTGGCGCGCGACTTGCCGAAACCAAGCGCCTTGCCGCCGGCGCCTTGCATCTGCCGCGACAGGAAGATCCAGACGCCGATTAGCGCGATGAAGGGCAGCCACGAGACGAGCAGCGAGACGAACCACGGCACGTTGTCGGATGGCGGCCGCGCGGTGATGGTGACGCCCTTCGAGTAAAGCTTCTGCACCAGACCCGGATCGCTCGGCGCATAGGTCTGGAAGCTGGTGCCGTTGGCGAAGGTGCCGCGAATCTCGGGACCTTGAATCACGACGTCGCGCACGCGGCCCTGGTCGACATCGCTCAAGAGCTGCGAGAAGGAGATGTCCTGCGCGCCGGTGCGTTGGCCCGGGTTCTGAAACAGCGTGAACAGCGCGAGCAGCAAAAGGACGATAATCACCCAGAGGGCGAAATTGCGCAGATTGGCGTTCATCAGACGTCCTTACCCGCCGCGTCGGGTGCTGTGGCCATTAAGTCCCATGGCCAATTTCGTGGCGACTTCACGTCGTTCCCGTTCAATGTAGGCACCATGGCCCGGCAAGGAAAGGGCTCGAATCTTAGATATTCTAGCGCGTTTTTATAGGCTTGGCGTTACGCAAACGACGTGTGGTTAAGGGTCTGCCGAACCGGCTACGATTTGCTTGCGGTATCCGCCCCCGGATCAGGCTGGTACCCCCAAAAGCGCCTATTTTGGCTATCGGAACGGGTGCGGTTCGCGGATCGGTCCCGTATCACTGACTGTCATCCCGCCGCGGCGGCATCCGACGCGACAAGAAGAACCACACGCCGATAAGGGCGATAAACGGCAGCCAAGAGACAAGCTGTGAGACAAGCCGCTGGTCTCCGAACGGCAACCATTCGCCAATCATCTCGACGAGCCACGGCTGGTCCTCAAACCGCGGTTGCGTTGTAAGCGCGACACCTTTCGATTGGAGCCGCAGTATAAACGACTGATCGTTGGGTGTTTCAGTTCGGAAAGCTGTGCCGTCGGTGAAGGTGCCGCGGACCTCGCGCCCGGGGATTAATACCTCGCGGACTCGGTTTTGATCGACCGCGGCGGTGAACTGCGAGACCGAGATGGCTTGTGCGGGTGCGCGCTGGACCGGCTTTTGAAATGCCGTAAACGCCGCCAGCAAAACCAGGATGACAACCACAAACAGCGTGAAATTCCTGAGATTCCCCTGTTTCGTGTCCATCAATGCCCCCGTCATCAGTCCTAGCAGCGCATCCATACCGGGAAATTGTAGGTGCGGCGGGAAGAATCGCAAAGCTACAATTGTCGCGTGCTTTTGGCGTCGGCGGATGGTCCACCAATCGCGTGCCGACTTTTGCGCCGGCGCGGTGGTGCCCGCTCGATCGTGAGCCGATCCCCGGCCAAGGTCACCATCGCCCCGGCCAAGCTGCGGCGAAACCGCCTGTTGCCGGCCATTTGGGCGCTATCGAGGGCGCTTTTCAGCGCTTCCAGCTTGGCCAGTTCGGCCGGCCCCTCGTCGCCCATCCTGTTGACGGCGCGCCCGATGAGGCGCAGCGCAATCTCGGCGGGTAACCCGCTATAGGCCACCGCGTCGATGGCGATGGCGTCGCCGGCCGGCGAAAGCCCGGCGAGTTCGGCCACCGCCCGGTCGACCACCGCGTCGATCGCCTGGTCGGCGCGCTTGAGCCGCTGCGCCAGCAGCGCCAGCCGGCGGCTGTCGAGGCCCTCGCCGGCGAGCCCTCCCATCAGGCCGCGCAGCCGCGCCCGGGTGAACCGCGGGTCGCGGTTCGACGGATCATCCGCGAAAGAAATTTTCGCGGCGCGAAGCGTGGCGACGAGCCGCGCTTTCGCGAGGCCGAGCAACGGGCGGACCAGCCTGAGTTGCCCTGCCCCGTCGCCCGGCACCGGCGCAACGCGCGCCATCGCGGCGAGACCGGCAAGACCGCTGCCGCGGCTCATGCGGATGAGGACCGTCTCGGCCTGGTCGTCGCGGGTGTGCGCGGTGAGCAGGTGCGACGCTTTCGCCTTGCGCGCCGCGTCGGCAAGCAACCGGTAGCGCGCCACCCGCGCCGCTTCCTGCAAGCCGGTCTTCGGCTTGGCGCCGCGCCAATGCAAGGTGCGGTGGGCGATGCCGAGTTTGCGCGCCAGGCGCGCGACCGACGCGGCTTCGCGTTTCGATTCCGCGCGCAGCCCGTGATCGACGGTGAGCGCGATCAGCTTCGGTTTGATCTTGAGCGTCTTGCGCCAACGCGCCGCGAGCAGCATCAGCGCGGTCGAGTCCGGTCCGCCGGACACCGCCAGCATCAGCGCGGAAAATTGTTCAAGACCGGAAAAAAGCGATTTGGCTTCGTCACCCAAGACCGGATTGGTCTCAGCAGTGCGCACGCTTTTGTTCCTGGGTAACGCCACGCTTGACGCTCGCCGAGGCGCGCGGGAATTTGCGCCCGACCTCGGCCAGCGTCGCGCAGGCCGCTTCTTTCTGATTGAGGGCTGCGAGCGACTGGCCAAGCCGCAACAGCGCATCCGGCGCCTTGCCGGAATGCTCGAACTTGGTCGACACCGCGAGGAAGGATTCCGCGGCGTCGCGATAGCGTTGGCGCTGAAACAAGGTCTCGCCGAGCCAATATTGCGCATCCGGCACCAGCCGCTCGTTCGGATATTTGCGCAGGAAATCGTGGAAAGCCTGCTCGGCCAGCGCGTAATCTTTATGCAGCACGTAGCCGTAGGCCAGGTCGTATTCATCCTTCGGCGTCGCCGAGGGCGGCAGCGTGGCGAGTTGCGTGCCGGCCGCACTGGCATTGCGCATCGGCGGCGGCGGCAGTTGCTGTTGCGCCGGCGGCGGCGCAGCGCCGGCCATCGGCGCGTTCTGCTGGGACGGCGGCGGCGGATTGTCGGCAATCGTCGACAGATCGAGCGGCGCGCCGGGGACGCGGCCGCCGGGCGCACCGACCGGCGCGTCCGGCGCGTGGATCGGAGCGGCCCCCTGCTCGTTGCCGAGCGCGCGCGGCGCGCCAGGCGCGTTGGGATTTGCCGCCGGGTTGAACAGATCGGAACGCTGGCCGGGCGCGCCGCCCGGCGGTGGCGGAGCCACGCGCGGTGCGGCGCCGGCCGGCGGGGCGCCGTGCGACCCGAGTTGCTGGAAGCGGTACTCGGTATCGTCCTGCATGCGCTTGAGCTGCATCTGCAGCACCTGATTCTGGTGCTGCAGTTCTTCGATGGTGCCGGTGAGCTGGCGCAGCGCGCCCTCGATACGCTCGATGCGCGACGGCAGATCGCCGGGATCGGTTTGCGCCACGCGCGGGGGCGCTTGGCGTTGATCGCCTTGGCGCCGATCGCCTTGGTCCTGCGGCGCCTGCTGGCCCTGCTCGCCACGGTTAAACAGATTGTCGAGGAAATTGCCGTTCGACTGCTGCGCCACGGCGGACCCCGCGAGCAACGGCAGGCAAAACGCGGCGAGCGCCGCGATGCGAATTGGGTGTCGTGAACGCGTCATAAAATGCACAGCCCGACCACGATCGATTTGACCAGCATACGGCGGCCTGCGTCCAAATTGTGACTGCGGGCCGTGCCGCCATTTACATCATGGCCGCCATAACGTCGATGCCCGGCGCGGGGCCGGGCATGACGGTTTTGGATCGCTGCGTCCGCAGAGGCTTAGGAGCTGACGCCGAGCACCGTGACCGCGCGGCGGTTCTGCGACCAGCAGGAGATGTCGTCGCACAGCGCGACCGGCCGTTCCTTGCCGTACGAGAT
The DNA here is from genome assembly GCA_036273755.1 of Pseudolabrys sp. Classification (GTDB taxonomy): domain Bacteria; phylum Pseudomonadota; class Alphaproteobacteria; order Rhizobiales; family Xanthobacteraceae; genus Pseudolabrys. Next base: position 8,224 of record DASUGZ010000205.1, read on the forward strand.
GGTGCGCATGCGGTTGGCCGCGACGCCGCGCGAAATCAGATAATCGCGCACCGTCTGGGCGCGGCGGGCGCCGAGCGCGATGTTGTATTCGCGCGTGCCGCGCTCGTCGGCGTGGCCTTCGACCGTGAACTGGCTGTACTGGGCGTAGTTGTTCAGCCACTGCGCCTGCTTGTCGAGTGTCGCGCGCGACTGCGGCGTGAGCTCGGACGAGTCGGTTTCGAAGAACACGCGGTCGCCGACGTTGACCACGAAGTCCTGCTGGCTGCCGGGCGTCGCCATGCCGCTGGCGTTCGCCTGCGCGTCGTCGCCGGGCTTGTTGGCGCAGGCCGAGATCGCCAGAGCCGCTCCCAAAACGGCCACGATGCGGGCCGCACGGAAAATTTGCTTCATAAGGGTCATTCCGGTGCCTCCTTCACACGCATGCACTGACCGGAGCAAGCTCCATCGTCTACCAGCATGGTGGTTAAGCGAACCTTCCATCAACCTTGATGGAACCTTGTTGTCGGCCCTTAAAATTGTCGACGCGGCGTAAACCCATTGTGATGGTTAAGAGCGGGTGAAAATAAGGCGCTTTTGCGCGACGCACGACCTTTTCGCAAAAAGGTATTCAGCCCCGGAACTCAAGTCCGCCGCCAATTCATTGGCGCGCGGCGCGCGTCAGGACAACAGCGGCGACCAGGCCGGATCCGAAGCATAGCTCGGCGTCGGAACCTTGAGCTGATTGCGGCCGGTGATGTCGATCGTATAGAGCGACGGGCCGGCGCCCGGATCGCTGAAGTACATCAGGACGCGGCCGTTCGGCGCAAACGTCGGCCCTTCGTTGTGGAAGCTTTCGGTGAGCACGCGTTCGCCGCTGCCGTCCGGTTTCAGGATACCGATGGAAAATTGGCCGCGCGCCTGGCCGGTAAAGGCGATGTAGTCGCCGCGCGGTGACCACACCGGCGTCGAATGATGACCCTCGCCGAAGGAGATACGCTGCGCCGGCCCGCCATTCGCCGCCATGACATAAACTTGCTGGGTGCCGCCGCGGTCGCTTTCGAAGCAGATGCGGCTGCCGTCCGGCGAATAGCACGGCGCGGTGTCGATTGCCGGCGTGTCGGTCAAGCGCGTGGTCTGCTTCGAGCGCAGATCCATAACGAACAGGTTCGAATTGCTGCCCTGCTGCAAGCTCATGATCACGCGCTGGCCGTCGGGCGAGAAGCGCGGCGCAAAGGTCATGCCGGGAAAATTGCCGACGATCTCACGCTGGCCGGTTTCGATGTTGAGCAGATAGACGCGCGGCTCACCCTGCCCATAGGACATGTAGGTGATCTCTTGCGTGGTCGGATTGAAGCGCGGCGTCAGGACTAGGTCGTCGCCGCGGGTGAGATAGCGCACGCCGGCGCCGTCCTGATCCATGATGGCGAGACGCTTGACGCGGCGGTCCTTCGGGCCGGTCTCGTCGACGAAGACGATGCGGGTGTCGAAATAGCCCTTCTCGCCGGTCAGACGCTCGTAGATCTGGTCGGAGATGATGTGGGCGATGCGGCGCCAGTTGTCCGGCGTGGTGAAGTACTGCTTGCCGTCGAGCTGCTGGCCGGCGAACACATCCCACAGGCGGAATTCCGCCTTGAGCCGTCCGTCGGGCTGCCGCGTCATGCGGCCGGTGACCAGCGCCTGCGCGTTGATGACGCGCCAGTCGGCGAAGCGCGGCACTGCGTCCGAGTTGGCGATCTTCTCGGTGAAGGCCTGCGGATTGATCGGCGCGAACAGGCCGCTGCGCTGCAGGTTGTTTGTGATGATCCCGGTAACGTTGTGCGCGATGTCGCCTTCGCCGCCGGTGCCCGCCAGAAAATCGGGCAGCGCGATCGGCATCGGTTGCACATTGCCTTGCGTGACGTCGAGGCGCACGACCGCCGCGGCCGGCCGCGCCATCATCGTCGCAAGGGCGCCGGCTCCTGCGCCGAGCAGCAAGCGGCGGCGATCGACGGGCAAGGCAAATGGCGACGGCGGCGATTTGGATTCAAAGGTCATGTCATGGGGCCGATTGCGAAAGGGCTAACCGCGGATCATGTCGCGCGGGTCGAAGGTCACTTCGATATCTTTCCAGGTCTCATAGTGCTCGGGCTTGAGCATGGTGAAAGGCTGCCCCTGGAACACGGCGCGCACGGCGCTGTCGCGCGCCGAATTGTAAAGCGTGCCACTGCCGCTGCTGAGCACGGCCGGCGGCGCGGTCAAGCGGCCGTCGCGGCCGAGTTGGATGCGGACGCGGATCACGAAATCTTCCGGATTCTGGATCCCGACGGGCGGGTTCCAGAGTTGGATCAGCCGCTGGCGCAGCGCATCGAGTTCGGATTGCGAGAGCTGCGAGGCATTGCCGCTCGCGGTGCCGAGCGACGGCGCGGAAAGCATCGCCCCGGTCGCGGCGTTACGCTGCGGTTCGCGTTTGTCGAGCAGCGCGGCGATCTTGTCGGCGTCGAATTTCGGCTGCTGCTGCACCGGCTTTTTCGGCGGCAGCGGCTTCTGCTGCTCCTTCACCTCTTTATGCTCGTCCTGCTTCTTGAGCTTCTCGGCGATGGGGTCGGGCTTGGGCATCGGCTGCGGCTCGGGCGTCTTTTGCGCCGTCGGCTTGACCTCGGCCTTTTCCGTGATCTTGGGCGCCGGGTCCTCGACCGGCTTGGCCTCGGCGATTTTTTCGACCAGCGGCTTGGGCAACTCGGCCTTGGGCGCCTTTTTGTTGCCCTTGGTCATTTGCGAGAAATCCTTCTCGCTCACCAAGTCGACCGGCAGGGAGTCGACCGGGGTCGCTTCGAGCCGGTGGCCGGTAAAGGACACCAGCGCCCACAGCAGCACCGCCGCGTGGAGCCCGCCCGAAATCGCTGTGGCCGCCTTGAACTGCATTACTTCGAGCCCTGCTCGAATTCGGTCACCAAGGCTACACGATGAAAGCCGGCCGCGGACAGCCGTCCCATCACCTTCATCATGGTGCCGTAGTCCACTTTCTTATCTCCGCGCACGTAAATCCGCGCCTCGCTCCCGCCCCGCGCTTGGGCCACCGCCTGCAACTTCGGCACCAGATCATCGACCTGAATTTCGGCATTTTGCAGGTAAACCTGCCCCTTCTCGTTGACCGAGATGGTGAGCGGCTCCTTGTCCTGATCGAGGCTTTTGGCCTGGCTCTGCGGCAGGTCGATGGGCACGCCGACCGTGAGCAACGGCGCCGAGACCATGAAGATGATCAACAACACCAACATCACGTCGACCATCGGCGTGACGTTGATTTCGCTCATCACCCTTCGGCGATGATGCTTTCTGCGTCCGATGACCGGCGTGCCGGCGTTCGCAGCCATTTTGGATCACCCACGTTCGTCGATCTGGCGCGACAGGATGGCGGCAAATTCGTCGGCAAAGCCTTCCAGCCGCTGCGACTGCTTGTTCACCTCGGATGCGAACTTATTGTAGAAAATCGTCGCCGGTATGGCGGCGACCAGGCCGATGGCCGTGGCAAAGAGCGCCTCGGCGATGCCCGGCGCGACCACCGCCAGCGAGGTGTTCTTCGAGGCGGCAATCGACTGAAAGCTTGTCATGATACCCCAGACGGTGCCGAACAGGCCGATGAAGGGGCCCGCCGAACCGACGGTGGCGAGCACCAAGAGCCGGCGTTCGAGCCGTTCGACCTCGCGCGCGATGGTGACTTCCATCACTTTTTCGATCCGCATCTGCAGCCCGGCAAACGAGCGCGGCGTGCCCTCGAAGCTGCGCTTCCATTCGCGCATCGCTGCGACGAACAACGCCGCCATCGAATGGTTCGGCTTCGCCGACAGCGAGCGGTAGAGCTCCTCCAGCGACTCGCCCGACCAGAACGCGGTTTCGAAACGGTCCATGGCGCGGCGGGTGCGCGCGTAAAGCACGGTCTTGTCGATGGCAATTGCCCAAACCCAAACCGAACACACCAGCAGCCCGACCATGACCGCTTTGACGATCCAATGGGCGTGCCAGAACAGGGTAAACAGCGAGAGGTCGGAGGACGTGAGCGGGAGCACCGACTGTGCCACCTCGGCAGGGGTCATGGACACGTCCTTTCCGCGTAAATCGGCTCGAGGTCGGTCAAGCCGGTGCGGCGCGCAATGCTCTGAGCACGTTGAGCGCGCCGCGGTGTACCGCCCCCGCGCTCAACCGAAAACCGAATGTTTCGCGAAAACCGCAATCCCGCCACCGGCAGGCGAACGAAATCGTCGCGAAACTTGGCCAAACTTGGGCGCAGAATGGGTCTTTCCGGCCCTAAACAGCGCTGATTGTGGTTAAGGACGGGTTACCATTTGCACCCAATGTCCCTGCCTGCAATGGGCAAAAAACGCAACGGCCGCCCGCTTCGGGGAAAGCGGACAGCCGTTTCGCGCGAAAAGCGTTTGGGGCAGCGGCGGGCTTAGTTCTGCTGCTGCGGCGGCGCCTCGGGCCGGTTGCGGCGCTCGGCCATGAAGGCATCGAATTCGGTCTTGTCCTTGGCGAAGCGCAGCCGGTCGAGGAACTCGCGGAACTCGCGCTGCTCTTCCTCAAGACGCCGCAGCGTCTCGTTGCGGTATTCGTCGAAGGCGCGGTTACCGCTCGAGGATTGCGAGGTCCACGGACCGCCTGACATTTTCGCGCGCATCCAATCCATCTTGCGCTGCATGCGCTCCATCTTGTGCTGCCAGCGGTCGTGGCCGCCGTGATATCCGCATCCCATTCTTCCGCTCCCAATGGTGAAGGCGAGGACGACGAGCCCGAGGGGCCACCAGGCCATGAAGCTCAGGACGGTCAGCGCGATCCAGGCGGGTTTGCCGAATTCATCGAGCTTCGCGGCGATTGTCATGGTCTAGCCTCGCATGCGTGAATGTAAATAACATTTACATTAGTAAGATTGGCCGGGAGCGATGTCAAGACCCTTAACATCACATAGGGAGCGCGGCCGCGGTTGCGAGGGGATTAACGGCGGGCGGCGGCCTCCGGCAGGCCAAGCCCGCGCAGATAGATCAAGACCGCCGCCTCCAACAATTCCTCCGGCGGCATCGGCAACGCGCGCCGCGCCGCATCGCCGCGCGAAAACAGCGAGGCGATGCCGTGAGTGAAACTCCACACGTGCAGGGCCACCATCAGCGCCGGCGGACGGCCTTTCGCCGGCATCAGCGCCACCAGCTTTTCGGCGGCCGCGCGCAGGACCGCGAAAGCGCGCTCACTCACCTCGCGCAATTGCGGATCGGCATCGAGTGGCACGCCAGCCTCGAACATCGCCGAGTAATAGGCCGGCTCGCGCTTGGCGAAATTGAGATAGGCCTTGCCGAGCCGGTCGAAGGCGCTGAACAGATCCGGCTTACCGTCGTCCCAGGCTGACGCCAGCGCCACGCTGAATTGCTCGAAGCCGCGCCGCGCGACGTCGGCGAGCAATTCGTCGCGGTCGCGGAAGTGGCGGTAGGGCGCCGCCGGCGACACACCCGCCCAGCGCGCGGCATCGGCGAAGGTGAAACCGGCCGGACCTTTTTCCGCGATCAGATCGAGCGCGGCGCGCACCAGGGCTTCCTTGAGGTTGCCATGGTGATAGCCGCGCGGCCCGCTATGCCTGCCCCATTTCATGTAAATGGCATTAACATGAGTCCAGCGCGGCGTCTCGAACTTTCAGCCTCGGCGGCGGGCCGCCATCTGCAAGGGTAAATGCTCGAACAGCGTCGGTCCGCTGGGCTCGGCGCCTTCGATGGTCAGCAGCTGCAATTTGGTGACGATGCCGCCCGGCGCCGAAAAGCCGCCGGTCTTGCCGCCGGCCGCCATGACGCGGTGGCACGGCGTGATGACCGGCGTCGGGTTCTCGCCCATAGCTTGGCCGACGGCGCGCGCCAGCGTCTTGTCGCCGAGGCGTTCGGCGATCTCGCCATAGGTCATGGTTCGGCCCGGCGGGATTTTGCGCGCGATGGCGTAGACGCGCTTGTTGAAATCGGCCTGCTTTTCATCGTCAATGACGATGTCGGTCAGATCGCGCTTTTCGCCGGCGAGCAACGCAACGATGCCATCGATGGCATATTGAACGTCCGCGGGCGGCGCGGCCTCGACGGCAGTCGGATGGCGACGATGGACGCGCGCCAAGGTCGCGGCCGCATCCTTCTCCGGAAGCTGCATGCCGCAGATACCGCGCGCGGTCCAGACGATGCCGCAGGTTCCGATGGCCGTTTCGAACAGGCTGTAACTTTGATCGATCATGGCTCGAATATAGGACGTGCGCTCAGCCTGCGCCGCCCGATTCCTGATCTGCTTTCATCGCAGCGCGCAGCGGCTTGGGGATCGGCCGCGCCCGGCCGCCGGAGACGAAGGCGACCTGCACCCGCGCCTGCACCAACAGGTCGTCGCCGCGCATGACCTTCTGCAGCAGCATGACGGAAGCGCCCTTCACCTCGTCCGGCGCGGTGACGATGTCGAGCACGTCGTCCATGAAAGCCGGCCGCTTCCAGTCGATGGTCATGTGCGTAACCACGAAAGCAAAGCCCGGCGCCTCGGCCTGCGCCTGCTCGAACAGCGCGCGGTGGTCAGCGCCGATCAGCCGCAGATAGTTGGTGCGGCCGCGCTCCATGAAACGCAGGTAGCTCGCGTGATAGACGACGCCGGAAAAATCGGTGTCTTCGTAATAGACGCGCACCGGCTGATGGTGCTGGCCGTCGCGGATTTCGCCGTCGAGGGAGGACATTGCGGCGCGCCTCTCAATCGTCATGGCCGGGCTTGTCCCGGCCATCCACGTCTTTCTTGTTTGCAAACCTACAAAGGCGTGGATGCCCGGCACAAGGCCGGGCATGACAGAAGCTAATCTTCTTCCTCGCCGCCGAACAACCCGAACTGCGACGGGTCGCGCGCCGGCTCCGGCAGGCCGAGATGCCTGAAGGCGTGCGACGTGAGCAACCGTCCGCGCGGGGTGCGCTGGATGAAGCCCTTCTGGATCAGGAACGGCTCGATAATGTCCTCGATGGCGTCGCGCGGCTCGCTTAATGCAGCAGCCAGCGTATCGACGCCGACCGGTCCGCCACCGTAGCTTTCGGCGATCGTCTTGAGATAGCGCCGGTCCATGGCGTCGAGCCCGGCGGCATCGACCTCCAACTCACCGAGCGCGCGGTCGGCGATCTTGCGGTCGACCGCCTTGTCGCCGTCGACATGGGCGAAGTCGCGCACCCGACGCAGCAGCCGTCCGGCGATGCGCGGCGTGCCGCGCGCGCGCCGCGCGATCTCGTTGGCGCCGTCCGCCGTCATGCCGATGCCGAGCACGCGCGCGCCGCGGTTGACGATCTGCTCGAGCTCCTCGACGGAATAAAAATTCAGCCGGACCGGAATGCCGAAGCGGTCGCGCAAGGGGTTGGTGAGCAGTCCGGCGCGCGTGGTGGCGCCGATCAGGGTGAAAGGCGCGAGGTCGATCTTCACCGAACGCGCCGCCGGGCCCTCGCCAATAATGAGGTCGAGCTGGAAATCCTCCATCGCCGGATAGAGGATTTCCTCGACCGCCGGATTGAGCCGGTGGATCTCGTCGATGAACAGCACGTCGCGCGCTTCGAGGTTGGTGAGCAGCGCGGCGAGGTCGCCGGCCTTGGCGATCACCGGCCCCGACGTGGCGCGAAAGTTGACGCCCAGTTCGCGCGCGACGATCTGCGCCAGTGTAGTCTTGCCCAAGCCCGGCGGGCCGACGAACAGCACGTGGTCGAGCGCTTCCTGGCGCGACCGCGCGGCCTCGATGAACACCGACAGATTGGCGCGCGCCTTTTCCTGGCCGATAAATTCGCTGAGCCGCTGCGGACGTAGCGAGGCATCGACATCGTCGTCGTGCGGATCGGGCGTCACTAGGCGCGGCGTATTCATGGCAGGCGGTGCAGTTGGCGGGTTATACGCCAGCAGATGAATGCAGAAACTACCGACGGTATTCCGAACATAACAAAGCCCATAATATAGCCGCCCACGCCAAGCGGCGATGGCGAGATCACATCCCACAGGAACACTACAAATTCGGCGGCCACTGCGCCGCAAATCACCGCGAGATAAATGCCCCCCCGCGAAATGAAAAATTGCAGCGAAAGAAACAAGGTCAGAGCGATCGCGGCGATCGGCAACCCGACCACATAGCTCAGCACCGGCGCCCCGAGCAGCGCCATCGGCAACACTTCCCAACTCCAGCTACGCTGGAGAAAAGCTGAAACAAGCGCAAATACGACGCCGCCAATAGGCGGTCCCGCGGCAAGCACGATCAACACGACTTTTACCCACTCGAGCAATCGTTGCCGGGAAGCAGGTCGCATTTGCATCGCGACAGGCGTCGTCACTTCGCCAACTCCTTCAATCCCTGCCGTATCAGCGTCGCGGTGTCGGCGCCATCTCCGGCATGGCGCGTCGCCGCAGCAATCGCGGCGGCGGCCTGCGGCTGGCCGTAGCCGAGATTGACCAGCGCCGAGACCGCGTCCATCACCGGCTTGGGCGCGCGTTTCTCATCAAGCGCGCCGGCGAGATGCACCGCCGCCGGATCGACATTGGCGAAGGCCGGCACCTTGTCTTTCAGTTCGGTGACGATGCGCTCGGCGACCTTCGGGCCGACGCCGGGCGAACGCGCCACCATCGCCTTGTCGCGCATGGCGACCGCGGAAGCGAGGTCGGGCACGGTCAGCGTGCCGAGCACCGACAGCGCCACCTTGGCACCGACGCCCTGCACCGTCTGCAACAGGCGGAACCATTCGCGCTCGACGTCGCTCGTGAAACCGAACAGCTTGATCTGGTCCTCGCGAACGTAAGTTTCGATCGACAGCGTGGCGGCTTCGCCTTGCGCCGGCAGCGCCTGCAAGGTGCGCGGCGAGCAATGCACCTGATAACCGACGCCGCCGACGTCGAGGATGACGTAATCGGCGCCGTAGCTGTCGACGATGCCCCGAAGTTTTCCAATCATTTGAGCTTACCGATCATGACGCCGCCGCCTTCAACAGGATGCTGGTGCGGTGATGTGCGTGGCAGACCGCGATCGCCAGCGCGTCGGCGGCGTCCTCCGACTGCGGCTCGGCCTTCGGCAGCAGCACGCCGATCATCATGCGGATCTGCGCCTTCTCGCCGTGGCCGGCGCCGACCACGGTTTTTTTGACGACGTTCGGCGCGTATTCGGCGACGCTGAGCCCGGCTTTGGCCGGCACCAGCATGGCGATGCCGCGCGCCTGGCCGAGCTTGAGCGTCGCCACCGCATTAGTGTTGACGAAGGTCGCTTCCACCGCGGCCTCGTGCGGGCGATAGCGCTCGATCACCTCGGCAAGGCCGTCGTGGATGACGACCAGCCGCGCACCGAGTTCGGCGCGTTCGCTGGTCTCCAGCGACCCGCAGGCGACGTAAATCAGCCGGTTGCCGACGGTCTCGACCAGGCCCCAACCGGTGCGGCGGAGCCCCGGATCGATGCCCAGGATGCGAATCGGATTGGCGCCCATGGCCCCGTTGATAACCCCGGACGGGAATGACCGCCATGCTCAATCGGCGGGTCGCCGGATTCGGAAATTCCATTGAACCTGCAGTAGGATCGTCGCCATGCCGGGTTCGACTTCCTCACCTCGCCGCCACAAGCGCCGGGCCGTCATTATCGGCGGCTCGATGTCAGGGCTGTTCTCTGCCGCCTTCCTGCGCCAGATCGGCTGGGAGGTCGACGTCTACGAGCGCTCGGGCGTCGAACTCGTCGGCCGCGGCGCCGGCATCACCGGCCACCCCGAACTGCTGCAGGCGTTGGAGGCGAGCGGCGCCGGCACCAAGGAGCTCGGTATCGAGGTGCCGAAGCGCATTGCCATCGACCGCGGCGGCCGCATCACCGACGAGCGGCCTTTGCGGCAAATTCTCACGTCGTGGGATCGCCTCCAACGCCTGCTGCGCGCCACCATCGATCCGGCACGATACCACCTCGGCTGGAATTTCGAGCGCGTCGACCAGGACGAGCGCGGCGTGCGCGTGCGGTTTGCCGGCGGCAAGGTCGAGCACGCCGATATTCTCATCGGCGGCGACGGCATCCGTTCCAGCGTGCGCGGGCAACTGGCGCCGGAGATACAGCCAGTCTATGCCGGCTATTACATCTGGCGCGGCGCGCCCAACGAAGCCGATCTCGCGCCGGAAACGCTGCGCAGCATCTATCCGCTGTTTACGTTCTATCTGCCCAAGCGCCAGCAGGTGATTACCTACCCGATCGCCGGCTTCAACGACGATCTCACGCCCGGCAAGCGCCGCTTCAATTTCATCTGGTACCGCGTCGCCGACGCCGCGCAAATGCGCGAGATGTGTGTCGACGAGAACGGCGTGCAGCACGAATACTCGGTGCCTCCGCCACTGATGCGCAATGACCTGATCTCGCAGATGCACAAGGATGCCCGCGACATCATGCCGCCGGCGCTGCTCGACAGCTTGATGAAGATCAAGCAGCCATTCGTCACGCCGATCTACGACTTTACAGCGCCGCAAATCACATTTGGCCGCGTCGCCATGGTCGGCGACGCCGCTGCCAATGCGCGTCCGCATATGGGCTTCGGCATGGCCAAGGCCGGCACCGACGCGCAGGCGCTGGCGAAGCAATTGCGCGATCACGACGATATCGACGACGCGCTCAAGGCCTACAACGCCGAACGTCAGCCGATCGGCAATCATATCGTCATGCACGGCCGCAAGCTCGGCACGCATCTTGGCGTCAATCTCAAAACCGAGGAGGACCGCCGCATGCACGACCTGCTGCAAAGCGACGGCGCCATGCTGGACTGGATCGCCGTACCGCATTTTATGGACGCCTATAAGTGAACGACCTCCCGAAACCCGACTTCGCGCGCAACATGCGCATCGTCGGCCACACCGATCAGGGCAACCGGCCCGACGGCGTGCAGGTGATGGTGGATCGCGGCTTTGCCTATGTCGGGCATATGTTCTCCAAAGGCTTTTCCATCATTGACGTGCGCGATCCGAAAAATCCGCGCGCCAGCAAATTTATTTCAGCACCGTCCAATACCTGGAACATCCATCTGCAGGTCGCGGGCGACCTGTTGCTGGTGATCCACGCCAAGGACATGTTCGCGGCCGCCGAATTCGCCGACGAACGCGTTTACTACTCCGGTGCGCTCGGCAAGACCGTCGGCACAGCGGAGGCCAAACGCAAGCACGACTGGAGTGCAGGCCTTGCGATCTACGACATTTCCCAACCCGGAGCGCCGCGCCGTATCGGATTCATGGCGGTGGAAGGCGGCGGCATTCACCGCGTCTGGTACGCGGGCGGCAAATGGGCTTACGCCTCGGTGCTGCTCGACGGCTTCACCGACTACATGTTCATGACCATCGACATGGCGGATCCGAAAAAGCCGCGCGAGGCCGGGCGCTGGTGGATCCCGGGCATGAATTTGGCGGCGGGCGAGACGCCGTCTTGGGAAACGACGCGTCGCTATGGCTTGCACCATGCCATTATCGACGGTGACACAGCCTACGCCGCCTGGCGCGACGCCG
>DASUGZ010000206.1:0-22108 GCA_036273755.1 Pseudolabrys sp.
ACGCCGGAATACAACTGGTCGATGCCGGGCGTGCTCAAGAACGCGATCGACTGGGTGTCGCGCATGAAGGAGCAACCGTTCGAGGGCAAGCCGGTGGCGATCCAATCGGCGAGCCAGGGGCCGCTCGGCGGCGCCCGCATGCAGTACCACTGGCGCATGTCGATGACGTTTCTCAAGGCCTACATCTTCGGCACGCCGGAAGTCTTCGTCGGCAGCGCGGCGGGCAAATTCAACAAGGATACGCTGGAACTTACCGACCAGCCGACCAAGGACATCGTCAAGATGCAGCTCGCCGCATTTGCGAAGTTTATTGAGAAGATGAATCGCTGATACTTGCCCCGGACGCGGTGCGTCACGAAGTGATGCACCGCTGATCCGGGGCCATTCGAAACTCTGAAGCCGGTAAGGTCCCGGGGCCGCAGCGCATCATTGCATGCTGCGCTGCGCCCGGGACAAGATCACCCCGCCGGCTGCGCCCGTTTCGGAAACAGCTGCGGCCGCAGCTTGGGGTGCCCGGCCATGGTTTTGGGCGCATAGGGCGCCTCGGCGCCGAGTTCCTCGGCTGCGTGCCAGGCCCAGCGCGGATCCCAGATCGCCGCGCGCGCCAAACACACCAGATCGGCCTTGCCGGACGCGACGATATCCTCGGCCTGCTGGTAACCTGCGATCAGGCCGACCGTCATGGTGGTGATGCCGCTTTCCTTTTTCACCTTCTCGGCGAACGGCACCTGGTAGCCGGCGGCGAGCGGGATTTTCTGCGCCGGCGACAGGCCGCCGGTGGAGACGTCCATGTAGTCCATGCCGCGCTTTTTCAGTTCCTTGGCGAGAACGACGGTTTCTTCCGGCGTCCAGCCGCCGTCGACCCAGTCGGTCGCCGAGACGCGCATGCCGATCGGCTTTTGCTCCGGCCATACTTTGCGCACCGCCTCATACATTTCGATGGCGAAGCGCATGCGATTTTCGCTCGAGCCGCCATATTCGTCGGTGCGCTTGTTGGACAGCGGCGACAGAAACTGATGCGCCAGATAGCCGTGCGCGCCATGCAGCTCGATCACGTCATAGCCGATGCGGTCGACGCGCTTGGCGGCGTCGGCGAATTCGCCGATGACGCGCTTGATGTCGTCCTTGGTCATGGCGTGCGGCACCGGCCAGCCGGTGTCGTAGGGAATGGCCGACGGCGCCTCAGGCGTCCAGGCGTCGGCCCCTTCGAGGATCGGCTTGCCGCCGGCGGCGGGCGGGGTGGTCGGGCCTTTGCGTCCCGCGTGCGCGAGCTGCACACCGAGCTTGGCGATGCCGTACTGCCGGCAGAAATCGTACACGCGCTTGAGCGCGGCCTCGTTGTCGTCGGAATACATGCCGGCGCATTTCGGCGAAATACGCCCCTGCGGGTTGACGTCGGTCATCTCCGTCATCACCAGGCCGGCGGCTCCGAGCGACATGTTGCCGAGCCACATCAAATGCCAATCGTTGGCCGAGCCGTTGTTGGAATTGTACTGGCACATCGGCGAGACGACGACGCGGTTCGGCAAGGTGAGCCCGCGCATGGTGAGGGGAGAAAACAGAACGCTAGCCATGGGTCGACTTTCCTTTCGCTTCAGCGGAAACCGCTAATGCCAGTAATGCATGGAGACGACGAGACAGCAGATCGCCCAGAACACGCAATATTCGATGCCGCCGATCACCCAGATCCAGCTTTTGGTGACTTTGTAGGTGGCGGCGGCGGCGACCAGCAGGTGGATGAAGGCGATGGCTGCGACATATTGCGTGTAGATGCCGAAGACAAGGCCGATCGTCAGCACCGTCTCGATGGTGCCGGCGATGGTCATCCAGGTGCGGGCCGGCTTGAAGCCGGCCTTGACGAAGAATTCCAGCGTCGCCGGCACCGTGATCTTGCCGACGATATGCGGGATGAAGAACAGGCCGCAGATCATCCGCAGAATATTGAATTCGTTGAGCAGATTGAACTTGTCGGCAAACGACATGGTTGGGCCCCCCACGAATAATGCTTTTTATGGCCGCGGCGGCAGGAAATTGCCACGTTGCCGCAGGGCCGCCAAGCCCTCGCCGGTTAAAGCTTCTTGCCCTCCAGCCACGCCGCGCCTTTGGCGTAGAGCGCGTCGAGCTCCGGCCCATCGAGGCCGGGCATGTCCGGTTTGACCTTGTAGCCGATCCTGGTCTGCAGATAGGCGAGGTGGCGGTAGCCTTCGGGAAAGCGCGCCAGCAACGTCTTGTCGAGCTTCGGCCAAGCGCCGGGCTCCACGGGATCGAGCCGGTCTTTCTCATAGGCGAGGCGGCGCAGCACGATGCCCCATTTGCCTTTGCGCTTTTCCACGAAGTCGTAGAAGCGGCCGGTGCAGACCACATCGCACATGACGCCCTCGACCTCGGCGCGCTGCGCGATGGTCATCTTGGTCTGGGCGATGGCGCGCTTGCCCTTGATGTCGATCGCCATGCCGCCGAGCATGTGCATGATGCGCACGCCGCGGTCGTAGCCCTCCTGGCTCACCGTGATGAATTCCTCGTAGGTGCCCTGAAACCAGGTCGCCCACATATGGCCGTCGCTGTGCCAGACGGTGCGGAAACGGTCCCAAAGCCGCGCGTCGCGCCACAGCACCCAATTCTCGATCAGCGCGCGGATCTCCAACCGGTCGGCGATGTCCTTGGCCATAACGCTTCCCCCGAAACAGCGTCGTCATGCCTGCACTTGTTGCGGGCATCCACGTCTTGCATGATCGTGACAATAAAGGCGTGGATGCCCGGCACAAGGCCGAGCATGACGGAGGAAAATGGTATGGCAAGGCTTGCGGGCAAAACCGCGATCGTCACTGGCGGCGCCAAGGGCATCGGCCGGCACTATTCGCAGGCGCTTGCCGCGCAAGGCGCGCGGGTCATGATCGCCGATATCGCCGACGGCAAGGACGTCGCGGCGGAAATCGCCAGCCGTCATGGCGCCGAGAGCGCGGCAAGCGTCACATTCGACGTCAGCGACGAAGCGGCGGTCAAAAATCTGGTCGCGCAAACCGTCGAGCGCTTCGGTCAGATCGACATTCTGGTCAACAACGCGGCGCTTTATTCGAGCTTGCATCCGCGCAATTTCGACGAATGGGATGCCGGGCTGTGGGACCGCGTCATGGCGATCAACACCCGCGGGCCGTTCTTGATGGTCAAGCACGTCGCCCCGCACATGATCGCGCGCAAGTCGGGCAAGATCATCAACATCGCTTCGGGCGCCGCCTACAAGGGCGTGCCGCGCATGCTGCCTTATGTCACCAGCAAAGGCGCGATGCTCGCCTTCACGCGCTCGCTGTCGCGCGAGCTCGGGCCGCACGGCATCGCGGTCAACTCATTGTCGCCGGGCTATATCCTCAGCGACACCGGCCTGGAGAATACGCAGCACGTCGAGGAGGAGCGCGTGCCGGTTCGCAATTCGCGCGCCTTCAAGCGCGACGCCTACCCGGAAGACCTTCTCGGCGCGCTGGTGTTTCTCGCCAGTAGCGACAGCGATTTCGTCACCGGCCAGTCGCTGGTGGTCGACGGCGGCGCGGTGAACAACTAGCCGGCAACGTGCCTATTCCGCCGCAATGCTTACCCGCTGTGACTTGTGTGTCAGCGCGTCGACCTTTTTGAGATGGTCGATCGCCGCCTTGGCGCCGTCGGTCTTGGTCAAATAATCGAACGTCTCGTCCTCGTCGCCCTCGACCGGCGTCAACGCCAGATCGCGGTAGGCGTGCCGGTTGGGATCGCTGGCGATGCGCCGCGTCGTATTCAAAACCCACAACATCGTCCGCACAAAGCCGGCGTTGCGAACGATCAGGTCGCGCCAATAGCGCGCGTAGAACGACAAGGCGTTTTCCGGCGCCAATCCGGGCCGCCGCTCGCTCGGATGCTTCATGCGGATCAGGCCGCTTTGCAGCGGATGCACTTTTTCGAGCTGCATCATGGTGGAAAACTGGATCAGCACCTTGGCGAGACTGAACATCGGGACATTGGTGACGACGGCGCGTTTGAGCAGCGTGCGCATGTGCTCGCGCGTGTAATAGAGGTCCCAGACTTCCTCGTAGATTGATTGTAGTTCGTCCCGGCTCATCTTCGGATGATCGGTGACAGGATGCTCAAGGTCGTATTTGTTGAGATCGGCGTCCATCGCGACGCCTTTGCTCCACATCGTCTTGTGGTCCTCGGAGCCCGGCAGCGGCGTCAGAATGTTGAATTCGAGGAGATCGACCGGCAGTTCGCGCTGGATGATCTCGATGTCGCGGCGGATCGTCGCCGGCGTCTCGCCGGGAAAGCCGAGAATGTAGCCGGCGTAGAGGAAGATGCCCTCGGCCTTCCAGGCCAACATCATCTTGCGGTATTCGGTGATCTTATTCTGCTTTTTCTTCGCCGCCGCCAGATTGTCGGGGTTGATGTTCTCCAAGCCGAGGAAGACGCGCGTGACGCCCGCCTTCTTCGCCTTCTCGATGAAGCGCGGAATCTTGTGGCACATGGTGTCGACCTGGATCATCAGGCCGAGCGGGATTTTGTCCACTTCGCGCAGCTTGGCGAGGCGGTCGAAGATCGCTTCCCATTCGCGATTGCGCGCGAAATTGTCATCAGTGATGAAGAAACGCGAGATGTTCTGCGCCCAGTTGTCGCGCACGACCTTCTCGATGTCGTCGGGCGTACGGTAACGCGACTGGCGGCCCTGCACGTTGATGATAGTGCAGAACGAGCATTGGAACGGGCAACCGCGGCCGGCGTCGAAAGCGGCATTGGTGCCGGCAGTGCGCTTGACAAAATGTCGCGGCAGAAACGGGCTCGGCGCGCCGCCGAGGCCGGGCAGATCGTTCATATAATTGTAAAGCGGCTTCAGTTCGCCGGCCGCGGCGTCCTGCAACAGGCCGTCGAAGCGGCCCTCGGCTTCGCCGGCAAACAATGAGATGCCCATGTCACGCGCGGACTTAAGGTCGATCGCCTCGCCGTCGAGCATGGCCAGGCAACCGGAGACGTGAAAACCGCCCATCGCCACCGCAACGCCGGCGTCGCGGAAAGGCTTGGCGATATCGAGCGCGCGCGGATACTGGTTCGATTGCACGCCGACGAGCCCGAGCATGCCGAAATTGTCGTGCTCGCGGAAGCGCCTGATCAATTTCTTGACGTTGACGCGGGTGTTGGTCTCGTCGATGACGTCGATATCGATATCGACGTCTTCTCCCAAGGCGCGGCGCTTCGCCGAGTCGAGCGCCAGGCCGTAAACGGCGGCGAGCGAGTTCGACGGAATCAGCGCCCGCCACCAGCGGATGACGTAGCCGTCGTCATTGTAATGGGACGGCTTGAGAAGGATGAGTTGAAACCGGCGCTTCGATGCCACTTGGGACCACCTTTGCCGCGTCGGAGTGACAGCGATTTGCACCCTCGCACGGTGCGGTTCGGCCGGCAAATGTGGCGGGAGCCGGTCGGGCGGTTAAACCGTCAAAATCCAGGCCCGGTGTCGATTGTCGGGGATATTCCGGCCCACGCTGGCTTGCGTTATAGTGGCCGTCAATCGGCGGCGAGTTTCGAGGAGGAATCCCCATGACGGCGGTGATTGACACACCCCAGGCCGGCAACAAGCACAACATCACAGGCGCGCGGCAGGCCTATTACGACAAGATCGGCAAATACCACCTGGCGCCGCTGTGGGAGGTGCTCAAGGGCTTGGTCACGCCCGAGCCGAAGACGCAGATGCTGCCGGCGCTGTGGAAGTTCGACGACGTCGAAAAGCTGATGATCGAGGCCGGCGACGTGATCAGCGCCGAGGAGGCCGAGCGCCGCGTCCTCGTTCTGGAAAATCCGGGCGAGCCGGGCAAGTCACGCATCACCAATTCGCTGTTCGCCGGCATCCAACTCATCATGCCCGGCGAAATCGCCGACGCGCATCAGCATGTCGCGTCCGCCATCCGCTTCGTGCTCAAGGGCAAGGGCGCCTATACCGCCGTCGAAGGCGAGAAGTCGTCGATGGAACACGGCGACTTCATCATCACCGCCAATTGGGCGCCGCACGATCATGGCAATCCCGGCAAGGAGCCGGTGATGTGGCTCGACGTGCTCGACATGCCGACCGTCAACCACTTCCAGGCATCCTTCGCCAATCATTTCGACGAGAAGATGCAGAACGTGAACCACGAGGACGGCGACTCGTTCGAGCGCTACGCCACCGGCGTCTTGCCGGACGGCACCGCCGACGTGTTCAGCAAGCGTTCGCCGGTGATCAACTATCCTTACGCCAAGATGCGGCCGATCCTGGAGCGTCTGAAGAAAACCGGCGATATCGACAAACGCCACGGCGCCCGCGTGCGCTACGCCAACCCGATCAACGGCGGGCCGGTGTTGCCGACCATGGGCGCCAATCTCGCGCTGCTGCCGAAGGGCTTCAAAGGCGAGCCCTACCGCTCGACCGACGGCACCATCTTCGCTTGCGCGGAAGGTCGCGGCTCGACCGTTGTCGACGGCAAGACGCTGGAGTGGAAGGTCAACGACGTCTTCGTGATGCCGCCGTGGAAGCGTTATCAGCACACCGCCGGCGGCGAAGACGCGGTGCTGTTCTCGATCTCCGACCGGCCGGCGCAGGAAGCGCTCGGCATCTGGCGCGAGGGCAACTAGTCCCAGGCGCGGCGCGGCATGAAATGACGCGCTGCAGACCCGGGACCTTTACGAATACGGACCTGGAAAGGCCCCGGCTCAGCGTCGCACCACTGCGCGCGGCGCCGCAGCCGGGGCAAGAACCTCTTGCTGCGACGCGCGTTATGAGTTGACGCTACGGAGCATTTTCCATGCAATTCGAAAATCTCACCGCCGGCCATGGCTCGCTCAGCGCGGTGCGCACCGGCGCGGGGTCCGACCTGGTGCTGCTGCATTCGCTGCTGGCCGACCGCCACGCCTTCGATCCGGTGCTGGAGCGGCTCGCCGCCAAGAAGCGCGTCACGCTGTTCAACCTGCCCGGCTTTCACGGCTCGGAGCCGACGCCGCTGGCGCTGATCGACAACTACATCGCGGTGATCGAGGACGGCTTCGACGAATTCGGCATCGGCAAGGACGCGGTGCTGGTCGGCAATGGCTTCGGCGGCACAGTGGCGCTCGCATTTGCGCTGGCGCACCCAGAGCGCATTGCCAAATTGGTGGTGAGCGATGCCGCCGCCTGTTTCCCGCCGGAAGGGCGCCAGCAATTCGCGGCGATGGCGCAGAAGGTCGCCGACGGCGGGCTCGGCTCGATCGCCGAAATCGCCGCCAAGCGGGTATTCGCGCCGGCCTATCTCGCCGCGCATCCGGAAAAGATCGAGGAACGCAAGCAGGTGCTGATGGGCATCGACCCCAAGGCGTTCCAGCATGCATGCAAGATCCTGCAGGAATGCGACCTGACGCCGCTGCTGCATCGCATGACGGTGCCGACGCTGGTAGTCTGCGGCGAGTTCGACCAGGCGACGCCGCCGGCACTCACCAAAGCCATCGCCGACAAGGCGCCAAGCGCGCGCTATGTCGAATTGCCCGGCTGCGGCCATTGCCCGCCGCTCGAGCAACCCGATGCGTTTATCGCCGCGATCAAGGACTTCGTCGGGCTCTAGGCGCCGTCGCGAACTTCGGTCGAAAAGACCTTTTGCGCAACCTGCCAGCGCCCGTCGATCTTCAACAGCGACAGCTGGTCGGTAAAGAACCGCGGCGGAATCGCGCAATTCAGTTTCACGAACGCCATGGTCGGGCTGACGATATCCACGGTCAGCACTTTGTCGTGCCGCGGCAGATTCTGCGATTTCGGCGACGGCCGGCTGCGAACCCGGTCAAGCCAGTTGTCGCGAGGAGTAATCGTCAATCCGTCCTCGGCGATGGTCGTCAGCGCACTGGTTTTGTGGAAGGCGCTCGCGATCTTCTCCGCGTCGCCTTCGTAGAGGCCGTCGAGGTAGGTTTGAATGACCTGCGCGATAGCGTCTTTGTCGGATTGTGTCGCCATGTCGATGTCGCCTCATTAAAGATATCGTCGCCGTGTAGCGCGGCCGCAGCGCTACTGCGGCACCAGATTGGCCGCCTTCGATACGGTCTTGAGCTCGGCCATGCGCGCCTTGAGGAAAGCCGCGAATTGATCCGGCGTTCCGCCGATCAGTTCGACGCCCAACGCGTCCATTTGCTTGCGCACGGCGGCGTCGGAGAGCGCCTTGTTGATCGCGGCGTTGATTCTGTCGACGGCGGCGCGCGGCGTCTTGGCCGGGGCCAGCACGCCGAACCATGACGTCGCCTCGTAGCCGGAGACCGTTTCGGCGATCGTCGGCAAATCCGGGAACAGGCTCGAACGTTTCGCCGAGCCGACGGCGATGCCGCGCAGCGCGCCGCCGCGCACGTGGCCGAGCACGCTCGGCGCATTCTCGAATTGCAGATCGAGTCGCCCGGCGATGACGTCGAGCAGCGCCGGCCCGGCGCCGCGATACGGCACGTGCACCAGCTTGACGCCCGCCATCGCCTCGAACAGCGCCGTGCTCAAATGCGTCGCCGAGCCGATCCCGGCGCTGCCGTAGCGGATTTCGTTTGGGTGCGCCTTGGCCATGTCGATCAAATCGCGCACCGACTTGATCTTGGAATCCTTCGGTACCACCAGCACGATCGGGCTGGTGGCGACCAGCGCGACCGGCGCGAAGTCCTTGATCGGGTCGTAGGGAATGTCCTTTTGAATGTAAGGGTTGATCGTCAGCGACGGCGTCGCCGTCACCAGCGTGTAGCCGTCCGCTGCCGCTTTGGCGCCCTGGTTGAGGCCAAGCGTGCCGCCGGCGCCGCCGGCGTTGACGACCACGACCTGCTGGCCGAGTTCGCGACCGAGATAATCGGCCAGCACGCGGGCCTGGGTGTCGGTGCTGCCGCCGGGCGCGAACGGCACAATGAGCTTGATCGGGTGGTCCGGATAAGTTTGCGCCGCCGCGCCACCCAGCATCAGCATGGTGGCGGCGAACAGAGTCGTTGCGAATTTCAGCATTGGTTCCTCGTGCGCGTTTCTTCTTCTAACCCAAGGCCTTCATCACAGCTTTGGAAATCGCCGCGGTGCCGTCTTTGCCGCCGTATTCCATCGGCTTGATCCCGGAGGCGTAAGCCTGGTCGACGGCGCGCTCGATCCGCAGCGCGGCATCGGCCGCAGGCTGATGATCGTGTCTGTCGGCGAGCCAATCGAGCATCATGGCGGCGGAGAGAAACATCGCGGTCGGATTGGCCTTGCCCTGACCCATGATGTCGGGCGCGGTGCCGTGGCAGGGCTGGAACACCGCATGGGTGTCGCCGATATCGGCCGACGGCGCGATGCCGATGCCGCCGACCAGCCCGGCCGCCAGGTCCGAGAGAATATCGCCGAACATGTTCTCCATCACCATGACGTCGAAATCCCACGGCTTCTTCACCATCAGCGCGGCGCAGGCGTCGACATAGAGCAGGTCGGTTTTGACGTCGGGGAACTTCGCCGTCCGCTCGGCGAAGATGGCGCGCTGCCAGTTGAAGGCCTTGAAGACATTGGCCTTGTCGACCAGCGTCAGCCGGCCCGGCCTGCCGCGTTTCTTGCGCCGCTCGGCGAGCTTGAGCGAGAAGTCGAACAATCGCTCGGTCTTCGATCTTGTGACAACAAGAGTTTCGCGCGCGTCGTTCTCGGTCACCACGCCCTTGCCCATCGACGCGAACAGCCCTTCGGTCGATTCGCGGATCAGGACGAAATCGATGCCGTGCGTGTCGGCGCCGACGATTGGGCTCGGCACGCCGGGAACGAGCCGGGCAGGGCGCACGCCGGCATAGAGGTCGAAGATGAAGCGCAACTCGACCTGCGGCATGATCTCGGTGTTGTCGGGATAGCGGACGCTCGGCAGGCCGCAGGCGCCGAGCAGGATGGCGTCGGCCTCCTCGCACAGCTTGACTGTTGATTCCGGCATCGACTTGCCGGTCGCTTTGTAATGATTGGCGCCCGCCTCCGCCTCGCTGAAGCGGAACTTGAGGCTCGGCGTGGTCGCCTCGATGCGGCGCAGGATGTCGAGCGCCGGCGCCATCACCTCCGGTCCGATGCCGTCGCCGGCAAGCACGGCGATATGAAAAGCGGTGTTGGCGGACATGGTTTGT
The DNA here is from genome assembly GCA_036273755.1 of Pseudolabrys sp. Classification (GTDB taxonomy): domain Bacteria; phylum Pseudomonadota; class Alphaproteobacteria; order Rhizobiales; family Xanthobacteraceae; genus Pseudolabrys. The sequence continues at coordinate 10,093 of DASUGZ010000206.1, forward strand.
TTCCGGTGGACAGGCGCGCTAATGAATAGAGAATAAGCGGCTGCCGCAAGCCATTCTCCGTTCATTCCCGCGCAAGCGGGAATCCAGAGACACGAATACGGAATTTGCTGCTCCTGGGTCCCCGCTTTCGCGAGGACGAACGGGAGAGGGCGCAGGGAGGTCGAACGAATGCCTCGGTTCTCGGTTCATCTGGATTATCTGTTCGTGGATCGCCCGTTTTTGCAGCGCATCGACGCCGTGGCCGCGGCGGGGTTCAAGGCGGTCGAATGCCGGTTTCCGCACGAGGTGCCGGCAGACCAGTTCAGGCGCGCGGCCGAGCGCAACAATATCAGCATTCTCGGCATTAATTCGCCGCACGGCGACACCGCCCAATTCGGTTTTGCCGCCGTGCCGGGCGGCGAGAAAAAATGGGACGCGTCGTTCGCGCAAGCGCTCGACTACGTCGCAACCGCCGGCGCCAGCGCGGTGCATTGTCTTGCCGGCAAGGTCGATCCGGGCGAACGTGCGAGCGCGGAAAAAACCTACGTGGCAAATCTGAAGCGCGCGGCAGATCTGGCGGCGGCCAAGAACGTCAAATTGCTGATCGAACCGATCAACCACCGCGATCAGCCGGATTATTTTTTATACGAAGTCGAGCAGGCCGCCGACATCATCGCCAAGGTCGGCAAACCCAATCTGAGCCTGCAGTACGATTTCTATCATGTGCAGATTGTCGGCGGCGACTTGATCCACCGGATGGAAAAATACTTTTCCATCATCGGTCATATGCAATGCTCGCAGGTGCCGTCCCGGCATGAGCCCGACGACAAGGGCGAGATCAATTATCCTTTCCTGTTCGCCGAGGTGGACCGGCTGGGCTATGCGGGCTGGATCGGTGCAGAATATCGACCGCGATTCGGCACCGAGCAGGGCCTGGGCTGGGCCAAGCCCTACGGAGTCATCCCGCGTTAACCAAAGATGCCCTTGAAAAGCCACGCTTTTCGGCTTTCCGGAGGGTCCGGAGCTTGTTAGATTCGCAAAATGTTCGGACGCAGCAAAAATCCGCCCGCCAATGACGCGGCGCCGCAGCCGCTGAAAGAGGCGCTGCGCGAGGCGCGCATCGAGGCGGCCGAGCGCTCCGCGGTGGTGGTCGACCTGCGCGACGCCGAAGCGGCGCGGCTCGAACTGCTCAACGAGGCGCTCGACCCGGCCTTCAAGGAGATCCCGAGCGGGGTCGACCTGTTCGACCGCGGCGTCAGCAAAGGCGACGTGCCGCGACTGTGGATCGACGTCATCGCCCATGTCGAGATGGGCCACGACAAGCGGCAATACCGCTTCGTGCAGGACACCCGCTACGGCCGTGCGGTGATCGCGGAAGCCTACGAACTGCCGGCGATGGTCGAGGCCGTGACGCGCTACGTCGCGCGGCGGCTGGTCGAACGCGAGCGGGCGCTGGCCGACGATGTGCGCACGGGGCGCGTTGCCGCCGACCGCATCGCGCAGCTTGAGCGGTCGCGCCGGCGCTGGCGCACGGTCCTGACCTTCGTGCTGGGGCTGATCCTCGGCGCCGCGGCGCTGTTCGCGCTGGCGCTCATCAACCAGCCCTAATCGAAGATATTCTTTCGCCGCTGCTGCTCGACCGCGCCCTTGGGCGTGATGCCGCGCGAGATCATCTCGCAGCGCCAGGCCCCGGGCCCGCCGTCGATGGCGTAAAGATTGTAGGCGGCGGCATTCATGCTCATGGCCCAGGCGCCCGAGGCTGAGGGCACGCCGACCGCCGGTACGCGGGCCCCGTTCGGCCCCGTCAGCCAATTGAGCATGTGCAGGTGGTCGTGGCCGTGCAGCACCAGTTCGGCGCCGTGCTGGCCGATTGCATGCAGGAATCCCGCGGCATCGATCAGCCGCTTGTGCCGTCCGGCCTCGCTCACCGGCGGATGATGGATCAGCACGACACGGAACACCGGCTCGCGCGCGAGCGCGGAGAGCGTCTCGCCGAGCCGTTGAAGTTGCTGTTCGCCAAGGCGCCCGGTCGCCATGAACGGCGCCGTCGGCACCGCGGTCGAAAGCCCGATCAGCGCCAGCGGTCCGCGGCGGCGCACAAAGGGGAAGCCGGCGGCGCCATCGTCGCTGCTCATATAGGGCGCCCATAGCGGCGCATAGCGGACGGCCTTTGACGCATAGGCATCGTGGTTGCCGGGAACGAAGCTGACGTCATGCAGCGAGCCGACGCTCTGCAGCCATTTGAGTCCGCGTTCGAATTCTTCCTGCAGCGCGAGATTGGCGATGTCGCCGGTCACCGCGATGTGGTCCGGCGCCTGCACCTTCAGGTCGGCGACGATCTTCGCCAACGTCTCGGGATCGTGGATGAAGCGCCTCCGGCGCTGCCAATTGATGTAGCCGGTGATCCGCTTGCCGATGAGTTCGGCAAAGCGCGGCTTCGGCAGCGGCGCCAGATGCGGATCGGACAGGTGGGCGAGGGTGAACATAGGTTCGTTCTACCGTGCGCGGCCCATCCCCGTCACGAACTCCCGATCAAGATGCCGGCAATAAACACCAGGACGCCGCCGACCACGACCTGGAACGTCGCCCGCAGCAGCGGCGTGTCCATATAGTGGTGGCGAATGTACGAAATCGCCGCCAGCTCGACCGCGACCACGAAGAACGATACCGCCGTCGCAATATGAAAATCCGGTATCAGATAGGGCAGGGTGTGGCCGAGGCCGCCGATCGCGGTCATGCCGCCGGTGACGATGCCACGGATTACCGGCGAGCCGCGCCCGGTGAGCGAGCCGTCGTCGGACAGCGCCTCGGCGAAGGCCATCGAGATGCCGGCGCCGATTGAAGCCGCCATGCCGACCAGAAAGGTCTGCCAGGTGTTGTGGGTGGCGAAGGCCGCGGCGAACAACGGTGCCAGCGTCGACACCGAGCCGTCCATCAGCCCGGCTAGCCCCGGCTGCACGTATTGCAGCATGAAGACGCGTTTCGATGTCGCGTCCTCCTTCTCGCGCGCGCCCTTGGTGAGGATCTGCTCGGAAAGCTTGTGCGCCAGCGACTCGTGGCCGGCCTCGGCTTCGGCAAGCTCGATCAGCAGTTTGCGCACCGAGACGTCGCGCGCGGTCTCCGCCGCCTTGCGGTAGAAGCGCTCGGCTTCGAACTCCATGTTCTCGGCGTGCTTTCGCGCGGCGTCCAGCCCGAGCGGCCGCATCAGCCAGAGCGGCGACGACTTGTGCTGGATGAAGCCCTTGACGTCCTGGCGGCGAATCAGCGGCAGGTAGTCGCCGAATTTCTGCTTGTAGAGGTCGAACAGCATCGTGCGGTGGGTGACTTCCTCTTCCGCCATCTCGTCGAACACCTTGGCGGAGGAGGGGAACTGCGCGCGCAGGCCTTCGGCGAAGCCGCGGTAGATGCGGCTGTCCTCATCCTCGTTGGTGATGGCCAGCGCCAGCACTTCCTGCTCGGTCAGGTCGGAAAATTGTTTCACGGAAATCTCGTCCCCATCGGCTCTTCTCATATATTAGAGTAATTCTAATCTGAAAAGGTGGTTTGACAGCGCCGGCCGCTGTTGTGAACACCTGCCGTGGGGCTGCGAACCGAAGGGAACGATGCTGCACCGTCTGCGCCGCGCGCTCGAGCCGCTGATCCGGCGGCTGCTGCATTTCTACTGGCGCTTTTCGCGCGGAGCGACCTTGGGCGCGCGCGCCATGGTGATCGACGGCGCGGGCCGCATCTTCCTGATCAAGCACTCCTACGTCGAGGGCTGGCACATGCCCGGCGGCGGCGTCGAAACCGGCGAGACGTTTCTCGATGCGCTCAAGCGCGAACTCGCCGAGGAAGGCAATATCGTGATGACCGCGCCGCCCAACCTGCACGGCATCTTTTTCAACAGCAGCGCGTCGCGGCGCGATCACGTCGCGCTCTATATCGTGCGCAACTTCCGCCAGGATAAAGCGCCGCAGCCCGGCTACGAGATCGTCGCCCACGGCTTCTTTCCGCACGACGCCTTGCCCGAGGGCACCAGCCGCGCCACCCATGCCCGCGTCGCCGAGGTGTTCGGCGGCGTCCCGGTGAGCGAGGTGTGGTGAGTGCTCCGCCGCCTTCCAGATTGGCCTATGCGCATCAAAACTTGGCTGGATTTTTGCCGCTCATCCTCTTGACTTAATTCCTATATGATTATATACCCATTTCACCCCTTCCTTCCGAGGGCGTTGTCATGAGGCGTCTGACAGCGGGAGGGGATGCGGCGCCCGCGGGCGGGGACGGACGTACCCCCGCACCCGGGCGGCGCCGGGGCTCCGCCCGGGGACACTACGATCCCCTGCCAGGAGCTGGCTGACGGCGGGCCGCAAGGCTTGCCCGAGGCGCGGAAAGGAGCGGTTGACCCGAAAGGCGCCGCGAGCTTCGAGCCGAAGGCGAGGCGAAACGGAACGTCAGAAAGCGCGGCCCGGCGCCGAAAACCGCCGCGATGGAGCGCCGAGAGGCGCCCGCGTTTCTGGCGACAGGAACGCGGCAATACGGAAGAAGGTAGCGCCGCTTGGCGCTCCATCCCCTCGGGCTCGTCCCGGGGGTCGAAGAAGGGCCCCGCGATCGGGGCAGGGAATACGGCCTACCCGGGGCCGGCAAAGAATACGGGCGGCGGAGCGTTGGCTTGCCCGCCGAAGCTTTAGCGAAGGCAGGCTGTTTGAAAATTGAATCTGGAAAGCGAGGGTGGCGAACGCGCTTCTCTCCCCCTTGTGGGGTAATTATAATTGGCAAGTAGGCTACGGCTATTTTGCAGTTTTCTTGCGTCGAGTACGCGCGGCCCGTTGCCCGCCAGCGCCCTGATTGAGATGCTTCACGAGATACCGGAGAACTTCCACATCGCGTTTCTTGCTGACTTTCAGCGTAACTTTGTACGACCGCCCCATATCAACCTCCCACGTTCGATCGTCTTTTTCATTTTTTAACGGTAAGCATTACCCAAACCTCGCGCGGTCGTGCGGCGCGGCGAAATCGAGCTGCGGGCCGACCGGGACGATGCCGGTTGGGTTCACCTGGCGCTGGCTGAAGTAATAGTGCCGCTTGATCTGCGCGAGGCTGACGGTCTCGGCGACGCCCGGCACCTGGTAGAGGTCGCGCGCGTAATTCGACAGGTTCGGGTATTCGTAGATGTGCCGCCAGTTGCACTTGAAGTGCGAATAATAGACGGCGTCGAAACGGATCAGCGTCGTGAATAGCCGCCAGTCTGCTTCGGTAATGGTGTTGCCGACGAGGTAGCGATGCTGCGACAGCATCTGTTCGATCTCGTCGAGCGCGTCGAACAGGTTGCGGAATGCCTGTTCGTAGGCGTCTTGCGAGGTGGCGAAGCCCGAACGGTAAACGCCGTTGTTGATGTTCGGATAGACGAGTTCGTTGATGCGGTCGATCTCGGCGCGCAGCGCCTGCGGGTAAAAATCGGTATGCACGTTGGTGAAGGCATCGAACGCCGAATTCAGCATGCGGATGATTTCAGGCGACTCGTTGTTGACGATTGTCTTGCGCTTCTTGTCCCACAGCACCGGCACGCTGACACGGCCGGTGTAGCGCGGATCGGCGATGAGATAGATCTCCGACAGTTTGCTCTTGCCGTTGATCGCGTCGCCGCTCGAGCCTTCGTCGGTGTTGAAGGTCCAGCCCTCTTTCAGCATGTCGGGAGAAACGTTCGACATGGAGATGACGTTTTCGAGCGCTTTGAGCTTGCGGAAGATGACGGTGCGGTGCGCCCAGGGGCAGGCGAGCGAAACGTAGAGGTGATAGCGGCCGGCCTCGGCGGCGAAGCCGCCTTCGCCGGTAGGACCGGCGGCGCCGTCAGGCGTGACCCAATTGCGGAAACGCGGCGTCGGCCGGACGAAATGACCGTCTTTGGTGCGCAGGCCGTCCTGCTGCCAAACGCCATCGACCAACTGTCCCATGCCGGAAACCTCCGCTTGTGCCGACCACATCTAGGCAATCCGGGCGCAAAGCGCCACCGGCGATGGACCGGAATCGGCCCAAATGCTAATCGCTCGGGCGCATGAGCGAACTTGCGCTGACCATCCTGCCGGAGACGGAAGGCGACGCCACTGCGATCGAGCGGCTGCTCGAGCGCACCTTCGGCCCCGGCCGCTACGCCAAGACAGCCTATCGTATCCGCGAGGGGCGGAGCCATCTGCTGCCGCTGTCGTTCACCGCGCGCATCGGCTCGCTGCTGGTCGGTTCTGTAAGACTGACCCCAATATGCATCGGCGACACCCCGGCGCTGCTGCTGGGTCCGCTCACGGTCGAACCGCCGTTCCGCCAGCGCGGCATCGGCGGCGCGCTGGTCGCGCGCGCGCTCAAGGACGCCAAGGCGGCGGGGCACGGCCTGGTCGTGCTGGTCGGCGACGAGCCGCTCTACGGCAAGTCCGGCTTCAAAGTGGTGCCGCAAGGGACGGTAAAGATGCCGGGGCCGGTCGATCCGGCGCGGCTTTTGGTCGCCGAACTCAAGCCCGGCGCCTTCACCGGTGTCGGCGGGATGATCCGGCCGGATTGGGAGGTTTCTTAAGCTGTGTCCCGGGCGCAGCGCAGCGTGAGCGCAAGCAAACGGCGCGCTGCAGAACCGGGCCTTCGCGAGTCGGAAAGGTCCCGGATCAGCGGCGCATCGCTAACGCGCTGCACCGCATCCGGGACAAGTCAGCGGCCTTCTCTCGCCCAGGTCGCGGCAAGCGTGCCGACCAGCAGCAACAGCCCGATCAGTCCGGCGAAGATCGGCAAGACGCCGATGCCGCGCACCACGCTGACGTCGCGCATCTTCAGGCCGATCCAGTCTTCGCCCTTGAATGTCGTCGAGGTGCGCACCGGCACGACGCGCGGTACCGCGAGCGAATTGCCGTTGGCGAGCCGCCGCGCGTCGCCGCCGGTCGCGTCGGTCAACGGTTTGAGGACCTCCGCAGTCGACGTCACCTGCGCGAATTCGCGCGGGTTGGCCGGCCCGACATTGGCGAGCGCGGTGAGCTTGCCGTCGGTCGCGCGCCACAGGCCGAGCTCGTTGGCGGTGACTTCCGAACGCCACACGCCCGGCTCGGACGCCTGCAGAATGAGCGTGCGGCTCTTGCCGGTCGGCGAAGTGAGCGTCACGTCGTTGACGGTGTCGGCCATGGTCTGGCGCTGCACGGTGATCTCGTGGCCCTTGACGATCAGGCGCAGCGCCTCTTCTTCCAGCTCCGGCTGCTTCATCAGCCAGTGCGACAGCCGCCGCAGCAGGTCGAGATGCGGGCCGCCGTCTTCGTAGCCGCGCGCCCACAGCCAGATGTGGTCGGACAGAAGGAGCGCGACGCGGCCTTCGCCCTCGCGCGCCAGCACCAAGAGCGGCTTGCCGTCGGGCCCTTGCATTACGCTGGTGCCGTTGGCGCGCTTGGTGTCGACCAGGCGGAACCACTGGCTCCAGTGCGGCGGATTGCTCTGCGAGCCCTCAAGCCCGCGCGTCACCGGATGGCGCTTGCCGGCTTCGGTGAGGCTCGGGAAAAAAGGCACTTCGGTGACGTCGCCGCTCGGCTCGGCCGGCAGGATGGCGTCGAGCGGGGTGCGCCAGAGGCTGGTGGGGCTGGCGTAATCCGGCCCCGCGGCGATGAGCACCGCGCCGCCGGCGCGCACGTACTGCGCGATGTTGTCGAAATAGATCATCGGCAGCACGCCTTGGCGGGCGTAGCGGTCGAAAATGATCAGCTGAAATTCAGAGATCTTCTGCTGGAACAGTTCGCGCGTCGGAAACGCGATCAGCGACAACTCGTTGATCGGCGTGCCGTCCTGCTTTTCCGGCGGACGCAGGATGGTGAAATGCACCAAGTCGACAGAGGCGTCGGACTTCAACAGATTGCGCCAGGTCCGCTCGCCGGCATGCGGCTCGCCGGAGACCAGCAGCACGCGAAGCTTGTCGCGCACGCCGTCGATCGACACCACGGCGCGGTTATTGACTTGCGTCAGCTCGTTATCGAGCGGCGCGGCCTCGACCTCGACGATATTCTGCCCGGCGTGCGGAATCGGCACCTTGATCTTGATCTCGGCGCCGATCGCGACGGAGCGCTGTTCCAGGACCTCGCCGTCGCGCCGCACCGTGACCTCCGCGGCGCCGGCTTTGCCGCCCTGATCCTCGACGCGGAAGCCGATGGTCTGCGACTGTCCGACGATACCGAAGCGCGGCGTTTGCGTCAGCACCACGCGGCGGTCGATCTCGTCGGCGTGCCCGGTGATCAGCGCGTGCAGCGGCGCCTTGAAGCCGAGCGCGGCGGCATCGGGGGGCACATCGTGCACGCGGCCATCGGTGATCAGGACCGCGCCGGCGACGCGGTCGGGCGGCACGTCGGCAAGCGTCGCCGACAGCGCAGAGAACAACCGCGTGCCGTCTGTCTCGCCGTCGGCCGCGCCCGCCTCGGCGACGCGCACTTCGAGGCCGGGGATCCGCTTGAGCCGCTCGACCAGCGTCGCCCGGGCAGCTTCGGTCTGCGCGTTGCGGTCGCCGAAATCCTGGCTCGGGCTCTTGTCGACGATGACGGCGGCGACCGACGGGATCGGATCGCGGTCCTCCCGCGTCAGCGACGGATTGGCGAGGGCAATCACAAAGAGCGCCAGCGCAATGGCGCGCAGGACAGCGCCGCGGCTGTGCGCCAGCAGGAGGGCGACCGAAATCAGTGCGGCCAGCCCGAAGGCCACCCAGACCACGTAGGCTGGGACCAGCGGAGCGAATGAGACGCCGAGGTTCACGAGTGCGCTCCTACTGCCCCAGCCGCTCGAGCAGCGCCGGGATGTGCACCTGGTCGGCTTTGTAGTTGCCGGTGAGTGCGTACATCACGATGTTGACGCCGGCGCGGAAGGCGAAATCGCGCTGACGCGGTTCGCCCGGCACCAGCGGCAGCATCGACTGCCCGTCCGGCCGCACGGCCCAGGCGCCGGCGAAATCGTTCGAGGTGATCAGGATCGACGACACGCCATCGCCGGCACGCGCCGGCCGGTTGACGTCCTCTTCCTGCTCCTGCGGCAAGGCCTCGACCCAGAGCTGGCCCGTGGTGAAGCGGCCGGGGAAATCGTGCAGCAAGTAAAAAGTCTTGGTCAGCACGTGATCGCGCGGCACCGGCTCGAGTTCGGGGATGTCGAGCGAGGAGAGGATCGAGCGCAGCGCCACCATTCCGGGCCCTTGCATTTCGCCGCCGGGGCCCGGCGGCGCGTCGACCGCGTCGCGGGTATCGAACAGCACCGTGCCGCCGCGCTTCATGTAGGTGTCGATACGGTCGAGCGCCTGCTGCGAAGGCTTCGGCGCGCTCGCCGAGACTGGCCAATAGATCAGCGGGAAAAAGGCGAGCTCGTCGCGCGCGGGATCGAGGCCGATCGGCTCTCCCGCTTCGAGCGCGGTACGCTGCGCCAGATACATTGTCAGGCCCTGTAGTCCGGCCTTGCTGACCGCGTCGACGTCAGCGTCGCCGGTAATGACGTAGGCGAGATGCGTCTGCTGGGTGGCCGTCATGGCGAATTCTTGCTGTTGCGCCGTCAACGGCGGCGGCGCGGGTTGCGCCTCCACCGGGTGGTGAATGGTCAGTACGCCCAGCAGGCCCGCCGCCAGCAACGTCGCCGCCACGCGGCGGCGCGGCAGCAGGCTGGCGAGACCGCCGGAGAGCGCGATCACCACCAGCGCGTCGAGCACCAACAGCGACAACGCGCCGAGGAATACCGGCCCGCGCAAGTCCAGCGGTTCGCCGTGACGATAGACGTCGAGCCGCGCGTTCAACGGCGCGTAGTCGAGCGGCGCCGGCCGGTCCGACGCGGCCAGCGTATTGACCGCGACCAGGCCTTCCGGCGGACCATAGAAGCCCGGCGGATGGTCGACATTGGCGCGGGCGTTGAAATTGGCCGGAACCGGGCGGGCGGTCGGCGGCGGCGGCGTGAAAGCTCCGAAACCGTCGAGGACACGGGTCGCCGCGACCGGTTGGTTGGCCTGGCTGGCGCTGGCGGCGGCCTCGCCAGCCGCTTCGTTTTCTGCCGTCACCGTCGCGTTCGCCAGCGCCACGATACGGCGAAGCATGTCGACGAAGGCGCCCGACAGTGGCAGATCCGACCAGCGCGTGTCGGCGGTGACATGGAACAGCACCAGCAGGCCTTTGCCGTAGCGCTGGGCGGTGACCAGCGGCGTGCCGTCGCCGAGTGTCGCCCAGGTGCGGTCGACAAGCTGCGCGTCCGGCTCGGCCAGCACCTGGCGCGTGACGGTGACATCGTTCGGCACCGCCATGCCGTTGAACGGACTATCACGCGCGAACGCGGCGAGCGGCTGCGGCTTCTCCCAGCTCAGGCTGCCGCCGAGAATGCGGCCGCCGCGGCGCAGCTTCACCGGCACAAGGCTGTCGTCCTCGGCGCCCGCAAGGTGCGGGCCTGCAAATCGCACCAGCACGCCGCCATTGTCGATCCATTTGCTCAAGCGATCGCGTGCTTCGGCGACATTGCCGACGTCGGCGAGGATGACCATGGGCAGGCGCTGGTCGAGGAACTGCTTGACCGCTTCCGCCGGCGCGACGCCTTCGGCGACGCGGATATCGGCAAACGGACTGAGCGCGCGCTGCAAATAATAATTCGCTCCAATGAGCGGCTGCGAGCGGTCGGCCGCCGAGCCGGATACAATGCCGACGGTGCGGCGGCGCCAGCGCTTGTCGAGGAGTTGCACAGCGCCCGCTGAGCGCTCGCCGGCGATTTCCAGCCGCGCCACGTCGTTGCGAATCTCGACCGGCAAATCGATGACGGCTTCGGCTTCCTGCGTTCCGGAATCGAATTTGAAAGGCGCCTCGCCGAGCGTGAGACCCTTGAGGTCGAGGGCGGTCACCGCTCCCGCGTCGGTGTTGCCGGTTTGCGCGCGCAGCACCTTCACCGTCAGCGCGCCCGCCGCGTTATCGGCGGCGGCAAGAGCGTGCGGTGCCGGCAGGCCGCCGGCAACGACCGTAAGCGGGTGATCGCCGATGATGCGTTTCAGGCCGGCGATGAACTCGCCGCCCTTGCCCATATCGACGCCGTCGGACAGCCAGGCGACCTCGACGTCCGGAGCGCTCTTGAGAAAACGCTCGAGCAAAGGCAGCACCTCGGTACGGTCGACCGTATAGGGCTTCGGTTTGAGCTGCTTGAGTTGCACGCGCGCCGCGCCGGCTGTCTGCAGCGACAGGTCTCGTCCGGTTTCCGACAGCGCCAGCACGGCGACGCCGCGGCTGTCGGCGTCGGCGCGCGCGATGATCTCGTCAGCGGTGCGCAGCCGGGCGTCCCAGGACGCGGCTGCGCCCCAGCCGTCGTCGAGCATGAGCAGGAGCGGCGCGCCGCGGTTCGATGAGGCAAGTGGCGGATTCCACAAGGGGCCGGCGGCGGCGATGATGACCAGCGCGGCCAGCGTCAGGCGCAGCAGGATCAGCCACCACGGCGTGCGCGACGGCGTCTCCTCCTTCGGCGCAATCTCGAACAACAGCCGGGTCGGCGGAAAATCGATGCGGCGCGGCCGCGGCGGCACCAGCCGCAGCAGCCACCACAGGATCGGCAGGCTGAGCAGCCCAAGCAGCACCAGCGGTTGCGCAAAGCCGAGCGGCAGCGAACCGATCATGCGGCACTCTCGCGGGTCATCGGCGTGTGCCGCGCGGCGACGGTCGGCGTCAGCGCGCTGGCGCCCATGCGGGCGTGGATCGCGAACAACAGTTCGGTCGGGCCGCGATCGGTGCGGTGCACGGTGAAGCTCCAGCCGAACTGCTCGCATTCGGCGCGCAACGCCGCGCGGTGGTTGGCGAGAAGGCGCTGGTAGTCGTCGCGCCAGGTCTCGGCGCGCCCGGCGGTGACACTGCCCAGCCCCTCGGATTCGATGAATTCGATCCGCCCGGCGTAAGGGAACGTCTCCTCCGCCGGATCGACCACTTGCACCACGTGACCACGTGCGCCGGTCGCCGCCAACTGGCCGATGATCTGGCGAAATTCGGAGATCGGCGACCAGAAATCGGACAGCAGCAGCACTTCGGCAAACGGCGCCGGCGAAAAATTCGGCGGCAGGCTCGGC
>DASUGZ010000207.1:0-55038 GCA_036273755.1 Pseudolabrys sp.
TCAAGGAGCTGCCCTACCAGGTCAACAAGGCCCAGATGATCGAGCGCATCGCCGAGATGGTGCGCGACAAGAAGATCGAGGGCATTTCCGACCTGCGCGACGAGTCCGACCGCGACGGCTACCGCGTCGTCATCGAGCTCAAGCGCGACGCCGTCCCGGATGTGGTGCTGAACCAGCTCTACCGCTTCACGCCGCTGCAATCGAGCTTCGGCGCCAACATGGTCGCGCTCGACGGCGGCCGGCCGCTGGTGATGACGCTGAAGGACATGTTGGGCGCCTTCGTCGCCTTCCGCGAAGACGTGGTGTCGCGGCGCACCAAGTTCCTGCTCAACAAGGCGCGCGACCGCGCCCATATCCTGGTCGGCCTCGCCATTGCCGTCGCCAATATCGACGAGGTGATCAAGCTGATCCGCGGCTCGAAGGACGCCAACGAGGCGCGCGAAGCCTTGATGGCGCGCGAATGGCCGGCGACCACGGCGGCGACGCTGATCGAACTGATCGACGACCCGCGCCACAAGGTGAGCTCCAAGGGCACCGCGCGGCTGTCGGCCGAGCAGGCCAAGGCCATCCTCGACCTGCGCCTGCAGCGCCTGACCGCGCTCGGCCGCGAGGAAATCAAGGAAGAACTCGACAAGCTCGCCGCCGAGATCGCGGATTATCTCGACATCCTGCGCTCGCGCGTGCGCATCCAGAAGATCATCAAGGACGAGCTTGGCGCGGTGCGCAAGCAATTCGCCACGCCGCGCCGTACCGAGATCACGGAAGCGGTCGGCGACATGGAAGACGAAGACCTGATCCAGCGCGAGGACATGGTCGTCACCGTCTCGCATCTCGGCTACATCAAGCGCGTGCCGCTCTCGACGTATCGTGCGCAGCGGCGCGGCGGCAAGGGCCGCGGCGGCATGCAGGTGCGCGAGGAGGATTTCGTCTCGCGCCTGTTCGTCGCCTCGACGCACGCACCGCTGTTGTTCTTCTCCTCGCGCGGCAAAGTGTACAAGGAAAAGGTCTGGCGGCTGCCGCTCGCGGCACCTCAGGCCAAGGGCAAGGCGTTGATCAACATCCTGCCACTCGACCAGGGCGAGATCATCACCACCATCATGCCGCTGCCGGAGAACGAGGCGGAATGGAGCGGCATGCAGCTGATGTTCGCCACCACCAAGGGCATCGTGCGCAAGATCGCACTCGATCACTACGTCGAGGTGCGGCCGTCGGGCCTCAAGGCGATCAAGCTCGAGGAAGGCGATTCGATTGCCGGCGTCGAGCTGTGCACCGACAAGAACGACATCCTGCTGACGACGCGCGACGGCCAGTGCATCCGCTTCCCGGCGGAGAAGACGTCGCTGAAGAAGGGCCGCGACACCATCGGCGATTTCGGCATCAAGCTCGCGGAGGGCGACGACGTCATCTCCATGACCGTGCTGGCCCATGTCGTCGCCACGCCCGAAGAGCGCGCCGCCTATCTCAAACGCGCCAATGCGGTGCGCCGCGGCGGCGAGGAGGACGAGGAGGTCGCCGTCGAGGAGGATGCCGAGGGTGAGGCCGAGGCGGCCGGCGCGATCGAACTCGGGGAGAAGCGGTACGTCGAATTGTCGGCGGCCGAACAGTTCATCCTGACCATCTCGGAGCGCGGCTACGGCAAGCGCTCGTCATCCTACGAATACCGGATCACCAATCGCGGCGGCAAAGGCATCGTTGCGATGGCCATCTGGGAAGGCAAAAAAGGCCAGGAAAAAATCAAGGACAAGATCGGCCGCTTGGTCGCCTCCTTCCCGGTCGAGGAGAGCGATCAGGTCATGCTGGTCACCGACGCCGGCAAGCTGATCCGCACCACCGTCTCCGGCATCCGCATCGCCGGTCGCTCGACGCAGGGCGTCATCGTGCTCAACACCGCCGAGGACGAACGCGTGGTGTCGGTCGAGCGGCTGAGCGAGGAAGCGGGCGACTAAACTTAGTTCCTGTTCACGCGATACAAAAAGGCCCCGGCGGAAAGACCGGGGCCTCTTTATCAAGACACGGGCTCAGCCGCCGATGTGATAGACCACCGCGCCGCGGAACAGGTGGAACTGGTGGTTGGCAACGACGGGGAATGCAGCGCCTAACGTGTCGCCATTGCCCACATTGACGTAGAGATATTCGCTACGCGCGAAGAGGCCGGGGCCGAGTAACCCAAACAAGGTGAATGCGGTTTCGATGCCGCCGCCGGCCGCGTAACCGGACGACGTCTTGGTCGAGGTAGCCGTTGCAAATGTCTGGTCCACCCAAGTCTCTTGGTAGTTCACCCAGGCAGCGCCGCCAGTCACATAGAGCAGCGCGGGTCCGGTGCTATAGCCGAGACGTGCACGGGCGGTCGCCAGCCACCGTGTGTTCAACTCGTAAATCGAGCCATTATCGTTGTAGTCGGCGACGGTATGCTTGAGGCCGAGCCAGCTGAAATCACCCTCGACGCCGGCGACCCATTGCGGCGCAAACTGCCAATTGTATCCGGCGATGATGCCGCCGGTGAATCCGGTTCCAGTGTCGCCGAGTTCGCCAGTACTTGACGTCCCCACCGCGCTGACCCGCGTTTGTGTCGCCGCTGTACCGGCGACGGCGCCGACGTAGAAGCCCTGCCAATGCTCCTGCGGCAATGGTGCCGAGGGCGTGCCGCCGAACAGGTAGTTCACGCCGAAGCGCTGCACCAGGTAGCGATGCTTGTCGGCTTCAAGAACGTAGAAAAAAGGTGCGCCAGAGGCGAGCGTATCGCCCGCGCCGACATCGACATAGAGCGACTCGGATTTGAAGGTCCAATTTCCGCCGAGCCGCGTTTCGACGCCGGAGCCGACGGCGTAGCCGAGTTTGGTCTTGGCGCTGTCGAACGTGCCACTGCCCGGTACACTGATGGTGTCATCGACATGCACCCAGGCGCCGCCGCCGGTGATGTAGGTAAGCGTTGGACCGTTCGAATAGCCGAACCGGCCGCGCATGGTGCCGATCCACGAGGTCTTCGAATTCACGGTCACGGCGCCATCATTATATTGGAACGAGTCGTGGTTCAGCCCGAGATAACCGATATCGCCTTCGAGGCCGACGACCCAATGTGAATCGAGTTGCCAATTGTAGCCTCCGGTCAGCCCCCCGGTGATACCGGTGCCGAGATAGTCGATCTCTCCGGGAGAGGATCCCGTCGGATCGAAGCCGTGCGAACGGTTGATGCCGACCCCCGCATAAGCGCCCACATAAAATCCGGTCCAATTCCAGACCGGCGCCGGCGGCGCTTTGAGGAATGGCGTTTTGGCCGGCATGTCCGCGGCAAAGGCTGGCGTCGCGCAAAGCGCCACTGCCGCGATCGTGGTCGAAACGAGTTTTTTCACGTCAAGAATCTCCCCAGCCAGCCGCAAAGCTGATTCTAGATAGCAAATTTACCACCGCCAAGCGTGGCGTATTAGCAACATTTTCTCAGAATGTGGGGCTACATTTGTATGGAACTTTACGATCCCTGCGGAGACGGCTCCGTTCTGATTGAGTGCAAGCATGAATTTTCACCTCTTCTCCGCCTTCCTGCTGATCACCGTCATATTGTTCCTGACGCCGGGGCCGATCGTGACGCTCACCGTCGCGACGGCGGCGCGAAACGGCACGCGCGCCGCGTTGCTGTCGGTCGCCGGCGCCACCACGGGCAATGCGCTGCTGATCGCATGCATCGCGGTCGGGCTCGGTTGGATCCTGGAAACATCGGCGGCTGTGTTCGACGCGCTGCGCTGGGCCGGCGCCGCCTATCTGGTCTGGCTCGGCATCCAGGCCTGGCGTCACGCCGGTTCAACTGCCGACGTGACCCCGCCGCGCGGACATGTTTACGCGTGGCGCGGCTTCGTGGTGGCGATGACCAACCCCAAGTCGATTGCGTTCTTCACGGCGTTTCTGCCGCAGTTCCTCGACCCCGCGCTGCCGGTTGGCCGGCAGCTGGCGGTGATGGGCATCTGCTCGGTGGCGATTGGCGGCGTTCTCGACTCGGGCTGGGCCGTTGCGGCCGGTCTTGGCCGCGCCTGGTTCATGAAGCCCAAGCACAACCGGCTGCTCGGCCGCCTGTCCGGCGCCGCATTGATCGCCGGCGGCATCTGGCTGTCGCTGGCGCGGCGGCCGGGCTGAGGGCCTAGCGCGCGCCGGCCTTCTCCAGGATGGTCACCATCTCCTTGTAGCCGCGGCCCTTCGCCAAAGTGAGCGGTGTTGCACCATTGCCGTCGGCGAGATTGAGGTTGGCCCCGGCCTTCACCAGCGCCTCGAGCGAATCGATGTGCCGCTTGCCGCCATTACCCAGCACGATGGACTCGATCAGCGCGGTCCAGTGCAGGTTGTTGACATGATCGAGCGGCGCCTTGGCCGCGATCAGGATGCGCACCACTTCGTCATGGCCGAGATGCGCTGCGGCGATCAGCGCGGTGCCGTCATAGGGACTGGTGATATTGGTCGCCTTGCAGCCGAGTTCGAGAGAGACCTTGAGCATCGGCACGTCGTCGGCGACGGCTGCGATTGTCACGATGTCATAGCGCTGGTCGTCGAGCGCGTTCGGGTCGGCGCCGAGGCGGACAAGGGCGCGGGCGGCGTCGGCGTGATGGCGGTAGATCGCGACGTGCAGCGGTGTGCGCTTGTGGCCGTCGCGGGCATCGACGGCTGCGCCGGCTTTGACCAGTCTTTCGATCTCGACGGCATCGCCCTTGGCGGCGGCGGCGTGCAGGCCGGTATAGGCTGCGATTTCCGAAGTGCTCGGCGGCACCTGCGCGGCGGCGGGCAGTGTCAGAATGAGCAACAGAAAAGTCAGCCGGGCGATCATGTCAGGCTCCACGCGTTGATCGACTGACTAACCCCGCTTTGCGGCGACTATTTCCGGGCGCGGCTATTGGCCGCCGGCCAGATTGAGCGCCTGCACAATCGGCGTCCACTTCTTCACTTCGCTGCGCATGTGCTCGGCGAGTTGCTGCGGCGTGCCGCCGCGCGGCTGGGCGCCCAGTTTGGCGAGCGTGCTCTTCATCGGCTCGCCGGCGAGCGCCTTGTTCAGCGCCGCGTTGAGCTTGGCGACAATCGCGGGCGGCGTACCCTTCGGCGCTAACAGGGCGGTCCAGGCGCCAGTCGAAATCGTGGCAAAGCCTTGCTCACGCATGGTCGGGACGTCGGGCAGTTCGGCGACACGCTTGGGCCCGACCACCGCCAGCACGCGCAATTTGCCGTCGCGCGCCAGCGGCAGCGAGGTGGCGACTGTGTCGAAGGTCATCTGCGCCTCGCCGGCGACGACGCCGAGCAGCGCCGGCCCGCCACCTTTGTACGGTACGTGGACGATGTCGACTCCGGCGATCTTCTTGAACAATTCGGCCGACAGATGGGGCAGCGTGCCGACGCCCCCGGTCGAATAATTCAGCTTACCCGGGTTGGCCTTGGCGTAGGCGACGAGTTCGGCCACCGTCTTCACGGGCAACTGCGGATTGACGACGAGAAGCTGCGGCGTTTCCGCGATCAGAGCGACGGGCGCAAAGCTTTCGGCGTCATAGCCGGCGTTCTTGTAGATCATCGGGCTCATGATCAGGCCGCTCGCCGCCGAGACCGTGAGCGTGTAGCCGTCCGGCGCCGCCTCGGCCGCGATCTTGGAGCCGATGATGTTGCCGGCACCGGGCTTGTTTTCGACCACTAAGTTTTGGCCGAGCGTGGCGGGGAGCGCGCTGGCGACGAGCCGCGCCATGACGTCGACTGGGCCGCCGGCCGGCGTCGGCACGATGATGCGGATGGGACGGTCGGGATAAGTCTGCGCCGCGGCCGGCGCCGCCAAAAGAATGGCAAGGGCCGCGAGCATCAACCGGCGCATGACGTCCTCCCGACGGGATTATTGCCCGTCCCGCGAGGGAGCCTAACGCGCCGGCCGGCGAGTGCCTAGTTGAGCCGCTCGGTGGAGACCAGCCGGACCTTCGGATTGCCATACGCGGTACCGACGCAGCGCAGATAAGGCCACGCGCGTTGCGCGCAGGCATGCATCGGCTCGGCGGCGACCTGCGGCAGCGGGCTGGCGTTCACGTTCGTGGTCGGCGACGACAGAACGGTGACCACGGCGGCGACGGCGGCGGCGACCATGACGGCGGTGGTTGTTTTCAACATGACGGCCCCCTGATTTGGTGTCTTCTTTGGTGTCTTGCCCATTGGTCGGTGACGGCGGCGGCAAGGTTCAAAGCAGGAACGGGGTCAGGGCCGTGAAAGTTGCTCACGCGCCGGTAACAGTCTTGCGAGCGGCCGGGGGCCGGGGTAGACCCCCGTGAATGCCGCGAATTGCCCTCTATGCCGGGTCGTTCGACCCCGTCACCAACGGCCATCTCGACGTGGTCCGCCATGCCGTGAGGCTGGCCGACCGGCTGGTCCTGGCGGTCGGGGTCAATCCGGGCAAGGCGCCGTTGTTCTCGGCCGAGGAGCGGCTCGCCATGCTCAAGGACATCTGCGGGCCGCTCGCGCGTGAGGCCAAGTGCGAATTGGAGGTCGTGACCTTTTCCGGCCTCGTCGTGGAGGCCGCCCGCAAGGCCGGCGCCACCACACTGATCCGCGGCCTGCGCGACAGCACCGATTTCGACTACGAAATGCAGATGGCCGGCATGAATGAGGCCATGGCGCCTGAAGTGCAGAGCGTGTTCCTACCGGCCGCGCCGCCGGTGCGCCCGATCACCGCCACATTGGTCCGCCAGATCGCCGGCATGGGCGGCGACGTTACCGCCTTTGTGCCGGCCGCCGTGGCCGAGCGCCTGAAGAAGAAATTCGCGCGCTAACACTCAATCCAGCCGGGAGCCCTCATGATCCGTATTCTTGCCGTCGTCTTTGCGCTCGTCTGCGCCGCGCCCGCGCTGGCGCAAGTGAAACTGCCGGCCGGGCTCGATCCGCAGAACACGATCCTGCTCGACACCAAATATGGCCGTGTCATCATCAAGCTGCGCAACGATATCGCGCCCAACCACGCCGCCCGCATCAAGCAGCTCGCGCGCGAGGGCTTCTACAACAACGTGCCGTTCCACCGCGTCATCGCCGGCTTCATGGCGCAGACCGGCGACGGTCAGAACGGCAACGGCACCGGCGGCTCGAAATATCCGGACCTGAAGGCGGAATTCTCCAACGTGCCATATGTGCGCGGCGTGGTGGGCATGGCGCGCACCAGCGATCCAAACTCGGCCAATTCGCAGTTCTTCATCATGTTCGCACCGAATTCCGGGCTGAACGGGCAATACACCGTGGTCGGGCAGGTGGTGTCCGGCATGGAGGCGATCGACAAGATCAAGAAGGGGCCGGAAGCCGCCAATGGCGCGGTGAGCAATCCCGACGTGATCGTGAAAATGCAGGTCGCCGCCGACGCCAAGCAGTAGCAACAAGGAACAGACCCATGGCCAAGCCGGAAGATACGCTGACGCTCGAGACCACCCAGGGGCCGGTGGTGATCGCCATGCGCCCCGATCTCGCGCCCGGCCACGTCGCCCGCATCAAGGAGCTGGTCAAGGAGGGCTTCTACGACGGCATCGTGTTCCACCGTGTCATTGACGGCTTCATGGCGCAGACCGGCTGCCCAGAAGGCACCGGCACCGGCGGCTCTGGGCAGAAGCTCAAGGCCGAGTTCAACAAGGAGCCGCATGTGCGCGGCACAGTGTCGATGGCGCGGGCGCAGAACCCGAATTCCGGCGACAGTCAGTTCTTCATCTGCTTCGACGACGCCCGCTTCCTCGACGGTCAGTACACCGCCTGGGGCAACGTCATCGAGGGCATGGAAAACGTCGACAAGATCAAGCGCGGCGAGCCGGTGCAGAACCCCGACAAGATCGTCAAGGCGACGATGGGGGCGTAGTTTTTTCGCCGCGCGCCCACCGCACGTCGTCGGGGCGACCCCACAACGTGTCACGGCGGCTCCAGATGGCGTAAGCGACCAGGACGAAGGTGGCGGCAGCTCCAGCGTTGGTGACGGCGCCGAAAAACGCATAGTCGCGGCCGAGCGCGCTAAACGCCACGGTTGCCAGACCAATGCCGATGCCTGCCACCATGGCCGGACCGAAGCGCAGGATGTCTTTCCGCCCCTGGAAAGTCAGGTGGCCGAAATACGCGATCACCAGCGACGCAAAAATTGCCGTCGACGCACTCATACGCACAACACTCCGCATACGGCGGGGTAACGCCCGATTATACCCCTTATCGCCTGGACCGGCTAACGGCCTGTTACTGTCCACCCGTCTGGAAACGCGGGCGGCTCCGGCACGGGAAACGCCGAAAACGGCTTGGATTTGTGGTGAGGTTGCCCGCCCCAGCAGACGGTGGCACTGAGGGCTATGCGCACCGACCAGTTCGACTTCGATTTGCCGGCAGACCGTATTGCCTTGCGGCCGGCGAGCCCGCGTGACGCGGCACGGCTTTTGGTGGTGCGGCCAGGGCAACCAGCCGAGTTAGAGGACCGTGGCGTCGCCGATCTGCCTGATCTGCTGCGTCCCGGCGACTGCCTGGTGGTCAACGACAGCAAGGTGATTGCGGCGCGGCTGCAAGGCCGGCGGATCGGGCGGGGGACGACGGAACCGGAAATCGAAGCGACCCTGCACAAGCGGCTCGACGGCTCGCATTGGCGGGCCTTCATTCTCGGCGCCAAGAAGGTCCAGGTCGGCGATACCTTGCGTTTCGGTACCGAAGGCAGGGTCTGTTTTCTTGGCGAACTCGATGCTCAAGTTTCACAGAAAGATGAAGGAGGCGAGGTAACCCTTTCGTTTTCCTTCCATGGTCCCGTGCTCGATCAGGCCATTGCTGAGCGCGGTGCCATGCCGCTGCCGCCCTACATCGCGTCGCGCCGCGAGCCTGACGAGCAGGACCGCAGCGATTATCAGACGGTTTTTGCCCATGACGAGGGCTCGGTGGCGGCGCCGACCGCGGGACTGCATTTCACCGATGGCCTGCTGGCGCGGCTGAAGGCGCGCGGCATCGGACTCGAGAAAGTCACGCTGCATGTCGGCGCCGGGACGTTCCTGCCGGTGAGGGTCGACGATGTCGAAGACCACAGCATGCACGCCGAGTTCGGAACAGTTTCGCGTGAAACAGTTGAAGCCCTTCATGCTGTACGTGAGAAAGGCGGTCGCATTGTCGCGGTCGGTTCGACCGCGCTGCGGCTGTTGGAGACTGCGGCCGGTGATGATGGAAAGCTGCGCGCCTTTGCCGGCGAAACGGCGATTTTCATCACGCCCGGCTACAAGTTCCGCGCCGTCGACCTGATGCTGACCAATTTTCACCTGCCGCGCTCGACCCTGTTCATGCTGGTCGCGGCGTTCAGCGGCTTGGAGACGATGCAACGCGCCTATGCCCACGCGATCGCGTCCGGCTATCGCTTCTATTCGTACGGCGACGCCTGCCTGCTTCACCCGAAGTCCGATGAGTGAACCTTTTTCCTTCCATGTGATGTCGTCCGACGGCGCCGCGCGGCGCGGCGAGATCGTTACGCCACACGGCCGCGTGCAGACGCCGGCCTTCATGCCGGTCGGCACACAGGCGACCGTAAAGGGGCTCACCCCGGAGGCGATCGTGGCAACCGGCGCCGAGATCGTGCTCGGCAATACCTATCACCTGATGCTGCGGCCCGGGGCCGAACGCATTGCTGCACTCGGGGGCCTGCACGCCTTCATGCAATGGCCGCGGCCGATCCTGACCGACAGCGGCGGCTTCCAGGTAATGTCGCTGTCGGCGCTGCGCCGGCTGGAGGAGAAGGGCGTCACGTTTCGCTCGCATCTCGACGGCGCCATGGTGGAACTCACGCCCGAACGCGCGATCGAGATCCAGGCGCAGCTTGGCGCCGATATTTCCATGCAGCTCGACGAATGCCTCGGCCTGCCGGCCAAACGCGAAGAGATCGAGCGCGCCATGCAACTGTCGCTGCGCTGGGCCGAGCGCTCGAAGCGCGCCTTCGAGGCCCGCGCACGCGACGGCTACGCGCTGTTCGGCATCGTGCAAGGCGGCGACGACGTCGCCTTGCGGCAGGAAAGTGCCAAGGCGCTCGTCGGCATTGGTTTTAACGGCTACGCCATCGGCGGGCTCGCGGTCGGCGAGCCGCAGGAGACGATGCTCAATATTGTCGCGGAAACGGTGCCCAGCCTGCCGGCGGAGCGGCCGCGCTACCTGATGGGCGTCGGCACACCGGACGACTTGGTGGAAGCGGTCGCGCGCGGAATCGACATGTTCGATTGCGTGATGCCGACCCGCAACGGCCGTCACGGCACGGCTTTCACCCGCTTCGGCCAGATCAATCTCGCCAATGCGCGGCACGCCAACGATCCGCGTCCTCTTGATGGGGAGAGCGCGCATCCGGCCGCGCGGACCTATTCTCGCGCCTATTTGCATCATCTGGTGAAGGCCAACGAAATGCTCGGCGCGGTGCTGCTCTCGACGGTCAATCTCGCTTACTACCAGGCGCTGATGGCCGGCATGCGCGAGGCGATTGCCGCCGGCGCCTTTGCCGATTTTCGCGCCGCGACCAAAGCGGGCTGGCAGCAGGGCGATATTGCCGCATTGTGAAACGGGTCGCGGGGTTGTCAGGGGTCGGGGTCTTGGCTAAACGCGGCGCATGAACGTGCATCCGTCCTTCCTCGCCAAGCGCCGCAAGCCGAAATTCAAGCTGCCGCCGGGCGCCACCGATGCGCATTGCCACGTGTTCGGGCCGGGCGGCGTCTTTCCTTATGCGCCCAACCGCCGCTACACGCCCGAAGACGCGCCCAAGGAAATGCTGCGCGCGTTGCACGACCACCTCGGTATCGCGCGCGCGGTGATCGTGCAGGCGAGCTGCCACGGCACTGACAACCGCGCCATGCTTGATTGCATCGCGTCGGACCCGAAGCGCTATCGCGGCGTCGCCATCGTCGACGACGGTTTCACTGACAAGGACTACGACACGCTGGACAAAGGCGGCGTGCGCGGCGCGCGCTTCAATTTCGTCAAGCACCTCGGCGGCGCGCCCGACATGACGGTATTCAATCGCGCCGTCGACCGCATCAAGGGCCGCGGCTGGCACGTGGTGCTGCATCTCGATGCGCCCAGTATCGTGCCGCTGTCGGACATGATGCGCAAATTGCCGTTACCGTTCATCGTCGATCATATGGGCCGCGTGCCGGGCAAGGACGGCGTCGATCAGCCGCCGCTCAAGGCGCTGCTCGAACTCGCCAAGCAGGACAACTGCTGGATCAAAGTCTGCGGCGCCGAGCGTATTTCGTTGCCGCCTTACGCCGAAGCGGTGCCGATCGCGCATGCGATTGTCGAAGCAACGCCGGAGCGCGTGCTGTGGGGCACTGATTTTCCGCACCCCAACGCCACGCATGAGGCCGACGAGGCCGATCTGGTCGATCTGGTGCCGCAATTTGCTCCATCGACGCTGGCGCAGCAGCGCCTGCTGGTGGACAATCCGGCCCGGCTCTATGGTTTCGTCTAAGCAGAACAAGAAACGCAAATTCAGGGGAGGATCACGATGAGAAAGGTTTTGTTCGCGCTGCTCGCAGCGTCGTTGACCGCCGCGCTTGCGCCGCAGGCGCAGGCAAAATGGCCGGAGAAACCGGTGCGGCTCGTCCTGCCGTTCGGCGCCGGCGGCGTCGCCGACGTCACCTCGCGCATCATGGCGGCCAAGCTCTCCGAAAAGCTCGGCCAGCAGTTCGTGATCGAGAATATGCCTGGCCCCGGCGGCATCAACGCGGCGCGCGCGGTGATCACGGCGCCGCCGGACGGCTACACATTGGGTTTGGTCACCAACGGCACCTCGATCAGCGTCGCCGCCTTCAACAAGCTGCCGTTCGATCCGGTGAAGGACTTCGCGCCGGTGTCGATGGTCGGCACCTTCGACCTCGTCTTTGCGGTCGACGCCAAATCCCAATTCAAGACGCTGGCCGACTTCATGGCCGCGGCGAAGGCCAATCCGGGCAAGTTCAACGTCGGCACCGTGCTGCTCGGCGGCACGCAAAATCTCGGCGCCGAACTGTTCAAGTCGATGACCGGCTTGAATTTCCAGATCGTCGTCTACAAAAACTCGCCGGACATCGTGGTGGCGCTGTCGCGCAATGACGTGCAGTTGATGGTCGATTTTCCGCCCGCAGTGCAGGGGCAGGTCAACGCCGGCACGGTCCGGTTGCTCGCCACGTCTTCGCCCAAGCGCACCGCTTTGCTGCCGAATTTGCCGACCGTCGATGAAGCCGGCGTGAAGGGCTACGAGGTGATCTCGTGGAACGCGGTCGCCGCGCCCAAAGGCACGCCGAAAGATGTCATCGAGACGCTGAACAAGGCGATGCACGACGTGCTGGCGAGCCCGGAGCTTAAAGCTGCGTTCAACAAAGTGGGCGTCGAGCCGCACGCCTCGACGCCGCAGGAGCTCGAAGCGCGCCTGAGCGGCGACATCACGAAATGGGACGCCGTCATCACCAAGGCAGGGATCGCGAAGAAGTAACCGCGGGCAGCCTTTACGGCCCGCCGTAGAGCCAAGCGATGCTCTCGTAGCTCTGCGCCGGCGTGCGTCCGCCGACGGCCATGTCGCGCAGTTCGGCGGTGACGCCGCGCGCGTGATAGAACTCGCCGTAGACCCGCGCCATCACCTGGGTGCGTGCGGTGCGCAGGTAACGCTCCTGCTCGTAGGCCTTGAATGCGGCCGGCAGGTCGTTCGGCGCGGCCGCCGCTTTTTCCGCCAGGATTACGGCGTCCTCGGTCGCCATGCAGGCGCCCTGCGCGAGATATTGCAGCATCGGGTGCGCGGCGTCGCCAAGCAACGTGACCCGGCCCTTCGACCAGTCTTTCACCGGCTCGCGGTCGCACAGCACCCACATGCGCCAGGTCTCGATGCGCTCAAGCATGCGCGTGACCTGCGGAACCTGCATCTTGAAATGCTGCCACATCACGTCTTTGGCGCCCTCGGCGTTCCAGCCTTCCTCGTAGTGATCGGAATGGAACACAGCGACCAGGTTGTAGAGCTCGCCGCGGCGCAACGGGTAATGAACAAAATGCGTGCGCGGGCCGGCCCACAGCACCACGTCGGGCCGCCACAGATCTTTCGGGACCTCGTCGCGCTTGAGCACGGCGCGATAGGCGATGTGGCCGGAGACGCGCGGCTTGCCGTCGCCGACGATGCGCTCGCGGATCGCTGACCACATGCCGTCGCAGCCAATCAGCGCGCTGCCGTCGGCGCGCTCGCCGTTCTCCAGCGTAACGGCGACGCGATCGCCGTGGTCCTCGTAGCCGTCGACGCGCCGGCTGGTCTCGAGCGAAATCAGATTGCTGCTCTGGCACGCCTTGAGGAATGTGGCGTGGATGTCGGCGCGGTGCGTCACGGCGTAGGGTTGGCCGAAGCGCTTGTCGAATTCATCGCCGAGCGGAATATTGGCGATCAGCTTGCCGGTCAGCGCGTCGCGCATTTCCTGCGCCGGCGGACGATGGGCGTCGGCCAGGATTTCGTCCTTGAGGCCGATCTTTTCCAGCACGCGGAAAATGTTCGGACCGAGCTGGATACCGGCACCGACCTCGCGAAACTCGGGCGCCTGCTCGAACACCCGCACCGCGAAGCCCTGGCGCGCCAGCGCATAGGCTGTGGCGAGGCCGCCAATGCCGCCGCCGGCAATCAAGATCGGTGTTGCACCGCCATTCGACTTCGCCATGAACGTCCTCGCCTTTTAAGCCGTGTTTTGTGGCCCAAGATAGGACGATGCCCGGCGGGAGGCAAAACAACGAAAAAGCCCGCCGGTGCGGCCGGCGGGCTCGGGCAACCGTTTACGAGGCGCCTTATTTCTTTAGCTGGCCCCGGATCTCGCCGCCTTTGTTGGCCGCAGTATGGATGTTGACGTACATCTCGCCGTCCATCAGCGCCTTGGCTTGGGCGTCGTTGAGGGTGGCCGAGCCCTCGAGCGGACTGGTGGTCGGGCTGATCGGAACCATCACGCCCGCGTTCTTGCCTTCCGAAGCGGGCCCGTGGAGGTGGGCGGCGGTGGCTGCGCCGGTGAGGCCGCTATAGGTGCCCTTCCAGGTCAGCTTTTTGGTGGCGGTGTCGTAGGTGGCGGTGACCTCACCGGTACCGGCTGTGGTGTTGGCGGGCACCTCGTTCTTGCCGGTCATTGTGGCCTTGAAGGTCATCGTCGCGGCCATCGAAGGCGTGGCAAGCCCCAGAACGCCGGCGCAGGCGATCGCGGCCACGGTGGACCGCAGAATGATCGACGTCATCGTTTGCTCCTCCTCGGGAATCAGGCCGTGGTCAGCCCGATGGGATAACCCGCGGAGCCTAGCACCTATTCCGGTATCGACGTGATCAATGGGTGGTGAGGGGGATGGCCGTGGTGGAAAACTCGCCGCAGGCCTCGCATTCCCAATGGTGCCGGATTTCGCCGCCTTCGACGAATTCGGAGACCACGGGGGCGACCAACGAGTCGCCGCAATGCGGGCAACGCACGGGGTCAGCGAAGGAACGGATACGCGCGAGCTTGGCCGAGCCGGTCTGAAGGTGCATGACCTCGGTCTCCCTGATCCATATCCACGCTCGCCGGATTAGACGCGCATCGTGGCGATGGCGCGACCGTTTGGTGAAACTGTGGTGGCTGCAACGTTAAAGTTTTGCAATGCATTGGCCGCGTGCGATGGCCGCGCATATTGCGTGTGTGCACTGCGGCAAAAACCAGATGAAGCAGTTTGCGGCTTTCAGCGCAGCAGTTTGCGGCTGTCAGCGCGGCCGTTTCGAGACGATGCGCCGGAGTTTCGCCGTCATCATACCGACATGAAGCCGCAGGTCGCGCAGCATCGGCCGCTGCGGCATCGACAGCACGACGGCGGCAAGCGCGATCGCGATGCCCATGGCGGCGCTGCGCGAGCTCACCGTCAAATGATACTGGGTGTGGCTGGACAGCGCCTCGAACCAGGCAACCGCAATCAGCAATGGCGAGGTGAGCCATAGGGCCCGCCGCCAGTCGATGCGCGACACGGTCGCCGCGTAATGGGCGACCGCGAGGGCGATGACGATGGGCACGATGACGCCAATCCGGCTGAGCGCGCGCAGGAACGTGCGCAGCGTTGACGCCAGCGGGATGAGATAGACACCGTTCAAGGCACCGACGGTGCGCATCTCCATGGTCGAGAGAATGTCGGCGAGCACATTGGCCGAGGCCGGCATGGCCAGATAGGCGATCAGCCATTTGGCAAACCAAGTCTCGGCATAGCCGCCGAACCAGGCGATGACGCTTGCCAGCGCCAACAGCCCCATGCCGCGGCGCCCGTCGATCAGAACGAAGAAGGCGATCAGCATCGGCATCAGCGGCGGGTTGATGAGAAAATCGATGAAGTTAAAGCCGCTGCCGAGCGCCGCGGCGAGCACGATCAGGCTGCCGGCGCGCCATTGGCGTTTGAGCGCGGCGGCAAACAGGCAAGAGCCAGCAAGGATGTAGGCAAGGCTCAGGCTGTGCGTCGAGGTGCGCCAGATGAACAACACGTCGCTGAGGCACAAAAAGCTCGCCACCATGATCACCGCGACGGCGCCACCGCAGCGGTCGCACAGCGTGCGCGCCAGGGCGAAAACGGCGGCGGCGACCATCAGCGCATTGAGAATTTTGATAAACCAGAGCGGAAACAGCGCCGCGAGCGGCGCGAGGATCACACGATAGCCGTGCCAATAGCGGAAGTAGGGCTGCCACGACGTCGGCTCGCCGGCCGCAGCCTTGTGCAGGCCGGTGCAGGCGTGGGTGTTGCCCGCCATCGGATAGGCGGCGCTGATCGCGCTTTGCCACGCGCTCTCGGCTTTGTTCAAGCCGACACCGAGCGAGATGCATTCGGTGAGTTGCTCGCCGCCTTTCCACAGCAGCGCGCGCGGCGCGCCGTCGTCTGCGAGTATGCCGTGGTCGAAGGCGGCGTTGATATGTTGGATAGTGCGGTCGCGCGGCGCCAGCGTGCCGAGCGAGGCGAGCGACAGAAAGTAGAGCGGCTGCAGCAGCAGCACGACCAGCACCGAGACGCACAGCGGCCAGAACGCGAGGCGGAAGAACCTTGCGATGGTCTCAACCGTTCGGTGCATGGGAACCTGTGGTGAGCGCGATGGGACTCGAACCCATGACCACCTGATTAAAAGTCAGGTGCTCTACCAGCTGAGCTACGCGCTCGTCACGAATGCGCATGCCGCGCAGGCGAGGGTGTAGGGGCGCTGGCCCGCTTGGTCAAGCCGAACCGCCCGGCAAAAGCGTCGCCAGGCGGCGTTTTGACGCCGTTTGTTGAACTCGCGCCCGGCCCGGAACGTTTGCTACACTGGCGTTTTGCAGGAGACCCTCATGCCGATCGTCAACCGTGTCGCCGACCTTGCGCCCGAGATCGCCGAATGGCGACACGACCTGCACGCGCACCCGGAACTGCAATACGACGTGCTGCGCACCGCCGGCATCGTCGCCGACAAACTGAAAGCCTTCGGCTGCGACGAGGTGGTGCCCGGTTTCGGCCGCACCGGGGTGGTCGGCGTCATCCACGGCCGCAAGGGCAAAGCAGGCAACAAGGGCGACAAGGTCATCGGGCTTCGCGCCGACATGGACGCGTTGCCGATCGAGGAGGAGACCGGACTGCCCTACAAGTCGACCAATCCCGGCAAGATGCACGCCTGCGGCCATGACGGCCACACCGCGATGCTGCTCGGCGCCGCGCGCTATCTCGCCGAGACGCGCAACTTCGCCGGCACAGCTGTGGTGATTTTCCAGCCGGCCGAGGAAGGCGGCGCCGGCGGCAAGGCCATGGTCAAGGACGGCCTGATGACGCGCTTCAAGATCGACGAAGTTTACGGCATGCACAATTATCCCGGCATGCCGGTCGGCCAGTTCGGCATCCGCGCCGGCGCCATGATGGCGGCAACGGATTTCGTCAATATCGATATCGAAGGCGTCGGCGGCCACGCCGCGCGGCCGCATCTCGGCGTCGACACCATCCTGGTCGGCGCCCAGATCATCAACGCCATCCAGTCGATCGTGTCGCGCGGCGTCGATCCGCTGAAATCCGGCGTGGTGTCGATCTGCATGTTCCACGCCGGCAATACCGAGAACGTCATCCCGCAGACGGCGCAATTGCGCGGCACCGCGCGCAGCCTCGCCGAAGACGTGCGCGTGCTGCTGGAGAAGCGCCTGCATCAGGTGGTCGAGGGCACGGCGGCGGCCTATGGCGCCAAGGCCAAGCTCACTTACATCCGCAATTATCCGGTGCTGGTGAACCACGAGCGCGAGACGGATTTCGCGGCGTCGGTCGCCAAGCAAATCGCCGGCGACAAGGCCGTCGACACCGAACTGCCGCCGATGATGGGCGGCGAGGATTTCTCGTACATGCTCAACGAGCGGCCCGGCGCCTTCATCTGGGTCGGCAACGGCGACAGCGCCGGCCTGCATCACCCTTCGTACAATTTCAACGACGACGTGATCCCGCTCGGCACGTCGTATTGGGTGAAGCTCGTCGAGACGGCGCTGCCGGGCTAGCGATCCGCCCGCAGCGAGCGCGCGCTACTGCACGACTTCGCCGCGCTCGGCGACGATCGGCGCAGGTGCGGGCGTGGCTTGCGGCCGCCGCGCGATGAGTTCGCGCCCGCGCGCTTCGATCGCCCGCCACGTGGCGAAGTTGTTGAGCAGCGTGCGCTCGAGCGCCGCCAACCCGGTGGCGGCGACGAAGGGCAGGCTCTGCAGCAGCAGCACGACGGCGAAAATATTGATCTCGCGCACTTCCTTGTAGTTGGTCGCGTACAGCACCGCCGCGCCGAGGATCAGCAGCCCCGCCAGCACGGCCTCCCAGAAGGCCTGAAAATTCGTCGAGCGGCGCAGCCCGCCTTTTGCGGTACGCACGAAGGGCAGGTGGTCCTTGATCAGACCGTGGGCGACCGCGCGCGCCACCGTCCATTGCACCGACATCGCCGCAAACACAGAGCCGGTGAGTTGCGCGGCGTCGGTCCGCACGCGCATCCGGTACAGCGCCACAAAGTGCAGGAGCGACACGCTGAAGCTGGCAATGATCGGGATGGTGAGAATGCGGTCGGGCACGGCGATGCCGACGAAAGCGACCACCGGCACCCAGACAATGTTCTGGATTGCGACGACGACGCCGATGCTTTCGGCGCCGAGCCAGTTGAGCCAGCCGAGCGCGAACTCGCGCTTCTGATCGCGGGTCAGGCGGCTCGCGCCGGGCAGGAAGCGGCGCCAATGCTTCTTGACGATCTGGAAGCCGCCATAAGCCCAGCGGTGGCGCTGCTTCTTGTAAGCCTCGAACGAGTCCGGCAACAGGCCGTAGCCGTAGCGTTTGTTGGTGTAATGCGCGCGCCAGCCGTTCTCGAGCATGGTCAGGCCGAGATCGGTGTCCTCGCAGATCGTGTCGCTCGACCAGCCGCCGGCCTGCTCGAGCGCGGCGCGGCGGATCAGGCACATGGTGCCGTGCACGATGATGGCGTTGTATTCGTTCCGCTGCACCATGCCGATGTCGAAGAAGCCGGCATATTCGCCGTTCATGGCGTGGTGCATGACACTGCGCTCGCCGTCGCGATGGTCCTGCGGCGCCTGCACCAGGCCGATATTGGCGTCGGCAAAAAGCGGCACCAGTTCCTTAAGCCAATCGGGACGCACGACGTAGTCGGCGTCGATGACGCCGAGTACCTCGGTGTCGGCCGCGGTGTGCGCCATGGCGAGCCGCAGCGCGCCGGCCTTGAAGCCTTGCAGGTTTTCCGCGCGCACGAACTTGAACCGTTCGCCGAGCGCGGCGCAGTGGTCTTCGATCGGGCGCCACAGCGCGGGATCGGGCGTGTTGTTGATGACCACCACGCATTCGAAGCTCGGGTAGTCGAGCGCGGCCACCGCGTCGAGCGTCTGCTTGAGCATCTCCGGCGGCTCATTATAGGCCGGAATATGGATCGACACTTTCGGCGACGGCACATCCGGCGCCAGCGGCACCGAGGGCATGATCAGCCGAAGCGGTTTGCGCCCGAAGGCGATCTGAGCCAGTTCGTCGATGCGCGCCAGCGCGATGACGATCAGCGGAATCAACAAGACAATGCCGAGCCCGAGCGCGATCGCCGCGCCGGTGACGAAGTAGTGGCCGTTCCAGAAAGCGAACACCGCGGCGAACCATGCGCCCACTACGTTGGCGGCGCCGGCGAGGATCACCGATTGCCGCACTGTCACGCTGTTCATGGCCAAAAGCGGCAGCGACAACAGCACGCTCAGCAGCAGGGCGATGCCGGCGAGTTTCCAGTGATCGGGGTCGCTGATCGGGCCATGCCACTCGAATTTCGGCTGACGCTGGGCGTCGAACAGGCCCCAATAGGGACCGACGCCGCCTTCAAAGGTCTTCCAGGGCTGATCGATCGCCTCGACAATGTTGTATTCGATGCCGTAGGCGTCGGCGCGCTTGACGAAATCGCGCAGCACTGTGGCCTGCTCGGTGCGGCCCGGATAGGCGTTGTGGTAATTGTAGCCCTCGCTCGGCCAGCCGAACTCGGCGATGACGATGCGCTTGCCAGGGTAGGCGGCGCGCAATTTGTCGTAGATCATGATGCTCTGATCGACGGTGTTGCCCGCGGGGACGCCCTCCCAGTAGGGCAGCACGTGCGCGGCGATGTAGTCGACCGCCGACACCAGTTCGGGGTGCTCGAGCCAGACGTTCCAGATCTCGCCAGTCGACACCGGCACGCTGACAGAGCGTTTGACCTGCTGAATCTTCTTGATCAACTCCGGAACGGTCTGGTCGGCACGGTAGATTGTTTCGTTGCCGACGATGACGCTGTTGACGTCGCCGTACCGCTTGGCGAGGTCGATCGCCGATTGGATTTCACGTTCGTTGCGGTCTTGGTGCTTGTCGATCCAGGCGCCGACCGTGACCCGCAGGCCGAATTCATTGGCGATGCCCGGCACCAATTCCTGGCCCCCGGTCGATGAATAGAGACGGATGGCGCGCGTGATCGGCGCCAATAGCTTGAGGTCGGAGCGGATTTGCTCGGGGCGTGCGCGGTCGCCCGCGTTGGGATCGCTAAACCGACCAAAGGGCGCGTAGGAGACGCTGGCGAGTTGGCCATCGAATTCGGGAGCGCTCGTCTGGTGCGACGCGAGACCCCACAATCCGGCTTGCACGCACGCCACGAAGGCGATCACGGCAACGACGGTGCGCATGTACTTACAACCAACTGGGGCGGGATTTCAGACCCTTGAGCCCGTCCCCTGGGCTCAGCCGATACTCATTCTGCGGCAGTGCAGCATAGACCGGCATGCGGTAGAACTTCAAGTAAGGACGAGACATGGCAATTCCTTGACACGCACACAGCGGCGGAAAATTATTTTTCCCCGCGGCTGAACGCGCGTCAGCGGTTGCCGGTTCCCGCGGCGGCCGGTGCTGGGGCGGCGGGCGGCGGCGGGGGTGGGGCGAGCGCCGGATTGAGCCAGCAGGCATGCACCCGGCCATTCAGGCTCTCGGGCGCTTTCGGGTCGATATGGCCCTGCCGCACCACGCAGCGGAAAGTGGCCTGAATATGCGAGCTCGGGCAGCCGAAGCGGTCGTAGAGGTCGAGGTGACGGAAGGCGGTATCGAGGTCATCCCGCCACAATAGGCTGACCACCCTGCGGCCGAGCCAGACGCATTCCGGATTGCCAGCCGCCCCCTGCAGGACGCGCGATGCCTCGGCGATCTCATCGATGCTTTTCTGGCCGTCTTTGGCGGTCTCGCCGGGCGGTTTTTGCTGCTCGGACGGCTTGGGAGCGCCGGTTTGGGCGAGGGCTGCTGTCGCCGTCAGGCTCAACGCGACCGCGCAGGACGCCGCACGAAAAAGGCGCAAAAACGATACTAACGGCATTGTCCCGCCGGTCTTGATGCAAGCCGCCCGCCCGCTGTCCGGCCTGCTATGGGACCGGATTGGGACACGATTGCGGCGCTTTGTGCCGGCCGCCTTGGCAATCCTTGCGGTGAAACCACGCACGCTTAACCCGACCGCTGTCATAGGTCCGGGCTGTTCCGGCCATGACTTTTCTTCCGAATTTATGTTTCGAGACTGGCCCCAAGGACGCGCGCTTGTCCAGCGTCTTGCGTCGGTTTGATTAAGAGCGGCTGCTTGGCAGCGGCGGGGAGCCGCTATAAGCCGTTCCGGTCGCCATTTTGTCCCGCCAACGAGCTCAAAGCCGATGCGTCTTGGTCTAGCCTGCCTCGCCCTGTCGGCGTTGCTGATTGCCGGCTTCTGGGCGTGGTTGGGGACCCCGGTGGCGATGCCGAATTCGCCACTGAGCGTCGGCGAAAAGCTCTATTGCCTGTCCTATTCTCCGTTCCGTGGCGGCCAGACGCCGCTCGATGCCGGCACCCAGATTTCGCCGGCGCAGATCGAAGACGATCTTACCCGCCTCGCCAAAATCTCCGACTGCGTGCGGACCTATTCGACCGAGTTCGGGCAGGACCGCATCGCTGCAATCGCGGCCCGCCACGGCCTCAAAGTGCTGCAGGGACTCTGGCTGTCGAGCCATACCGACAAAAACCGCGAGCAGATCGAAACGGCGGTGGCGCTCGCCAATCGTTATCCCGAAACTATCCGCGCGATTGTCGTCGGCAACGAAGTGCTGCTGCGCGGCGAACTTTCGTCAGAACAGCTCGGCGCCATCATCCGCGAGGTGAAGTCGCGCGTGAAGGTCGCGGTCACTTATGCGGACGTCTGGGAATTCTGGCTACGCAACCAAGACCTCGCCTCGGCGGTCGATTTCGTCACCATTCACATCTTGCCGTATTGGGAGGACTTCCCCATAGCGGCGCGCGATGCCGGCGCGCATGTCGATGCAATTCGCCGCCGCATGGTCGCTGCTTTCCCCGGCAAAGAAGTCATCATCGGCGAGGTCGGTTGGCCGAGCGCAGGGCGTATGCGCGAAGGCGCGCTGCCGTCGCTGGCAAACCAAGCGCGCGTGATTCAGGACGTGCTGGCGCTCGGCAGGCGCGACCATTTCCGTGTCAACGTCATTGAGGCCTTCGACGAGCCGTGGAAGCGGGCGCTCGAAGGAACGGTCGGTGGTCATTGGGGACTGCTCGATGATGCCAGCCGCTCGTCGAAGTTCATTTGGGGCGAAGCGGTATCCAATCATCGGCTGTGGCGCTGGCAGGCGGCGGGCGGCATTGCCTTCGCGCTGGTGGTGTTCGGCGTGAGCTTCGCCGCGCGACGCGAGGCGCCGCTCGGGCTGTGGCTGGTCGTAAGCGCGAACGCGACCGTCGGCGGCGCGCTGATCGGCTGGAGCGTCGCCAACGTGCCCGTTGAATCGCTCGGCGCGGCCGGCTGGCTGCGCTCGCTCGCTTTTGTCGGGGTCGCGTTGCTGGTGCCGCCGACCTTGAGCGCGGCCGCGTTGCGCGGGACACCGCTGCCGCGGTTCTCACGGCTTATCGGATCGGCCGCGGAGCGTGTGCGCGATCCGCTCGCGCGTCTCACTGGAATGCTCATGATCGCTGTGGCGCTGCTCGCACTCGTGGTCGCGCTCGGCCTGGTGTTCAATCCGCGCTACCTGGACTTTCCGTTTGCGCCGCTCACCGGCGCGGTCGTGCCGCTTTTCGTGCATGGCGTCACCGTGCCGCGGCCACTTGGTCGTCACGGTGCCGCCGAATGGGCGACCGCGGGCATGGTGGCGTTGTCGGTGCCCTATATCGTCCTCAACGAAGGCTTCGCGAATTGGCAATCGCTCTGGCTGTGCGCGGCGCTGTCGCTGCTTGCCTTCACTCTGGCTCGGGTTCGCGCCGCGCAAAGCTGAGCGCCAGCAGCCCAAACGCCAGCGCCGACAGGCCGCTGTTGTAGAGTACGACGCCGAGACAGGCGACGGCGAGAGCGGCGGCGAACAAGATCAGCGACGGGCGCAGCAGATTGAGCGTGGCGATGGCGACCGCGGTCCAGCCGAACGCGGAATGCTCGAACAGCGCGATGACGATGCGGCGCGAGGCGCACAGCCACGTGTCGAGTCCCGCCGCGCAGGCAAGACCGACGCTCGACTGCTCGATCGCGAGATAGCGCATGTAGAGTGCGTAGCCGAGCGAACAAAAGCCCACGATGAGGAGGTAGTTGGTCGCGCGCGCGCTCGGCAGGAACAATTTCATGACCGTTTCCGAAAAGCGGATTATGCCGACGGCGCCGCGACAATCAATGTGCGGCAAGCTGTGCGCCGCTGAATTTGGCCGGATGGCAGCCGGTCCGCGTCGCCGGCAGACGCGAGCACAGGCGCGCCGCTTCTTCGGCGTTGGCCAAGGGCCCCGCCACCAGGCGATAGGTGACGCCGTTCGGCTGCTTCGGATGCTGCGCGATGAGCGGTTGCAATCCGGCGAGCTGCGGGCCGTAGGTGGTCTTCAGGTTGGTCCAAAGCGCGCGCAGTGTTTCGACGCTGGCGGCGCCACCGAGATCGATGGCGAAGTCCCCTTTGCCCGGCGCCGGACCGGGCGGCAGCTCGCGCGCCGTGGCGACGCGCACCGGCGGCAGCGGCGGCGTCTCGGCTTCGGTGCGCTGCGGTGGGACCGGCGGCTCGGCCACTTGCGGCATTCGCATTGACATGAACCAGGGCAATTCTGCGTGGTCGGCGCCGGGCGCGATCAGCGTCGGCAGCCTGGCCCGGC
This sequence comes from Pseudolabrys sp., assembly GCA_036273755.1. Classification (GTDB taxonomy): domain Bacteria; phylum Pseudomonadota; class Alphaproteobacteria; order Rhizobiales; family Xanthobacteraceae; genus Pseudolabrys. Next base: position 23,572 of record DASUGZ010000207.1, read on the forward strand.
CCGGCGGCGCCAGTGTCATGTTCGGGCTTGGCCCCGGAGCGGCGCGAACGGCTGAGAGCTGATCGTCTTGCCGTTTGATCGAGCCGGTCATGTCTTCGATATTTTGCTCGAGCGTAGCGATGCGCGACGTAAGCCGGTCGCGGTCGGCGGTCAATTCGCGCACCTGGGCTGCCAGCCGCCGCGCTTCGGCGCTGCCCTCGGCTGTCAGCGGCACCGCGGCCACAGCGCCAGCGGGTGCCGCGCTATCGTCGAACGCCGAACGCAGCCGTCGGCTGCCGGCTTCGGTCTGGCCCGTGAGCACGACCGCAACCAGCGCCAGGCTGGCGATGCCGCCCCAACCGAGCAGCCGCCATAACGGGTTTCGCCGCAAGGGCTTAAGGATCGTTCGCCGTTCGGGCCGCGGGGGTTTGATCTCGTTCGCCATGGCGAGCCTCGGTGCGCGCGAATCACGTCATTGAAAACGTTAGCAGAATCCGGCATTGCTCGCGCTCACGGCGCGGTGGTGATGGTGAGCGGAAAAAAATCGCAGCGGCGAACGTGTCTGGCGATCGTGTTGGCGGCCGGCGAGGGCACCCGCATGCGCTCGACCTTGCCAAAGGTGCTGCATGCCGTCGGCGGGCGGCCGCTCATCGCGCATGTGCTCGGCGCGGCGATAAAAGCCGGTGGCGGCGACATCGCGGTGGTGGTCGGGCCCGGTCACGATGTCGTCGCGCGTGAGGTCCGCGCACTGGCGCCAAAGGCGAAGATTTTCAAACAAACAAATCGGCGTGGCACCGCGCACGCCGTGCTGGCCGCACGCAAGGCGCTTCGCGGCAAGCCCGACGATGTATTGGTGATGTTCGGCGATACGCCGCTGGTGCGTCCTCAGGTTCTGAGCGAACTGCGTGGGGCGCTGTCGCGCGGTGCGGCGGTCGCCGTGCTCGGGTTCCGTCCCGCGAACCCGGCGGGCTACGGCCGTCTGATCACGCGCGGCAGTGAATTGTTGGCGATCGTCGAGGATCGCGATGCGACCGCGGAACAGCGCAGGATCACGCTGTGCAACGGCGGTCTGATGGCGCTCGCCGGCAAGAGTGCGCTCGAAATGCTCGATTGCATCGATAACAACAATAGCAAGGCTGAATTCTATCTCACCGACGCGGTTGCCATTGCCCGCGCCATGGGCTTGAAGGCGGTGGCCATCGAAACCGGAGAAGACGACATGCGCGGCATCAACACCAAAGCGCAACTCGCCGAAACCGAGGCGGTGCTGCAACGTCGTCTGCGTGCCGCAGCCCTCGAGGCCGGCGTTACGATGGCCGCGCCTGAGACAGTATTTCTGTGCGTCGATACCAAATTTGGCAAAGACGTCACCATCGAGCCGAACGTCGTGTTCGGTCCGGGCGTCACCGTCGGCGACGGCGCGACCATCCGCGCCTTCTCGCATCTGGAAGGCGCGCGCGTCGGCAAGGGCGCGCGCGTCGGGCCGTTTGCGCGATTACGGCCGGGCGCCGATCTCGGCGCCGACGTGCATATCGGCAATTTCGTCGAGGTGAAGGAGGCTACGATCGGGGACGGCGCCAAGGCCAACCATCTCGCTTATATCGGCGATGCCAAAGTCGGCAGCGACGCCAATATCGGCGCCGGCACCATCACCTGCAACTACGACGGTGCTGCCAAGCACCGCACCGAGATCGGCAAGAACGCCTTCATCGGCTCCAATTCGTCGCTGGTTGCCCCCGTAAAGATCGGCGTCGGCGCCTATGTCGGCTCGGGTTCCGTGGTGACCCGCAACGTCCCCGACGGGGCGCTGACGCTGGAGCGCTCGGAGCAGAGAATTAAGCCTGGCTGGGCGAAACGCTTGCGGGCGCTCAAGAGCTTGGGCAAGAAGAAAGCGAAAAAGCCTAAGCGCTGAACCTTGCGGTTCGCTTCCGCCGTTGTCACATGGCGCAATGCGTTTTGATTTCCATTGGGTTGCCGGGGCCGGCTAAAGCGGAACCGGAAGAATAGGGGCCATCCACCAGGATGTGCGGGATCGTTGGAATTATCGGACGCGAGCCGGTCGCCGGCCATCTGGTCGAGGCGCTCAAGCGACTAGAGTACCGGGGCTACGACTCGGCGGGCGTCGCCACGCTGGATCACGGGGCTCTCGGGCGTCGCCGCGCCGAGGGCAAGCTCGCCGCATTGGAAAAGCGCCTGGCGAAGGAGCCGCTCGCCGGCAATATCGGCATCGGTCACACCCGCTGGGCAACGCACGGCAAGCCGACCGAGAGCAATGCGCATCCGCACGCGACCGACCGCGTCGCCGTCGCGCATAACGGCATCATCGAGAATTTCCGTGAACTGCGCGAGCGGCTCGGCAAGAACGGCTCGAAATTCAGCAGCGAGACCGACACCGAAGTCGTGGCCCATCTCGTCACCGACGAAATGAAGAAGGGCAAGACGCCGGTCGAGGCGGTCGCCGCCGCACTTAAGCAGCTGCGCGGCGCCTTCGCGCTCGCCTTTCTGTTCGCGGGCGAAGACGATCTGATGATCGGTGCTCGCAAGGGCTCGCCGCTCGCCATCGGTTACGGGAACGGGGAAATGTATCTCGGCTCCGACGCCATTGCGCTCGCGCCCTTCACCGACACGATCAGCTATCTGGAGGACGGCGATTGGGCCGTGCTGACGCACAAGGGCGTCGCGATTCATGACGAAACGGATCGCGCCGTCGAACGGCAGGTGCTCAAGTCGACTGCCTCGGCGCAATTGGTCGACAAGGGCAACCACAAGCACTTCATGGCCAAGGAAATCCACGAGCAGCCGGAGGTCGTCGGTCACACGCTCGCGCATTACATCGACATGACCACCGAGAAGGTCGTGTTGCCGGGCAAGCTGCCGTTCGACTGGAGGAAACTCAAGCGTCTGTCGCTGTCCGCCTGCGGCACCGCGTTCTACGCCGGGCTAGTCGCCAAATACTGGTTCGAACGCTTCGCCAAGCTGCCGGTGGAAATCGATATCGCGTCGGAATTCCGCTACCGCGAGGCGCCTTTGGTGAAGGGTGACCTCGCCATCTTCATCTCGCAATCGGGCGAGACCGCCGACACGCTGGCGACGCTGCGCTACGCCAAACAACACAAGCAGCACGTCCTCTCGGTGGTCAATGTGCCGACCTCCACCATCGCCCGTGAAAGCGACGTGGTGATGCCGACTTTGGCCGGTCCGGAGATCGGCGTGGCCTCGACCAAGGCTTTCACCTGCCAGTTGTCGGTGCTGGCCTGTCTCGCCATCGCGGCCGGCCGCGCGCGCGGCGAATTGAAGGCGGCGGACGAACAAAAACTGGTGCGTGCGCTCATCGAAATTCCGCGTCTGATGGCAGAGGCGCTCAAGCTCGAACCGCAGATCGAGAAGCTCGCCGAAGGCCTCGCCAAAGTGCGCGACGTGCTCTATCTCGGCCGCGGCACCAGCTTTCCGATTGCGCTCGAAGGCGCGCTCAAGCTCAAGGAAATCTCCTACATCCATGCCGAGGGTTATGCCGCCGGCGAGCTCAAGCACGGGCCCATCGCCCTGATCGATGAAACAATGCCGGTGATCGTGATAGCCCCGTTCGACCGCGTGTTCGAGAAGACCGCGTCGAACATGCAGGAGGTGGCGGCGCGCGGCGGCAAGATTATCCTGGTCACCGACCCGAAAGGGGCCAAGGAAGCCCCGGTCGATTCGACGGACATTATTGTTTTGCCCGACATGGCCTCGACCGTGACGCCGCTGGTCTACGCCATTCCGGTGCAGTTGATGGCCTATCACACGGCCGTGGCCATCGGCACCGATGTCGACCAGCCACGCAACCTCGCGAAATCGGTCACGGTGGAATAAGATAATCGCATGGCCGATTTTCCCCCGAAACTGGATGCGACGCCGCCGGTTGCCGCGCCGCCAACACAAACGAGCCTCGCCGGCCGTATCCGCAACTATTTCCTGACCGGCCTGATCGTGGCCGGACCGCTGGCCGTGACCGTCTGGCTGATCTGGTCGGTCGTCAATTGGGTGGATGGCATAGTCCGCCCGTTTATCCCGCCGGCTTACCGGCCGGAGACGTATCTGCCGTGGCCGATTCCCGGCACCGGCCTGGTGCTCGCTATTGTCGCCCTGACGCTGCTCGGCTTCCTCACCGCCAATTTGGTCGGCCGTACGCTTGTCGGCTGGGGCGAGGAACTGCTCAATCGTATGCCGATCGTGCGGCCGGTCTACCGGACGATGAAGCAGATCTTCGAGACGCTGTTCTCCAAGACCGGCTCGAGCTTCCGCCAAGTGGCGCTGGTCGAATTTCCCGCGCCCGGCATGTGGTCGCTGGTGTTCCTGTCGCAACCGCCGAGCGGCGACGTGTCGGCCAGACTGCCGGAAGGCGAGCACGTCTCAGCCTTCATGCCTTGCACGCCCAACCCGACCACCGGTTTCTTTTTTTACGTCAAGCGCAAGGATTTGATCGTGCTCGACATCTCGGTCGAGAACGCCATGACACTGTTGATTTCCGCCGGCATGGTGCAGCCGGACAGCGGGGAGGGCGCGCAGAAGAATCTCGCCGCGCTCGCCGCCACCGCCCGCGCAGGACAGGCGGTGAAGTCGCCGATGATCGCGAAATAGCCGTTCATCGTCGCGCTCCCCCGCTATTGCTCGGCAGCCGCCGCTGCTAGGCTCCGCCGGCAACAAGCGGGGGTGACATCATGAATTTCGGCGAAGCGATCAAATCGGGCTTCAGCAACTACGTGAATTTTTCCGGCCGCGCGCCGCGCTCGGAATATTGGTTTTGGACGCTGTTCGCCGTGATCATATCGATCGTTGCGAACATTATCGACAGCCTTACGGGCACGATCGGAATTGCCGGCTCGGTCGGAATTGTGGGCCTCGTGATCTCGCTCGCCCTCCTGCTGCCCGGTATCGCCGTTTCGGTCCGGCGTCTGCACGATCTCGACCGCACCGGCTGGTGGCTACTGATTATACTCACCGGTATCGGCGCCATCGTGCTGCTCATCTGGGACTGCATCAAAGGCACCAGCGGGCCGAATCGTTTCGGCGCCGACCCGCTCGGCGCTTGAGTTTGCTCAGCCGGCGCGGATGAGCTTGATCGCCTCGTCCTTGCCGAACAGATAGAGCAAGTGCCGCAGTGCCTGGCCGCGTTCGCCGGCGAGCGTTGCGTCACGCGAGAGGATCAGCGCTGCATCGTCGCGTGCGGCGCCGAGATATTTGCCGTGGACCTCGAGGCGCGCCAGCTGAAAGCCGGGCAGGCCGCTCTGCCGGGTGCCGAGCACGTCGCCTTCGCCGCGCAGGCTTAAGTCCTCTTCGGCGATGCGGAAGCCGTCCTCGGTGTCGCGCAGCACGGCGAGCCGCGCTTTGGCGGTCTCGCCGAGCGGCGCCTTGTAGAGCAAGAGACAGGTCGAGTGGCCCGGCCCGCGACCGACCCGCCCGCGCAATTGATGGATTTGGGCAAGGCCGAAACGCTCGGCATGCTCGATCACCATGATGGTTGCTTCGGGCACGTCGACGCCGACCTCGATCACCGTGGTGGCGACGAGCAGTTGCGTTTCGCCGGCAGCGAAGCGCGCCATGGCCGCGTCTTTCTCGGCGCCCTTCATGCGGCCGTGGACAAGGTCGACGACCTCGCCGAATTTCGCACGCAACTCCTCAAAGCGTGCCTCGGCGGCGGCCAAGTCGATTTTTTCAGAATCCTCCACCAGCGGGCAGACCCAATAGGCGCGCTGGCCTTCACGCATGGCGCGTCCGACCGCCTCCTCAACCTCCGCGATGCGCGACAGCGGGATGGCGCGAGTGTCGATCGGCTGGCGGCCAGGCGGCTTCTCACGCAACTCGGAGATATCCATATCGCCGAAATAGGTGAGCACCAGTGTGCGCGGAATCGGCGTCGCGGTGAGCACCAGCACGTCGACGGCTTCGCCCTTCTGTGCGAGCGCCAGCCGCTGATGTACGCCGAAGCGATGCTGCTCGTCGACAATGGCGAGCGCGAGATCGTGGAAGGCGACCTCTTCTTGAAAAAGCGCGTGGGTGCCGATCAGGAGATCGATATCGCCGAGCGTCAGGCGGTCGAGCAGGCTCTCGCGTTCGCCGCCGCGCTCCCGGCCGGTAAGAATTGCTACACGCAGGCCGGCGGCTTCGGCGAGCGGCGCGATGGTTTTCAGATGCTGACGGGCGAGGATCTCGGTCGGCGCCATGAAGGCAGCTTGCCGCCCGGCCTCAATGACAGCCGCTGCGGCGATCAGCGCCACCACGGTCTTGCCGGAGCCGACGTCGCCTTGCAGCAAGCGCAGCATGCGTTGCGGGCGAGCGAGATCGGCAATGATGTCGTCGACTGCTTGCTGCTGCGAATGGGTGAGTGCGTAGGGCAGCGCCTTCATGACATGCGCGCGCAAACGGCCTTCGCTGGCCGAACCACGGCCGGCCTGCCGCCGCATATGGGCGCGTAGTAGTGCCAGTGCGAGCTGGCCGGCGAGCAATTCGTCATAGGCGAGCCGCGTCCAGGCCAGACTCTCCGGCGCGATGTCATGCGGCTCGGCGGGACGATGCAGATCGCGCAACGCGGCGGCAAACGCCGGAAGGCGTTCGCGCGCGATCCAGGCCTCGTCCTGCCATTCCGGCAGATCAGGCAAGCGAGCAAGCGCGCCTTCCATCGCGCGCCGCACATTGCCGGCGGCGAGTCCTTCGGTCAGCGGATAGACCGGCTCGACCAGCGGCAGGTTGGCAAAGCCTTTCTCGTCGACGACGCGGTCGGGATGCACCATCTGCAGCATGCCGTCATAGAACTCGGCAGTACCGGAGACGTAACGCATTTCGCCGACTGGCAGGAGTTTCTCCAGATAGTCCTTGCGCGCGCTGAAAAACGTCAGGGTCAGCGTTCCGGTATCGTCGCTGGTCTCCACGCGATAGGGCGCGCGTGAACGATGCGGTGGCGCTGCCCGATGTTCGTCGACCGTCACGGCGACGGTGACCAGTTGTCCGGCTTGGACTTCGTTGAGCTTCGGCCTCGCGCGGCGGTCGACGGCGCCCGAAGGCAGGTGAAACAACAGGTCGATGACGCGCGGCGCATCGCGGTCGAGCAGCCGCGCGTAGAGCCTCTCCAACTTCGGCCCGACGCCGGGCAGGCTGGTGAGCGACGCAAATAGCGGGTTGAGCACGAGCGGACGCATCGCGCGCATGCTGGCTTGCGCGTTCGGCCGACGCAATGCTGGGCTGTGCAAAGCAGCCGCTGACAGGACCCCGCAAGCCTTCTATATAAACCCCGCCCGGCCCGTCCGGGTTTTCGGCGTTGGAGCGATCGCATGTCCGGCACGCAGATTTCGAGCGAAGGCCTTGATCCGCGCCGGCGGCGGTTGCTGTTCCGCTCGTGGCATCGCGGCATCCGCGAGATGGATCTGGTGCTCGGCGGCTTCGCCGACGCGAATATCGCGACTCTCAGCGAATCCGAGCTCGACGAATACGAGACGTGGCTCGATGTGCCCGACCAGCGCATTTTCGCGTGGGTGAACGGTGCGCAAGGCGTGCCTCCCGAGATCGACACGGCCTTGTTCCGCAAATTGTGCGATTTCCATCGCAACCATGGCTAAGTCGCCCGCCGAACTCTTGCGCGCCGGCGCGCCCCTGACCCTGGCGCAGGTCGCCGACGGCGCCGGGGGGCTAGTGCTCGCCGACCTCACGCGGGCCGTTGCAGCCAAGGCCAATGCCCCGGCGATGTCGCTCGCCGTGATCTGCCGCGACGGCCAGCGCATGGCGGCGCTGTCGCGTTCGCTGGCATTTTTCGGGCCGGATATTCTAACCATGGAATTCCCGGCTTGGGATTGCCTGCCTTACGACCGGGTGTCGCCGAATGCCGGCGTGGTGGCGCAGCGCATGACCGCGCTGTCGCGTCTTGCGCGCGTCAAAGGCCGCGACAGGCCCTCGGTGCTGTTGACGACGGTGAACGCGGTGCTGCAGCGTGTGCCGGCGCGTGAGTTTGTGGCCACTCACGCGCTCTCGGTCGCGCCGGGCAATGTCACCGGCATGGCCAGCATCGTCACCTGGCTCGAGCTCAACGGCTTTACGCGCGCCTCGACCGTGCGCGAACCGGGCGACTATGCCGTGCGCGGCGGCATCCTCGACCTTTACCCGCCCGGCCTGGACGTGCCGGTGCGCTTGGATTTCTTCGGGGACGTGTTGGAGACCATCCGCACATTCGACGCGCAAACGCAGCGCAGCGAAACCGAGTTGCGCGGACTAGACCTGGTGCCGGTTTCGGAATTCCAGCTTGTCACCGAGACCATCCGCCGCTTCCGCACCGGTTATGTCAAAGAGTTCGGCGCCGCTGCTCCAGACGATTTGCTCTACGAAGCGGTCAGCGAAGGTCGCCGCTATCCCGGCATGGAGCATTGGCTGCCGCTGTTTCACAACACGCTGGAGACGCTGTTCGACTACCTGCCAGGCACACCGCTCACCCTGGAACATCTGGCGGAAGATGCGGCGCATGAGCGGTTCACCCAAATTGCGGATTATTACGACGCCCGCCGTGATGCGCTGAAAGACGGCGTGACGCCGCCTTATAAGCCGCTGCCGGCGGAACGGCTTTATCTCAGCGAAGCGGAATGGAAGTCGCGTCTCGATGGCGCGGCGCTGGTGAAGCTGACGCCGTTTGCGGTTCCCGATTCCAGCGCGATCGACATCGGCGCGAAGGCCGGACACAACTTCGCCGCCGAACGCGCCGCGCCCAACAGCAACGTTTTCGAGGCCGTTACACAGCACGTGTCGTCGTTGCAGTCCGCCGGCAAGCGCGTGGCCATCGCGCTGTGGAGCGACGGCGCGCGCGAGCGCATGAGCCACGTGCTCGCCGATCACAAATTGCTTAACCTTACGCCGATTGCCTCGTGGTCGGACGCAGCCAAACTGCCGAAGGCCGCGGTGGCGCTGGCCGTGCTCGGCATCGAATCCGGCTTCGAGACCGAAGACGCCGCCATCATCAGCGAGCAGGACATCCTCGGCGACCGCCTGGTGCGGCCGCGCCGTGCCCAGCGACGCGCCGACAATTTCATCGCCGAAGCGACCAGCCTCGCGCCGGGCGATCTTGTCGTCCACGTCGATCACGGCATTGGGCGTTTCGCCGGCTTGCAGCCGATCCACGCCGCAGGCGCGCCGCACGATTGCCTGGAAATCCACTACGCCGACGGAGCCAAGCTCTATCTGCCGGTCGAAAACGTGGACCTGTTGTCGCGTTACGGTGCGGAGCAGGCGAACGTCGACCTCGACCGCCTCGGAGGCGGCAACTGGCAGGCGCGCAAGGCGCGCATGAAAAGCCGCATCCGCGAGATCGCCGGGGAATTGATCAAGGTCGCGGCCGAACGGTTGACGCGTGAGGCGCCGCGTTTTGCGGTGACACCCGGTGCTTACGATGAGTTCAGCGCCGGCTTCCCTTACGAGGAGACCGACGACCAGCTTTCGGCAATCGAGGCCACCATCAAGGATTTGAACTCCGGCCGCCCGATGGACCGCCTCGTCTGCGGCGACGTCGGTTTTGGCAAGACCGAAGTCGCATTGCGGGCAGCTTTCATCGCCGCGATCAACGGCAAACAGGTGGCCGTGGTGGTGCCGACCACGTTGCTGGCGCGCCAGCACTTCAAGACATTCGCGGAGCGCTTCCGTGGCTTCCCGGTCAACGTCGCGCAGGCGTCGCGCTTGGTGCCGGCGGCCGAGCTCGCCAAGGTCAAGGCGGGCTTGGCCGACGGCGGCGTCGATATCGTCATTGGAACGCATGCCATTCTCGGCAAGGGCATCAGCTTCAAGGACCTCGCGCTTTTGGTTGTCGACGAGGAGCAACATTTTGGGGTGGCGCATAAAGAGAAGCTCAAGACACTGCGCTCGGAAGTGCACGTGCTCACGCTGACCGCAACGCCGATCCCGCGCACATTGCAGCTCGCACTCACCGGCGTCCGCGATTTGTCGATCATCGCCTCGCCGCCGGTCGATCGCCTAGCGGTGCGCACGTTCGTCTCGCCGTTCGATCCGATCACGGTGCGCGAGGCGCTGCTGCGCGAAAAATATCGCGGCGGCCAGGCCTTCTACGTCTGCCCGCGCATTGAGGATCTGGCCGGCGCCAAGGAGTTCCTAGACAAGAATGTGCCGGAGGTGCGCGTCGGCGTCGCCCACGGCCAGATGCCGCCGACTGTGCTCGACGACATCATGTCGGCGTTCTACGACGGCAAATACGACGTGCTGCTGTCGACCACCATCATCGAATCCGGCCTCGATATTCCGACCGCCAACACGCTGATCGTGCACCGTGCCGACATGTTCGGCCTGGCGCAGCTTTATCAATTGCGGGGACGGGTGGGGCGGTCGAAACTGCGTGCCTATGCGCTCCTGACGTTGCCGGCCAACCGCGCCATCACGCAGCAGGCCGAGCGCCGTCTCAAGGTGCTGCAATCGCTCGACACGCTGGGCGCCGGCTTCCAGCTTGCGTCGCATGATCTCGACATTCGCGGTGCCGGCAATCTGCTCGGCGACGAGCAGTCCGGCCACATCAAGGAGGTCGGCTTCGAGCTTTACCAGCAGATGCTGGAGGAGGCGGTGTTGAGCCTCAAGGCCGGCATCAGTGCGCCGGTCGCCGACCGCTGGTCGCCGTCGATCACCATCGGCACGGCGCTGCTCATTCCGGAGGACTACGTCACCGATCTTTCTGTGCGGCTCGCGCTCTATCGGCGGCTCGCGGAGATCGAAGACGAGCGCGACATCGAAAGCTTCGCCGCCGAGATCGTCGACCGCTTCGGCGCGTTGCCGCGCGAGGTCGAGCATTTGTTGCAAGTTGTGGCGATCAAGGCGCTGTGCCGGCGCGCCAATGTCGAAAAGCTGGAAGCTGGCCCGAAAGGGGTGGTGTTGTCGTTCCGCGACAATATCTTCGCCAACCCCGAAGGATTGATGGCGTTCATTCAGAAACAGGGCACGGGCGTGCGCATGCGCGCCGATCCGAAAGACGCCAAGAACCAGCAGTTGGTGTTCTTTGACGACTGGGAAAAGCCGGACGAACGGCTCAAGGGTACGGCGGCGATCTTGCGCAATCTGGCGGCCATCGCCGAGCAGGCCAAAGCAGCGTGATACGTATCTGCGTTTGGCGGCCGCGATTCCTGGGGACCGCGGCCGACCAAACAGACGGCATCGCTACTTTATTGGGGTGCAGTCGTCATGGTTGGATATGCAACCGCTGTGGCCTGCGCAAATGCGAAAGCCCTGCGGGCAACGGAGCTGCAAGATCGGACCTTTGGAGTGGTTCGGTGACACTTTAAAGGTGCCGACCGCAGTCGTGATTGTTGTGCCGGGCGGCAAGCCCGTCGTCGGATGGGGGCGCCCTTTGCGTGCAGCCGCCACGCACTCACTGTCGGCAGACTTGCAGTAGGTGCAGCCGGATTTGTCGCAAATGTCGATTTCGCCTTTATCGTTCACCGACCAGGAACAACGCGCGCCGCTCGCGGTGCTGTCGATGCAGGCGCCGACGGCGGTGCGGCCGTCAATGGCATGAGCCGGACGCGGTAGAGCAAAGGTCGCAATGGCAAGAGTTGCCGCAAACGCGGCAACGGTGATGCTGCAAGCATATTTGACGGTCTGAGACATCGCGCGCCCCTGTGTTGCGAAAACTGAACGGTATCATGTCAATCAAAGGTTGTCATTATTATCAAAACGAATAAAGGTCGCACGAGTAAAATCCAAATATCCGAATGCCGGCGGGTTCAATGGCTTCAGGCGTTTGCGTCGGCCAGGATCATGTCCGCGCCTTTCTCGCCGATCATGATGGTCGCGGCGTTGGTGTTGCCCGACACGACGGCCGGCATGATTGACGCATCGACCACGCGGAGCCCGATCAGTCCACGTACGCGCAGCCGTTCGTCGGTCACGGCGAGCGCATCCGGTCCCATGCGGCACGTACTCACCGGGTGGTAGGTCGTGCTGCCGCGGCGGCGAATGAAATCGAGTAACTCGTCATCGTTGTCACACGAGGCGCCCGGCTCGATTTCTTCGGCGATATACCGCGCTATGGCGGGAGCGCGGAAAATGCGGCGCATCGCTTTGACGCCGGCAACGGCGGTTTCCCGGTCGCGCGCGGTTGCAAGGTAATTGGGATCGATCGCCGGGGCCTGGCTCGGATCGGCGGACTTGATCCGTACAGAGCCGCGACTTTCGGGACGCAACAGCGTGCAGATGCCGGTGACGCCCGGGAATGCGTGCAAATTGCCGCCGATCGAGTCCGCCGAATAAAGCGCTATCGAGCATTGCGAGTCCGGCGTTTCCGACAGCGGATGCGCCCGCAGGAAACAGCCAGCGGAAATAGCGGACACGGTGAGATAGCCGCGCCGCGTCAATGCGTAGCGCAGACCCGCTGCGATTTTGCTGCCCCAGCCGCGGACGGCGTCGTTCAGCGTGACCGGCTCACGGCAACGGAATATGATGCGCCCGGCGTAGTGATCGTTGAGACCTTCGCCGACGCCGGGCATGTTGGCGACAACAGGGATGCCAAAGGATTGCAGCAAAGGCGCCGGACCGACGCCCGACAGCTGCAGCAATTGCGGCGAGTTAAACGCGCCTGACGACAACACGATCTCACGCAACGCCCGCGCCATTTTGGTTTCACCGCCAACGCGATATTCGACGCCGACAGCGCGGCGGCCTTCGAATAGAATTCGCGTGGTCAGCGCGCCCGTAATGACGCGCAGGTTGGCGCGGCCGCGCGCCGGCCTCAGATAGCCCGTCGCGGTCGAACAGCGTACGCCATTGCGGGTCGTCGTCTGGTAAAGGCCAGCGCCTTCTTGCGTTGCGCCATTGAAGTCGTCGTTGCGCGGATAGCCACACTGTTGCGCGGCTTCGAGGTAAGCAAGCGCCAGCGGATGCTGGTCGCGCGCGTTCGACACCGCGAGCGGTCCGTCGCCGCCGTGCAAGTCATCGGCGCCGCGCTCGTTTGATTCGGACTTGCGAAAGTAGGGCAGCACATCGTCATAGCCCCAGCCGGCATTGCCGAGCTGGCGCCACAGGTTGAAGTCCTGGGCTTGGCCGCGAATATAAATCAGTCCATTGATTGAACTTGAGCCGCCGAGCACCTTGCCGCGCGGCGCAATCACTTGCCGGCCGGCGCATTCGGCCTGGGGCTCGGTGGCGTAGCACCAGTTGTGCCTCCGGTCAGTGAAGAGCTTGCCGTAGCCGAGCGGGATATGAATCCACAGATTGCGGTCGGGGGGTCCCGCTTCCAGCAGGAGCACGCGATGACGTCCGGACGCCGTCAGCCGGTTTGCCAGGACACACCCCGCACTGCCGGCGCCGACAATGATGAAATCGAATGTCTCGGTTTCGGGCACCCGCGTCTCGGCCGCTATTCCGCCGCTTGCTGCGCCTGCGCCGCGCGCGCGATGGCTTCGGCGAGATATTCCGGCGACTGCGCGCCGGAGACCGCGAACTTGCCGCCGAAGATGAACATCGGCACGCCCTCGATGCCGGATTCCTTCGCCGCTTGCGCCTCGCGTTCGACCTCGGCGACGTCTTTGTCGCTGCCGAGCGCCGCGTGCACGGTTTCGGCGTCCAGACCAACGGCGGCGGCCGCCTTCACCAAAGTGTCGCGATCGGTGAGATCGGCGCCTTCTGTGAAATAGAGGTCCATCAGGCGCTGCTTCATCTCGGCGGCCTTGCCGATGTCGCCGGCCCAGCGGATCAGCCGGTGGCTGTCGGTTGTGTTGGGCTGACGTTTCATCTTGTCGGCGGCATAGACCAGGCCTTCTGCCGCCGCTGCGGCACCGACGCGCTGGGCGATGCCCTTGTAGCGCTCGACCGAGCCGAATTTGGTGGTCAGATATTGCTCGCGCGAAATACCCTCGCGCGGGATCCAGTCGTTGAGGAAGTAGGGCCGCCAGTGCACCTCGACCGGGATGTCGGGCGCGAGGGCGATCGCTTGTTCCAGCCGGTGCTTGCCGATGAAGCACCACGGGCACACCACGTCGGAGACGACGTCGATACGGACGGGTTGATTATCGGACATGCCTTACTCCTATTTGGAGCTAAGCTATGCCCGTGCTCACTCCGCCGCAACCATATGCCTGCCCAGCACACGCGACATTAGCGCGTCGAGCGTATCGCCGTGCTTGAGCGTTGCGAGTGTCACGGCGGCCGCAATCTTGGCTTGTGCGCCGTGCGGCGCCATGAGGGTGCTCTTGAGCGCGCTGGCGATGCGGCGAGCGATGACATGGGCGCCACGCAGGTCGGTCTGCGTAAACGCAATCAGCAGCGCGCCGTCGTCGTCGCGACAGGCAAAATCGACGGAGCGGATCAACCGCGTAAGCAGCCGTGCGGCGTCCTTGCCGGCGCGCACGCCGAGCGGGCTGTCGAACGATAGCCGTGCCACCGAGAGCGCCATGCCGGTCTCATTGGCGTCCGCCGCCGCCTTTCCGATCTCCTGCCAAAAGGCGTCGCGGCCGTGCAGTCCGGTGTCGGGATCGAAAATGCCGTCGGCATCGAGCGACTTCAACATTCGTTTGAGCCGCGCCTCGAACGCATGCATGCGGACCAGCGGCACCATGCGCGCCGCCAGCCGCGTTGGATCGCGGTCGACATGATCGACGTTGGGCAAAGCTTCGGCAAAGTCGGGAATTTCATCGACGATGACCGCGACAGGAATATCACGAAAGCGAACATCCTGCGCCAGCACCGTGAGGAAGGCTTCGATCTTGCGCGGCGAGAATCCGTCGCCGAGCACGATGCCGTCGATGTCGCGTCCATTGAGATGTTTGGCGGCGCCTTCGACGCTGAGCGCGCCCAGCACCGTAACATGCTCGCCCATGGCCACGCTGAGCTTCGGATAGAGCGGCCCGCGCCCGGCGATCAACACGGTGGCGTCCTCGAGCGCATCGCCGGTCGGAAAGGCCGGCAAGCGTCCGCCGTGCACGGCGACGGTTTCGATGCGGCGGAGCACGGTCGCATGCAGCGCGCGCACCCGCATCGCCGAACGCAACCGCGCGATCAATCGTTCGTCCGGCAGCGCGACGTCGACGGCAAGCGCGATCGGCAGCGCCGCTTCCAGCGCGCCGCCGACGCGGGCGACGACTGGGACGACCGTTCCGGTCGCGGTCGCAATCTGTCGGCAAAGCTCATTTGCGGCGGCGGCATCGGCCGGCGCGCCGGCCTCGGCGATCACCACGGCGGCCGGCTTCACCGATTGAAAGGCGGCCGGCGCATCGGCCCATTTGGTTTCAACAACCGGAAATGCGCCGGCGGCGACCAGCGCCGCGACCAGATCGGTCGCCGGGCCTTCGGCGACGAGGACCATCGGACCTTGCAGCGACATGGGTGCGCACGCGAGTTACAAAACGGTGCGCCAAAGTAGCGGCGCCCGATTAATGCCGCGTCAACGAAATCGAGAAGATCAGGCGGCAATTCCGCGCAGGCGGAAGGCGCCGGCGACCAACGCGTTGACGCCGTAGGCCTCCAATTCCGCGGCAATCGCCGCGCCGTCGCGCGCGCGGCCCGCCAGCCGCTGCCCAAGGTGGGCGTCGGGCAAGGCGACAATGACGGCGCTGGGGTCGGCGGTCGCCACCACGGCATCGACCTCGCTCTGGCGGAAACGATAGAAGCCCACCGCTGTGATCCCGGAGGGTGGCGCAGTGAGCGTGAACGCTCCGGCCTCGCGCGAGATCTTGCAGCCATACCCGGTGTCGACAAAACCATCCGGCGCGAAACGGTCTTCGCCTCCAGGCTCGACGATGGGCGGAAATGGCCGCGTCGGCACCATCGGGCCGCGCAGCATCAGAGTGCCGGTCTTGTTGCGCGTGGTCTCCGCCACGGCAACCGTCTCGGCGGAGCCGTGTGGCACGGCGACAAGACCGAGCGGCAGAGGTGCCGGACGGCCGTCCGAACCGCGCCGAGCCGGCAGCAGGCCAATCTCGCCAAAGCTCGCAACGTCGATCAATACAGCGTTGCCTTGCCAAGAGGCGGCGCCAGCAATTTGTTCGGGTGCACGCCACAGCCCGAGGATCGTCTTGACCGGTTCGTCCAGCAAGCCAGCCTGCGTGAGCGGCGTCAGAGCTGGGGCTGGCAGTACAACCGCTGCGGGTTGCAGCGCTCGCGTTTGCTCGGCGAAAACCGCGGGATCGAAGCCGTGATGCAACCCAAGCGTTCCGCCCGAAAGCAGCCAAGGCACCACGGTCAGTGCGATGCCGGCAAACGAGGTCGCAGGGATTGCCGACAGGATGGCAGCGTCCCGCGCAATGCCGCCTTCGAGGAACGCCGCGAGCCCGCCCGCGATCAATTCGCGGTGGCTGCGCGCGCGGGGCACAAAACCTTCCGCGGTGATATCGAAGGTGATGGCTGCGACGTGAGCCGCGGCGTCGCCGGGCCGCGTCGCCGGCTGGTAAAAATCCACGACCGGGGCGTCGGCGCGCTCATCGAGCGGCACGACGCCATCGGGAAGATTGTCGCCGAAACCGCAGACGTAGCGGATCGGAAACAACTCGGCCGCCGCCTGCATGGCGATCTCGGCCTGGGCATAAGCGCCGGCGTGCGCGCAGGTGATGATCGCCTTGGCGCCGATGGCCGACAGCGCGGAAACCGCCTCCTGCACGCGCCACAACAAAGGCAATGGCGCCGCGATCATGCCGGCGCGCAGCACGCCGAGCAGCGCGATGACGCTGTCGATGGTATTGGCAAGCTGGATCGCCACCACGGCGTCGGTTTGAAGCCCGAGCGCGCGCAGCTTTGCGGCCAGCGTCGAAATGGCGCGGTCGGCCTCCGCATAAGTGAGGCAGCGCGGTGGTTGGCGGTTCAGTAGCTCGCAATTCGGCGGGTCGGCAAGCGCAAGCCCGTCGGAGTGGCGGACGCCGGCGCGTCGGAACAGATCGTCGAGGGTGGCGCGGTTGCCGGTCGCGTTCGCCGTGCCGCTCAGGATCATCGGGCGTCCCCATGCCACCAGGTTTCCGGCAGATAGCCGAACAGCGAGGTCTGCGAGGGATGCTTGATTCTCGCCCAGCGCGCTATCCATTGTTTGGGCGGGAAGTAGAGCGGTACCACGTAGAACCCCGACAGCAGAACGCGGTCGAGCGCGCGGGTGGCGGCGACAAAGTCGGGACGCGTGGTCGCCGCGAGCATGGCGGCGATCATGGCGTCGGCCGCCTTAGATTTGACGCCCATGTAGTTGCGGCTGCCGTCCTCGCCCGCCGCCGCCGAACCGAAGTAGAACATCTGCTCGTTGCCGGGCGACAGCGACTGCTCCCAGCGGTACTGCGTCATGTCGAAGTCGAACCCGATGAGACGGCGCTCGTACTGGGTAGCGTCGACGCTGCGCACCTGCGTTTCGATACCGGCGCGCTTGAGGTTGCGCGCGAAGGCGAGTGCGACGCGCTCCTGGTCGCGCTTGGTGGTGAGAATTTCGAAGGTGAAAGGCCGGCCGCTCGCGCTGTGCACCAGCTGCGTGCCGTTAAGAGCATAGCCGGCTTCGGCGAATAGCGCGAAAGCCTTGCGTAATCCGGCGCGATCGCGGCCCGAGCCGTCGGTCTTCGGCGGCGTCCAGGCACCCGCCATGATGTCGGCCCGCACGCTGTTTGGAAACGGCGCCAGTAATTCACGCTCGCGTGCATCGGCCGGCACGCCATGAGCCGACAGATCGCAGCCGTCAAAATAGCTCGCCGTGCGTTTGTAGAGGTTGAAAAAATAGGTGTGATTGATCCATTCAAAGTCGAACAGATGCAGGATCGCCTCACGCACGCGCACGTCGGAAAACATCGGCCGGCGCGTGTTAAAGACGAGACCATCCATGCCCTTGGGCAGGCCGTAAGGGAACTCCTCTTTCACGACTTTGCCCTGCACGAGCGCTGGAAAATCGTAGGCCGTCTGCCACCGGCCGGGATCGGTTTCCGCGCGGACGTCGTAGAGGCCTTTCTTGAATGCCTCGAAATGGGTGTTGCCGTCGCGGTAGTAGTCAACGCGGATGGTATCGAAGTTCCACAAGCCGCGATTGATCGGCAGATTGCGTGCCCAATAGTTCGGGTCGCGGGTGAAGGTGACGCTTTCGCCGGCCCTGACGGCGCTCACCGTGTAGGGCCCGCTGCCGACGAGCGGTTTGAACGTCGTCTGCTCGAACGTCGTGGGATCGATCGTGTGCTTGGCGAGCACCGGCATCAATCCGAGGATCAGCGGCAACTCGCGGTCGTCGGAGCCGGTGAGATCGAACCGTACGGTGCGCGCGCTGAGCGCCTCTGCTTTCACTACTTTCTTGTAGTAGGTGCGGTAATTCGGCCGGCCGCGGTCGCGCAGCAACTCCCAAGAAAAGATTACGTCGCCTGGCGTCACCGGTCTGCCGTCGGCAAAGCGTGCCGCCGCATTGAGCGTGAAGGTGACGATGTTGCGCGCGGCATCGGTCTCGACCGCTTCTGCGAGCAGGCCATAGAGCGTGAATGGCTCGTCATAGCCGCGCGCCAGCAGGCTCTCGATCACATAGGAGCGGACATATGCGGCCGGCAGCCCCATAACGATGAACGGATTGAGACTGTCGAAGGTGCCGAGCACACCTTGCACCAGCTGACCGCCTTTGGGCGCCGCCGGGTTCGCGTAAGTCGGATAGTTGAAGTTGCCGGGCCATGCCGGCTCGCCATGCATGGCGATGGCGTAGTCGGTATTGGCCGCAAGAGCCCGGGCCCGTCCGATGCCGCTCGCGGCCAGCAGCGCGCCGAGCACCACCGAGCGCCGGGATGCCTGCAGGTGCATCAGCGCGCGAGCGGTGGCGGGGGGCGCGGTCGGGGTGCGGATGCGACTCGTTTCCGGTTTAGCGCAATTTATCATAGGCCTGTGGGCCTGCGCGGCTCTGTATTTTCGGCATATTCGTGGCTTTATTGCTGGAACAATATCGGCTATCAGGCTGCCCGGGAGTCACGCTCCCGCCGCATTTCGCGGAGAGAGAGCCGGGCGACGAGACGGTCGTTCAGTTGGCGGAAAGCCGCGACCGTGCGGGGAAAAAAGGACACATCGTTATGATTCATCGGATTGCATTGGGGCGGGCGCTGGCCGCCTCATTCGCCACCGGATTGCTTGCGCTCATGGTCGCGGGGACGCCCGCGTTGGCGCAGCAGCCGAAGCCGGCCAAACCCGCCGCGCCAAAAGCGGCGCCTGCCAAACCGCCCGCCGCCGCGCCTGCACCGGTGGCGCCCGGTGCGCCGGCGCCGCAGGCCGCCACTGCGCCGCCGCAGCTCATGTATTCGCCGTGGATCAAGGTCTGCGGCAAGGGGCCGGAGACCAACAACAAGCAAGTGTGCGTCCTCACCAAAGACGGCCGCTTGGAAAACGGCATGCCCGTTGCGATCGTGCAATTGTTCGAGCCGGAAGGGGAGCCGAAGGTTCTGCGCGTTACGGTGCCGCTCGGCATGCAATTGCAGCACGGCACCCGCATGATCATCGACCAGGGCCAGCCGGCGCAGGAGCCCTACAAGATATGTTTCCCGGTCGGCTGCATGTCGGACTATCCGGTCAACGACGCCATGATTGCCGCTATGAAGAAGGGTCAGCAGATCACGCTGCAGGCGATCAACATGCAAGGCACGCCGATCAGCCTGCCGCTGCCGCTCAACGATTTTGCCAAGGCCTATGATGGCCCGCCGACCGACCCGAAAGTCGTCGAGGAGCAGCAGCGCAAATTGCAGGAAGAATTGCAGAAGAAAGCCGAAGAGGCGCGCAAGAAGCTCGAGGCCCAGCAGCCGCCAGCGGCGCCGGCACCGGAAAAGAAATAACGCGGCGTTTGCCAATTAAAATACGAAAGGCGCGGGTTCGAAGCCCGCGCCTTTTTGTTTTGCATCCAGGGTGAGATCAGTTCATCTGGATGTTGCGCGGGCGATAGCCGCCGCTGTCGTCCTGCACGAAGGCTTCATTGACTTGCGGATGGCGTAACGGCTTGTCGGAGGTGTCGGGCAACAGGTTCTGTTCTGAAACGTAGGCGACGTATTCGGTCTCCGCGTTCTCGGCATAAAGATGATAGAACGGCTGGTCCTTGCGCGGCCGCACGTCGGCGGGAATCGACTCCCACCACTCGTCGGTATTGTCGAATTCGGGATCGATGTCGAACACCACGCCGCGAAACGGGTAGACGCGGTGCTTGACCACTTGGCCGATCTTGTATTTGGCGATGCGGATCTTATCCATGGCAGCGACCCCTTAGACCATCGTCTCGGCCCGCGCCAGACCCTCGCTTATAGGGCGTAGCGCGCGGCCATCTCTGGGTCCTTGGCTGCGACCAGTCTGGCGAGATCGAGCAGTACCTTGGCCTGCTTCCAGGTCGCGTCGTCCTGCATCTTGCCCTCGATCATCACCGCGCCAGCGCCGTCCGGCATGGCGGCGACGATCTTTTTGGCGAAAGCGACTTCCGCCGGGTCGGGCGAGAACACGCGTTTGGCGATTTCGATCTGCGAGGGATGCAGCGACCATGCGCCGGCGCAACCCATAAGAAACGCGTTACGGAATTGCGTTTCGCACCCAACGGCATCGGAGAAATCGCCGAACGGCCCGTAGAACGGTTTGATGCCGGCGGCCGCGCAGGCGTCGACCATCTTCGCGATGGTGTAGTGCCACAGATCCTGCTGCGCAGAGGCTCGTGGCGCGTCACCTTGCGCATCGGCAAGCACCTTGTAATCCGGATGGCCGCCGCCGACGCGCGTCGTCTTCATCGCGCGCGAAGCGGCAAGATCGGCCGGCCCTAAGCTCATGCCATGCATGCGCGGGGAGGCTGTGGCGATCGCTTCCACATTATTGACCCCTTGCGCGGTCTCCAAAATGGCGTGGATCAGGATCGGCTTTTTGATTTTATGCCGCGCCTCGAGTTGCGCCAGCAGTTGGTCGAGATACTGGATGTCCCAGGGCCCGTCGACCTTTGGCAGCATGATGACGTCGAGTTTGTCGCCGACAGCGCCGACGATCTCGATGACATCGTCGAGCGCCCAGGGCGAGTTGAGTGCATTGATGCGCGTCCACAGGCCGGTCGCGCCGTAGTCGACGCTCTTCGCCATTTCGATGAAGCCCTTGCGCGCGGCCACCTTGGCATCGACCGGGATGGCGTCTTCCAGGTTGCCCAGCACCACGTCGACCTGGCGCACGAGTTCGGGCACCTTGGCGCGCAACTTGTCGAGATGCGGCGGAACGAAATGGATCATGCGCTCGAGGCGCACCGGCAGGTCGCGCATCGGCGCCGGCGCGCCGATCGCGAGCGGAGTGAAGAATTGGCGTGGCAGCTTCATGGGCGCTGAGGTCCTTCCCAATGGCTTTAGTGCCGTTTAGAGGAATGCAAAGGCCGCGCCAAGTGGTGGTATTTGGGCCATAATCATCGTCATGCAACCGCTGTCCGACCTTCATGTTCTTGATTTCACCACGCTGCTGCCGGGGCCGCTGGCTTCGCTGATGCTGGCGGAAGCCGGCGCCGAGGTCACCAAGATCGAGCGGCCGGGCGGCGAGGACGCACGGCAATTTCCGCCGTTCATCGACGGCGAGAGCGCCGTCTTTGCCTTGCTCAATCGCGGCAAGAAAGGTCTCGCTCTCGATCTCAAGAGCGATGCCGACCGCGCCAGACTCAAGCCGCTGCTCGAGCGCGCCGACATTCTGCTCGAGCAGTTCCGCCCCGGCGTGATGGCGCGCGTGGGTCTTGGCTACGACGACGTGCGCGCCATTAATCCGCGGCTGATCTACTGCTCGATCTCCGGCTACGGCCAGAGCGGGCCGCGCGCCGACGAGGCCGGCCATGACATCAACTACATCGGCAATACAGGCTTGCTCGACCTGCAGCCGGGCTCGATTGCCGCACCGATAGTGCCGCCGATGCTCGCCGCCGATATCGCCGGCGGCAGCTTTCCCGCGGTGATCAATATTCTGCTGGCGCTGCGTGCGCGCGACCAAAGCGGGCAGGGCTGCCATATCGACATCGCCATGAGCGACGCCATGTTCACGTTCGGCTGGGCGGCGCTGGCGATCGGCGCTGCAACGGGAAAATTTCCAAAGCCTGGCGAAATGTGGCTGGTGGGCGGCTCGCCCCGCTACCAGCTCTATCCGACCAAAGACGGCAAACTGGTCGCGTGCGGCGCGCTGGAGCCGAAATTCTGGGCGGCCTTTACCAAGGCGATCGCGCTGCCGGAGCAATTCGCCGACGACCGGCGGGATCCAAAAGCGACACGGGCGGCGGTCGCCATCCTGATCGCCGCGCGCAGCGCTGATGAATGGCGGCCGATCTTCGCCGCCGCCGATTGCTGCACGACCATTGTCGTGCCGCTCGAGCAGGCAATGTGCGATCCGCATTTCGTCGGGCGCGGATTGTTCGCCCACGCTGTTGAAAGCAGTTCAGGCAAGACGATACCAGCACTGCCGCTCCCGATCGCGCCACAATTTCGCGACAGGCCGGTTGCAAAGAAAGCGCCGCCGCTCGACGAAGATTAAAGCGCTTCACCGCGCATCAGTCTCGGCTCGGCCGCCGCCGGCGCGACGCCCTCGCGCATCACCGCGCGGCGCAGTGGTCCGATACGGTCGATCATGTAGAGGCCGAGCCCACGCATGCCCTGGACGGGGAGGAAGTCGGTGAGCAGCGTCCGGTTGAGCAGGTCGATAGCGAATGTGCGGCTGGTGACGTCGGCGCGACGCATTTTCTCGTAAGCGGAGAGCACATCGTTGCCGCCAGCATCGCGGCCCTCGCGATACGCGGTCACCGCGATCTCGCCGATCGCGGCGGCGTCGCGCAGGCCGAGATTGAGTCCCTGCGCGCCGATCGGCGGAATGACATGCGCGGCTTCGCCGACCAGCGCAATGCGGCGCGCGCCGAAATGCCTCGCGGTCGTCACCGACAGCGGGAAAAGTCCGCGCCCGGGCTCGACCGTGATCTTGCCTAGGATCGAATGCGAGGCGCGTTCGATTTCGGCGCCAAGCGCGGCGTCATTCATTTCGCGCACGACATCGGCTTGCGCCGGGTCGAGCACCCAGACCACGCTCGAGCGTTGGCCCGGCAGCGGCACCAGCGTGAACGGACCATGCGGCGTATGAAATTCGGTGGAGGTGTCATGGTGCGGCCGGCTGTGCGTCAAGCAGACGGTGAGGGCAGCCTGCGGATAGTCGCGCGTGTCGATTGCGATGCCGGCCGCTTCGCGGCAGAGCGACCGCCTGCCGTCGGCGGCGACCACCAGCGGCGCATGTAGGACCGCACCACCCGCGAGCACGAGCGTCACTGCATCGTCGTCTGGCGTAGCGTTCCGAACCTCGTCATCGACGATACGCAGGTGAGGCAATGTCGCGGCGCGTTGCTCCAACGCCGCGAGCAGATGGAAATTCTCGATGTTGTAGCCGAATACGTCGAGATCGATTTCATCGGCCTCGAATTTCAGTTCCGGCGCGCGCCACAGCCGCCCGGTGTCGTCGACGATGCGCATTGTCCGCATCGGCGCGGCGAGCGCCGCGCATAGGGGCCAGACACCCAGCATTTCCAGCGCAGTGATAGAACCGGCAAACAAAGCCGTGGTGCGGTTGTCCGGCCGGGCAGGGCGTTTGCCCACCAGGACGGTCGGCAAGCCGACGCTGGCCAGCGTGACCGCCGCCATCAAGCCGGCCGGGCCGCGGCCGACCACGATCGCCGCGGGCAGTATGCCCGATTTGTCCGGCATCAAAGCGCTTGTTCCCATTGCGGCTTAACCGAATAGCATGGACGAGGCCGCAGCGGAAATCGCCTCTTGCGGTACCCCACGCGCGTTCGATGCGCTATGGCTGACGCGCCCATGACCGAAACCGCCCGTCACGACTTTTTGCATCTGCCGCCCGCCGCAAGCCGGCTCGGCGCCGCGTTCGCGCGGCCGAAGGCGCTAGCGGTCATGTGCGTGATCGCGCTGACCACGCTCGGCTGGCTGGCGCTCGGCTTGATGTCTGCCGGTACGAGCGCATTCGATGCGATGTGCCGGGCGCTCGTTTCCAACGGCGCAGCTTGGGACACGAGCGGCTTCGTCATCGTTGCGTCGATGTGGGCTGCGATGACGCTCGCGATGATGCTGCCAAGTGCTGCGCCGATGATCCTCACTTACGCCGAGATCGCCGACGCGGCGGCACGAAAAGGCGAACGCATCGTGACACCATTCACGCTCGCGGGCGGTTACACGACGGTGTGGCTCGGCTTTGCCGTGGCCGCGACGATCGCGCAATATGCCTTCACGCCCGGGGTGCTGCTCGGCAGCGGGATGGCGTCGACGACCGGCCTGCTCTCTGGCGCGATTTTTATCGGTGCCGGCGTTTACCAATTCTCAGCGCTTAAGCACGCCTGCCTCAAACAATGTCAAAGCCCATTTCCATTCTTCTTCGCCAACTGGGCGACCACGCCGCGCGGTGTGTTTCGGCTTGGCGTCAGGCAAGGGCTCTACTGCCTCGGCTGCTGTTGGGCGATGATGCTCGTGATGTTCGCCGTCGGCGTGATGAACGTGATCTGGATGGCGGGGCTCGGCGTGGTGATGACGCTGGAAAAGATCGGCACAGGAAAGCGATTCACCTATGCCGTCGGGGTCGCTTTGATTGCTGGCGGCATAGCTTTTATTGTCTCTGCGTTGGCAGGCCATTGGCCGCTGCACGCGAGTTGAGCTAGAAAACGAAAGACCGGGAGTGAATCTGTGACGGAAGTGTGGACCCTGAAAGGCGAGATGGCGCTGTCGTGCAGTTGCACGGTATTCTGCCCTTGCGTGCTCTCGCTCGGCGAGCACCCGCCGACGGAGGAGCGCTGCCAGACATGGGCTGGCATCCGCATCGACGACGGCCACATCGACAGTGAGGATTTGTCCGGCTTGCGCGTCGGCCTGATGATGGATCTGCCGGGTATCATGTCGCGCGGCAACTGGACCGCGGCGCTGTTCGTCGACGACAAGGCCTCGGCGCTGGCGGTCAAAGGCCTGACCCGCATTTTCACCGGCCGCGTCGGCGGCACCACGCATCTGCTGTCAATTCTGGTCGGGCAATTCCTCGGCGTGCGCCAAGTGCCAATCTCTTACGAAACGCAGGGCGAGACGCGCATCGTCAATATCGACACATATGGCGGCGGTGCCATCACCCCGGTGCGCGGCAAGGAGGAGGGCGGAAACGTCGTCATCCGAAATAGCCAATACTGGATCGGCCCCGATGTGATTGTCTCGCGCGCCGACAAATCGCGCTTTCGCGGCTTCGGCCGCAACTGGAATCTGGCCGGACGCTCTGCCGAGATCGTCAAGCTCGATTGGGGCAATCAGTAGTGTCGGCGCCAACGCGCTTTATGATTGCGCGCGCCTTCGCGGTCCATGTTTTCACCGCCTGCGGCGCGGCGCTGGCATTTCTGGCGCTGGTGCTGGCGACCGGCGAGCACTGGGCGGCGATGTTCTTCTGCTTGGGGCTGGCGCTGGTGGTGGATGGCGCCGACGGGCCGCTGGCGCGCGAATTCAAGGTCGCCGAGGTTTTGCCGCGCTGGTCGGGCGAGACGCTCGATCTCGTGGTCGACTTTACCACCTACGTCTTTGTGCCGGCCTACGCGATCGCCGCCAGTGGCCAGCTGCCGAAGGCCCTGGCCGTTCCCGCCGGGATCGTCGTGGTCATCACCGGCGCGCTCTATTTCGCCGACCGACAGATGAAAACCGCCGACAATTATTTCCGCGGTTTTCCGGGACTGTGGAATTTGACCGCATTCTATCTCTACCTGCTGGAGCCGCCGGAATGGGCCTCCGCCGCGATGATCGCCGTGCTTGCCGTGCTGACTTTTCTGCCCATCAAATTCCTGCATCCGCTACGGGTCGAGCGCTTGCGCGCCCTCAACATCGGCTTGCTTGTGGCCTGGGCGGTGCTCGCCTTTATAGCGGTGATCCACAATCTTGCGCCCGGACCCTATGTGATATGGCCGCTCGTCGTCATTGCGGTTTATTTCCTTGCCGCCGGACTGTTGCGCCCGCCCGCCTGATCGTGCTGGTTTTACAGTCCAATTGTTCGGAGTGAGCCATGGCGCGACCTGTTCTTCTCATTGCCGGCGGCAGCCGCGGCATCGGCGCATCAACCTGCCGGCTGGCCGGCGCACGCGGCTACGACGTCGCCGTCAACTACAAGAGCAATGCCAAGGCCGCGGCGGGCGTGGTCGATGCGGTGACGGCGGCCGGCGGCAAAGCAGTCGCGATCCAAGGCGATATGGTCGACGAAGCTACGGTCGTGCGCGTGTTCGACGAAGCGGCGAAGACGCTCGGCCCGATCACGCATTTCGTGCACAGCGCCGGCGTCGGCGGCAAGAATTCCAAGCTTGAGAGCGCGAGCGCGGCGACCCTTCGCGAAGTGATCGACGTCAATCTCTATGGCGGCTTGTTGTGCGCGCGCGAGGCGGTGCGCCGCATGTCGACCGCCAGAGGCGGGTCCGGCGGTTCGATTGTATTGATTTCGTCGATCGCAAGCGTCACCGGCGGCGCCGGCGAATATGTGTTTTACGCCGCCGCCAAAGGCGGCATCGACGCGCTGACCAATGGCCTTGCCCGCGAGGTGGCGAAAGAGGGCATCCGGGTCAATGCAATCCGTCCAGGCCCGACCAAGACTGACATCCATGAGCCGGGCCGCCTGGAGCGCATCACCCCGCTATTGCCGATGGGCCGGCCGGGCGAGCCCGACGAAGTCGCTGAAACGATCCTGTTCCTGCTCTCGGATGCCGCGTCTTATGTCAGTGGCGCTGTGCTCAATGTCTCCGGCGCGCGTTAGAGCCGGTGCACTTGCGCTCGCCGGGCGGCTGCCTATGATCGCGGCCCGAAACCCATCGACATAAGCCAAATCTACTTGAGGGAGTGAAACTATGGTCGCGGCAGTGCGCGTTCACAAGGCGGGCGGTCCCGAAGCTCTGACCTACGAGGATGTCCAGATTCCAGCGCCGGGTCAGGGCCAGATCAAGATCAAGCAGCACGCCTGCGGCGTCAATTTCATCGACTGCTATTTCCGCATGGGCATGTACCCCTCGCCCGTCGGCATGCCGTTCATTGCCGGCAATGAAAGCGCGGGAGAGGTGATCGAAGTCGGGCCCGGAGTAACCGACCTGAAGAAAGGCGACCGCGTCGCTTACGTCGGCCCGCTCGGAGGGTACGCGGCGGAGCGCGTGTTCAATGCGGACCGCGCCGTGAAGCTGCCGGACAATATCAGCTACGAACAGGCTGCCGGCATGATGCTCAAGGGCATGACGGTGCAGTATCTGCTCAACCGTACCTTCAAGGTCGGCAAGGGCACCATCTGTCTGATCCACGCCGCCGCAGGCGGCGTCGGACTCATCGCCTGCCAATGGGCGAACCATCTCGGTGCCACCGTCATCGGTACCGTCGGCTCCAAGGACAAAGCCGAGCTCGCCAAGAAGAACGGCGCGCACCACACCATTCTGTATCGCGACGAAGACTTCGTCGCGAAGGTGAAAGAGATAACCAGCGGCAAGCTGTGCGACGTCGTCTATGACGGCATCGGCAAGGACACGTTCCCGGCTTCGCTCGATTGCCTGCATCCGCTCGGCTATTTCGTCAGCTTCGGCTCAGCGTCCGGGCAGATCGATGCCTTCAACATCAACATCTTGCAGACCAAAGGCTCGCTGTTCGCTACCAGGCCGACGCTGAACCACTACGCTGCCAAGCGTGACGACCTGGTCAGCATGGCCAACGATCTGTTCAAGGTGGTCGGGTCGGGCGCGGTGAAGATTCCCACCCATAAGTATGCTCTCAAGGACGCCGCCCAGTCGCACAAGGATCTCGAAGGTCGCAAGACCACGGGGTCGGTCATCCTCGTTCCGTAGCCGGTGCGCGCATGAACGCTTACGGCCGGGCCGCTGTCATGGCGGCGCTGGCTGTTTGCGTTTCGGGTGATTTATTGGCGGCCGGTAACGGGACGATAACCGATGCCGAGGCATTGGCTATTGTGCAGCGGCACTGCGTCGCGTGCCACGCGGTTAAGCCTGCGCATCCGGCATTCGACAAGCCGCCGAATGGAGTGACGTTGGAAACGCTCGCTGACCTCAAGACGTATGCATCGCGCATCTACGCGCAAACCGTGCAGAACAGAGCGATGCCGCTCGGAAACCAGACGCACATGAGCGACGAAGAACGCGCCGCGCTCGGCCGCTGGCTGCAGGCACTGCCATGATCGAGGAGAGCAAACCTTGGGGCCGCCCCGCGACCTTCGGCTTGGCGGTGGTCGCCTTGCTGATTGGACAATTTGTGGCGCTGTTCGCTCTTACGTTCTGGTACGGCCAAGGACTGGGGCATCTGCCGGATTTCAGCGGCGACGGCCTCGCCATCACGCTGGTGATCACCGTATCGACACCGGTTCAGGTCGGCCTCCTGGCGCTGTTCGCAAGCCGCACCGGCGTCAACGCCACCGAGTATCTGGGCTTAAGATGGCCGAGCCGCGGCGAATTCCTGTTCGGCCTCGCCGCCACGGTGGCGCTGATCGTCGTCGCCAACCTGGTGAGCTGGTTGCTTGGCCACAACCTTGTGACACCGTTTCAAACCGACATTTACACTACGGCGAGCGCGGCCGGCTGGCTACTGTGGCTGTTGATCGCCGTCGTCATCCTGACGCCGATCGGCGAAGAGGTTCTGTTCCGGGGCTTTTTGTTCCGCGGCTGGCTGCGTAAGCCCGGCAACGCCTGGCCGGTCATCGCGGCGACCGCGCTGCTCTGGGCCATCATCCACATTCAATATGATTGGTTCGTGATCGCGCAGATTTTTGCATTCGGCCTGCTTCTCGGTTGGCTGCGCTGGGCGAGCGGCTCGGTCATTCTCACCATCCTGCTGCACGCGCTGATCAACGCCGAAGGTATGCTGGAGACCGTGCTGAACCAGAAATGGTTCGGCTGACGCCGCAATTGAGCTGCTAAAGCAGAGCCGCGATTTTGGCGAAAGCCGGATGCTGATTGATACCGCCGGGCAGCCGCGGCAGCCCGACGACCCCCGCGCCGTGCGCGAAACGGGCGATGCTCGCCACCGTGTCGTCGAGTTCAACCGGGTTGCGTTCGCTCTCGCTCACCACGATGGCTGCGATCTTCAGATGCCGCGTCGCCATGACGTCGAGCGCCGTGAGCGTATGGCTAATGGTGCCGAGATAGCCGCCGACCACCAGCAAGACGGGAATGTCGATTGCGGCCATCCAATCCAGCACCGTGCGTTCGGGGTCGATCGGCACCATGATGCCGCCGACACCTTCAATGAAGAGCATGCCGGTGGCGCGGTCGACAGCCTCGCGGCTGAACGCGATCAGTTCGTCGAATTCGATGCTGCGGCTTTCACGCGCGGCGGCGAGATCGGGCGAAAGCGGCGCGCGAAAGCGCCATGGCGCGATGCGCTCGACTTCGTCGGCCGATACCGGCCGCCCGAGCGCGGCAAGCAGCACCGCCGGATCGCTGGTCTCGACCACCGAAGGGTCGTAGCCGCTCACCACCGGCTTGAGGGCTTCAGCGGCATGTCCGGCTTCGCGCAAATAACGGATCAGCCCGGCAGTGACGAAAGTCTTGCCGATATCGGTGCCGGTCGAGGTGACGAAATACGCAGCCATTAGTGTTTCAAAATCTTGTCGCGCACGATATCGGCGAGCCGCGCAATCTGGTCGTCGAGATGCTGTGCGGTAAACGTCAAACGCAGGCGCGCGGTGCCGGGCGGCACCGTCGGCGGACGGATCGCAACGGCGAGGTAGCCCTCGTCGACGAGCAGGCGCGAGGCAGCAAGCGTCGCTTCTTCGTCACCGATCACGACCGGCACGATTGGACTTTGTGCGTCGGGGAGGCCGGCAGCGCGCGTAAATGCCTGGGCCTTCTGCACGGGTAGCGCCGCATAGCCCGGCTCGCGCTCGATCACATCGAGCGCGGCGATGGCGGCGGCGACGCAGGCCGGCGGCAGGCCGGTCGAATAGATCAGCGTGCGCGCGCGGTTGCGAACCAGATCGATCACCGGCGCGGAAGCGCAGAGATAGCCGCCATAGGCGCCGACCGCTTTGGACAACGTGCCCATTTGCAGCGGAACCGGAATATGCGTGTTGCCGACATAGCTCGAGCCGCGGCCGCCACCGACGACGCCAAGCCCGTGGGCGTCGTCGGACATCATCCATGCGTCGTGCGCGTTGGCGAGCGTCAGAAGCTCCGCAAGCGGGGCAAGATCGCCATCCATGGAGAATACGCCGTCGGTGACGATCAGCGCGCGATCATGCGCCGCGCGATGGCGTGACAGCAATTCGTCGGCGTGCCCGACGTCGTTATGACGAAATGTCATCACCGTGCCGCGCGACAATTGCGCGCCCGCGAACAAGCACGCGTGCGAAAATTCGTCCACCAGCACCAGGCCGTCGCGGCCGATCAGCACCGGGATGATGCCGGCATTGGCGAGGTAGCCGGAGCCGAACACAACCGCGGCCTCGGTCTGTTTGATACGCGCGAGGCGGCTTTCGAGCTGCGCATAGAGCGGATGATTGCCGGTGATCAGGCGCGAGGCGCCGGAACCAGCGCCGTATTGCTCGACCGCGGCCTTCGCCGCTTCTTTGATCGACCGACGCTGCGTCAAATTGAGATAGTCATTGCAGGAAAACGACAACAGCCGCTTGCCGTCGCGCTCGACCCAGATGCCGTCCTCGCGCACGGTCTCGGCCAGCGCCCGGCGTAGGTGGCGGCGCTGCAGATCGTCGAGCTTTTGCTGCGCGAAGGCGTCGAGCGACGGCATGGTGACCATCCCTACCACAATAGGCTAAATGCTCGCCAAGGCCACGGCAGGAAGAGGCGATGGCGGTCGAGCAAAACGGCAAAAACCGGCCGGACTGGTGGGACCTCGACCACATCTGGCTGCCTTACGCGCAAATGAAGACCGCGCGGCCGCCGCTGCCGGTGGTGCGCACCGAAGGCTCGCGCATCGTGCTGGCCGACGGCCGCGTGCTGATCGACGGCATCGCCAGCTGGTGGACCGCCTGCCACGGCTACAACCAGCCGCACATCCGTCACGCCGTCGCCAAACAGTTGAAGCAGATGCCACACGTGATGTTCGGCGGGCTGACGCATGAGCCGGCGACAACTCTGGCGCGGCGGCTGGCGGCTCTGCTGCCGGGCGATCTGACGCGCGTGTTCTTTTCCGACTCCGGCTCTGTCGCGGTCGAGGTCGCCCTGAAGATGGCCGTGCAATATTGGACCAATCGCGGCGCGAGGGGACGAAAGACATTCGTTGCGTTCAAGGGCGGTTATCACGGCGACACCACCGGCGCGATGGCGGTCAGCGATACCGAAGACGGCATGCATGCATTTTTTGCGGGCCTATTGCCGCAGCACATTGTCGTCGACCTGCCGCGCAGCGAAGCCAAATTCGCCGCGTTGGACAAAATGCTTGGGAGCAAACCCGAGACAATAGCAGGCATCATCATCGAACCTCTGGTGCAGGGCGCGGGCGGCATGAAATTTCACGACGCGGCCGTTCTCAGGCGGTTGCGCACGCTCGCCGACAAATACGAGCTGTTGCTGATCTTCGACGAAAT